>NZ_CP117268.1:306127-612255 GCF_007000325.2 Rhizobium rhododendri | reverse complement strand
GCGGCGTCGCCAGGTCATAGAGCGGAGATAGGTCGGCGACGAAGGCGCCGGCATAGGGATTTTTGACAACCGCGGCAGCAACCGCGCGCCGGACGGGCGGCTGTACCACTTGCCCCTGCTCGCTCAGCGTCTCCTCGACGAAGGTGACGATCCGCCTGATCTCAAGGTTCATCGCAGCCCATCCTCGCCCTTGATGTCGGCAACTGCCAAGCCGCCAAGCCGCGAATGAACCCGGGGACCCGTCGTCATGGCAAGGACGAAGACGATCTCATTGCGCTTCGGGGCGTCCGGGATGCCTACTTCGATTGCGTCAAAGTGGCTCCGGACATAGGAGGCATTGATGTGAGTGATCGGCACGTCGAGCCTTGCTCCCAGCCCGCCGACCTTCTTGGCCGAAGGGACGATTGCCTTCGCGTTGCCCAGAACCTCACGCATCGAATAACCGCCAGGCACATGCCAAAGGGCGCCGTGCTCCAGCTCACCGGCCTCACCGACGATCGAGCCTTTGCCGTAACCCTCGATAACCGCGACATCACCGCCAAGCGCTGCCAGCAGGCGCTGTGCCATATCGAGGCCAAGAGGCTTCAGCGTGTCCATGTAGCCGGTAATATCCTCGACATATCCGCCGGCGAACGGATTTGCGACGACCGCCATGATGACGCCGCGCCGCGGCGGCGTGTCGGCCACCGGGCCACCGTCATGGAAGATCTCCTCGATCTGAAGGTAGAATTTGCGAACTTCGACGGGCAGCATTCAATTTTCTCCTGTTTCTGATCCTGTCAGGCGACGTGGCGGGTCGGGTTGCGAAGTGCCTCTGTCTCGTCGGCAACGACTTTTCCGGTCGAGGGGTCGATGACCACCCGAAACAGCTTCCGCACGTCTTCTATGCTGTAGTAGCCAAGTCCGACATCAGTCAGCACATCGGCGACATCACGCTCGAATGGCGATCCGTAGCCACCGCCGCCGGGTGTCTCCACACGCACGCGGTCTCCCTTGCGCAGCGCAATGTCCTGCTCCTTGGTGATGTGCGGCGGTCGATATTCGACGCCGTTCCGGATGACGACGATGCTGCCTGGTTCGCCATCGCGACCGCCGAGGACGCCCTGCGGTCCGACGCGTCCGTGATCCATCACGAAGGAGGCGCTAGCCTCGCCGCGCAGCAATTCTACCTCGTAGGTCAGGCCAAAGCCGCCGCGGGTCTTGCCGGCACCGCCGGAGGCCTCGCGCAGAGAATATTCAGTAAACAGCACCGGGAAGACCTGTTCGGTGATTTCAACGGGCGGCGACTTGGAAATCCCGATCGTCGAGCAGCCATTCGTCAGCCCGTCGCCGGCGATGTTGCCGCCATAGCCACCGCCCGAAATCTGGTACATGACATAGTCGCGACCGACCTCCGGATCGTGGCCGCCGAGGGCGAAATTGCCGCTCGAGCCGGCAGGCGCTGCTGTCACCAGCTCGGGCAGCGCGTGCACTAGCGCCGAGAACACGGCTTCAGCAATGCGTTGGGAAACTTCTGCCGCACAGCCCGAGACCGGCCGCGGGTATTTCGCGTGCAGAAAGGTTCCGGCCGGATCCTTGATGATCAGCGGCTCGAAGGCGCCCGCACTCAAGGGAATGTCCGGAAAGATGTGACGGATCGCCAGATACACCGAGGAATGCGTCGTCGCCAGAACGCAATTCATCGGGCCCTTGCAAGGTGGGCTTGATCCTTCGAAGTCAAAAATCAGCGTGTCGTCGTCGGTCTTGGTGACCAGCAGCGAAATCTTCAGCGGCTCGTTGACGATACCATCGGAATCGATAAAGGCGGCGCCGCGATAGGTGCCGGTGGCGATCCTGCGGATAGAGGCGCGCATCTGCGCGGCAGAGCGAACGCGCAATTCGGCTATCGCATCGATCACCGTTTGATCGCCATAGCGATCGAGCAGTGCATGCAGGCGCTCGGAACCGACCCGCAAGGCTGCGGCCTGCGCCCGGATGTCACCTATCCTTTGATCGGCGATGCGGATGTTGGAGCAGATGATCGCATAAATCTCCGAATCGAGCATACCCTTCTTGAAGAGTTTCACGGGAGGCAGACGCAGACCTTCCTGCTCGACGGATGTCGCCGACGCGGAAAACCCCCCAGGCACAGCACCGCCGATGTCCGGCCAGTGGCCGATGTTGGAGAGCCAGCAGAAGATCTTGCCGTTGCGGTAGAAGGGCATCGCGAAGCGGACGTCCATGAGGTGCGTGCCGCCAAGGTAGGGATCGTTGACCACATAGATGTCGTGCTCCTCCGGCGGCAGACAACGGCCGTCGCGGATGAACTCGATGATCGTCTTTGTCGATGCCTGCATGGTACCGACGAAGACCGGAAGGCCACCGATGCCCTGGGCGATCAACGAGCCGTCGTCGGCGGCATAGATGCCATCGGAACGGTCATCAGCTTCGGAAATGATCGGCGAGAAGGCCGCGCGCGAAAAGGTATGATCCATCTCGTCACAAACCTGCTGCAGCCCGGCCTGGATGACAGTCAGGGTGATGGCGTTGATACCGCTCATGCTCGTTGCCCCACGGTGATGATTATATTGCCTTGCGCGTCGCCTTCAGCGACATCGCCGGGATTGATGACGGTTGTGGCATCGAGCTGCTCAAGGATGGCCGGACCCTCGATCCGAGCGTCAATCGGCAACTTCTCACGCCCGTAAACCGGCGTCTGGCGCCATGCGCCGCCAAAACGGACCGGCCGCGTTTCCACCAGTGCCTCTTCCACTGTCGCCGCTCTTCCTGCCATGGGGATTAGGTTCTCTAGGCTGACCTCACGGCGGATGCCGATGACCGAGGTGTTGATGCTGACGATTCTTGCCCGGACTTCCGGAAGGCGCACGCGGAAGCGATCGTAATAGGCTTCCTCGAACAGCAGCTGCATTGTCTGCATGTCTGCGGCGCCCTCCGGCAGCTTGACGCGGATCAGATGCGTCTGACCGGAGAACTGCATGTCGGCGCTGTGCTCGACGACGATCTGAACCGGCTTGACGGCTTCCCTGCCAATCGCCTGCAGTCCCATGGCCGTCCGGCTTTCGACCAGCTCGTCGATCAGTGCCGGATCGGTCTCGACAACCAAGCGGTTGACCGTCGTCACGTAGTCGTGGCGAAGATCTGCGACGACACAGCCGATGGCATTGGTCAGGCCCGGCCTTGCCGGCACGAATACTTTCGGGATGGAAAGCTCGCGGGCAATCGCCGAGGCGTGTAGCGGACCGGCACCACCGAAGGCAAACAGTACGAAATCGCGCGGATCGTTACCCCTGTCGACAGACACCATCCTGATGGCGCCGGCCATCTTGAGATTGGCGATCTCGACCACTGCTTCAGCGGCCTCTATGGCATCAAGCTCGAGTTTGCCGCCCACCTCGGCTGCAAAAGCACTAGCGATCCGCTCCACCGAGACAGGCTGATCCACCGCGAGAAGCTTCTTCACGCTCAAGCGGCCAAGCAGTAGATTGGCATCGGAAATGGTCGGCCGCGTACCGCCGCGACCGTAGCACATCGGCCCCGGCCAGGAGCCCGCACTCTGTGGCCCGACCTGCAGCAGCCCTGCGTCATTGACGGCGGCAATCGAACCGCCACCGGCGCCGACCGTATGGACATCGACCATCGGCACATGGATCGGCATCGCATATTCGATATCGATCTCGTTGGACACTAGTGGCTTGTTGTCGCGGATCAGCGCCACGTCTGTCGACGTGCCACCCATGTCATAGGTGATCAACCGGTCATAGCCGGCGCGCTTGGCGGTGTAGGCGGCGGCGATGACGCCGGACGCTGGACCCGACATGACAGTCTTGGCGGCTTCCCGGGTCACGAGACGTGACGAGATCGTCCCGCCATTGCCGTTCATGACTAGCAGATCCCTGTCATATCCGCTGTCCTGCAGCGCCGTGCGCAGACCTTGCAGGTAGCGTTCCAGCACCGGCTGGACTGCGGCGTTCACCGAGGCCGTCACCCCGCGCTCGAACTCACGGGCTTCGGACAGCAGGGCGTGGCCGCTCGTCACATAGACATTCGGCCACAGGGAGTTGGCGATTTCCACTGCACGCTGTTCGTGGACCGGGTTCTTGTAGGAATGCAGGAAATGGATGACCAGAGACTCGCAGCCGGCGTCAATCAGGGTGACGATGGCATCGCGCAGTTGCTCCTCGTCGAGCTGTACGCGGATCTTGCCGCTGGCCTCCATCCGCTCATCAACTTCGAGACGCAGGTCGCGGGGAATGAGCGGCACGAAGGTCCCGAACAGGCCATAGGGCGTCGGACGGGTGCGGCGGCCGAGCTCGATGACGTCGCGAAATCCACGGGTGGTGATCATTCCGACCTTCGCGATGCGGCGCTGCAGCAGCGCGTTGGTCGTCACCGTTGTACCATGCACGATCATGTCGATTTTCGCGATGGGATAGCCCGCCTGCGCCAACGCATTCAACACGCCCTTAGACTGGTCCCCCGGCGTTGACGGGGTTTTCGCCAAGACGACCTTGCCCGCCTTCTCATCTATGATGATCAGGTCGGTAAAGGTGCCGCCAACATCGATCCCGGCGACAATCCGGTCATTCAAGGTATTCGCTCCCGGTGCCATAGGCCCCCCTGACTGGTCGTATTGGAATGAGAATGGAAATCGGCGACGGCAGTCTACGCGCCGTTGCAGGTAGGGCCTTGCACTTCCAGGCCCGCGATCTGGCAGTGGCTCACCACAGCGGTCGCAAGAACGCACCCCAGTAAAATGTTCGATCCGACATCAATGACTTCCATGCACGACTTCCTTCCGGCGCGGCGACGACAATCTCCGCTCCGGCCACAGAAATTGAATGGCCAACTCGAGAAGTTTGCGCCCATCCGGCTGCAAAACTCGTTGATACTCATACAATCCAATCTAATTGCTGGCCTTTGTCAATAAGCCATTTTCATATTTCGATAGATCGCAATTCTCGATTTCAATTGCCGGGTTCTTGCTGTAGCGCTCTTCACAGAAACGGCTTTTGATGGCTATTCCATCGACAGAGTTGGTCGTGATGTGCATGACGGAGGAGGATCGCGGATGGCATCGGTAAGGAATGACAAGACGAGCGCAAATGCGCCGCAGCCCCATTCACCGCAGGAGATCGCGGCGCTTTACGATGCGTCGGGCTACGATCTCGATACCCATCCGGCCCATATGATCCGTCGCGCCCATCAGCGCGCGACGACCTGCTTCCAGAATGCCATGACAGGCTACGATCTGACGCCGACCCAGCACGCAGCCCTTGCAACGCTGCTTAAACACGGCGAATTGTCGCAAAACCATCTCGGTCGCATCACCGCGATGGATCGCTCGACCATCAGCATTGTCGTACGCAAGCTGATGGAGAGCGGCCTCGTGCAAAGCTCGCCGTCCAGCACCGACCAAAGGCTGTCCGTGCTAAGCCTGACGCCTGTGGGCATCGAATACACCCTGCCGCTGCTTAAGCTCAGCATCGACTCCGTGGAGCAATTTTTGGCGCCGCTGTCGTCGCGAGAGCGATCAACTTTTGTCAAGCTGCTTGGAAAACTGACGGACGCAGAGTGAAATCAAGCAGCGCATGCCAGCATGGCAGCAGCACGATTGATCCTGGCAACGCCTTGAAATATCGTTGACAATCGAACGAGTCTGAAGAGCAGCGGCGGTAGCGGCGCGCGTGGATTCTTGCAAGCTGACATGCGAATCGCCAAAGGCTTGCACATCGATAAAAATCTTAGCTTCGAAGTGCTTGACAAGTGCAAACGCTTGATCCTTATTTGTATGACCATCAACGATATGGTCGAGATGCAAAGGCATCGAAATAAAGCAAAAAAGGGGTTCTATCATGCTGACTTCTTTGCATTCCTCCTATTTTATGACGCACCGAAATCGGAAGTTGACGGCGCGTATCCTTAGCGTCACCCTCAGCCTTTCCGCTATTGCTCTTCCGATATCCGCCGAGGCGGCGGGCGTCACGCTGAAAGTATTCGGCGGCTCCTCCCTTGACGTTTTGGCGCCTCGAGAAAAACCTGAGGTCCAGACCAAGATCCGCGACGAAATCATCTCCGGATTCCTCAAGGCGCATCCGGAAGTAGCCAGCATCGAATGGGATGCGCAGGGGCCGCAAGCCGGTTCGCTGCAGCGTATGATGACCGCCAAGCTGTCGGGCCAGGAAATGGATCTGGTTGCCTGCTCGGCCTTCTGGGTCAATGGAGCCTATGTACGCCGCGGTCTGCTGAAGCCGATAACCGACGATGTGAAGCCGTTCGCCGCCAATGTCGACGCCACCAGCTTTGGAGCATTTACGGTCAACGGCAAGATCTACGGCGTGCCGATCAGTTCGCTGTCAACATCCACGATCTTCTACAATGTCGGTCTGTTCAAGAAGCTCGGCATTCCGACGCCTCCGACCTATGAAGACCTCAAGGCGGCGGTGCCGAAGCTCAAGGCAGCCGGCGTCATCCCGCTTCTGCACCAGGGCGCCAATTCGGTCATGTGGCCGATGTGGTATTTCGAGACCCTGTCTCAATCGAGCGGCGACGCGGTGAGCCTCACCCAACAGCAACTCGAAGGCAATGAACCGTTCGATGATGCCAAGAGCATCGAAGCCTTTCAGTTGATCAAGCAATGGACAGACGACGGCATTCTGTCCAAGGATTCGCTTTCCGTCGACATGGAGGGCATGAGGGCCGCTTTCGCCAGCGGCAAGAGCGCGATGTATTATGGCGGCACTTGGGAAGTTCCGTCCCTAAAGGATAGCGTCAAGAACTTTACCTGGGGCGTCTTCCCCTTCCCGAAGATGCCTGGAACGCCCGGGGCGCCTAAGCATGGCGGCGGCGCCGACAACGGCATGTGCCTTAGCGCCTCCATTCCGGACGAAAAGGTCAAGCCTGCACTCGACTTCATTGCCTATCTGACAAAGCCTGATATCGCAAAAATCTATCTGGACGCAGACCAGCCGATCGCCACATCGATCAAGGGTGTCGATGGCGTTGACGAACCCTATGCCAAGGAACTGCGCGCGAACACGTTCCCCGATACTGTCAAATTCCTCGACTGGGTCTGGCCGAGCGAAGTCACGAGCGCCGTGGCATCGGGTATCGCCGGCGTCGTAGGCGGCACCACGACGCCCCAGGACGCGGCAAAGAGTGTCGAGGCGGCCTTCAAGCAACTGGTGGATGACGGCAACTGGCCGCCGAAGGACTGACACACGTCCCGAGCATGCGAACGGCGCGGGATCTCTTCGCGCCGCCGCCCTCTTCCTGCAGCCGCGGCCTGACACGGCGCCGTTGCGCATCTACGCACACTCTCGTCGCAGTGACGAGCCTATCCGCCTTAGCACGAAAGGCCCAGGCCATGACCCGTTCCGCCAGACAGCGTTTTTCCATCGGTTATCATCTCAACAGCTGGGACCTCACCGGTCAGCCTCTGCGGCCCGCGCTTGAATTTCTAGCCGGTCAAGGTTTCAACTGGTTCGAGATCCTCGCTTTCACCAGCCTGTCCGATCAGTTCGCCCGGAAATACATGCAGCTCGGCAACCTTGCCCCTCCCGGCGTGACCACCGATACCGACATTTTGCGCCGTTATGCGCTTCTATCCGAGGCGCAAAGCGATCTCGGCATCGGGCTGTCGTCGCTCTATGTCAATGCCACCTTCGTCAACCCGGTGCTGTGGGAATACGAACGCGGTTGCCTGATCTCGCTCGCTCGCATTCTGAAAGGCTTCGGTGCACCGGTTCTCGTGCTCGGCGGCGGGCCATCCGAGGCATCGGGCAACAAGCACACAGCGGATGACTACAAGGCGTTTTGCCGAGCCCTCGAGGATATCGGGCGGCGAACGGCCGATCTCGGCATCGCCACGGTCTATCATCCGCATCTCGACACCTTCATCGAGCGTCGCGATCAGCTCGACCGGATGATGGACGAGCTGGATACGCGACACGCCGGCCTTTGCATCGACCCCGCCCACCTAGCCCAGACGCACTCCGATCCGGTGGACGCGCTAAAGACCTATGTGTCGGCGGTGCGCTACATGCATCTCAAGGACACCAAGGTCGACGACAGCCTCGTCGGCCCGGAGCGCTACGCTGCTTTCTGCGAGTTGGGCGCCGGGGTCGTCGATTTGCCCGGATTGGCCGACGTCCTGATCGACGCCGACTATGACGGCCTCGCCATCGTCGAGCTGGATGCCTCGCAGAAGACCGCCGAGCAGAGCGCCATCGAGAGCATCGCCTACCTCACGGAAACGCTCGGCCTTTCTCTCAACCCCCTCAAGGGCTGAGGAAGAAGCGCCGTGGCCACCTCGCCCAAACGACGCATCCGGCTCGACAGCGACCCGATCGTGGCGACATTGATGCTGGTGCCGGCAGTGGCGCTGCTCGGGCTGTTCTTCATTTGGCCATTCTTTCGGGGCCTGTGGATCAGCCTGACGCGCTGGGATGGTTTTTCCAATCCGACTTTCGTCGGTCTGACCAATTACCTCAGACTGCTGCACGACCACGTGTTTCTCGGCGCTATCGAGAACAACCTGATCTTCGTCGTTCTGATCCTGATCTTCAAGAATACGCTCGGTCTAGGCCTGGCTATGCTGCTCGATAGAGCGATTTTTCTGCGCGGACCAATCCGCGCAGCCGTGTTCATTCCCGTCACCCTATCTTTCGCGGCAACCGGGTTGCTCTGGTCGTGGATCTACAATCCGGTTTTCGGCCTTCTCAATGCCGCACTCGATCTGGTCGGCCTTTCCTGGCTTAAGCAGTCGTGGCTCGGCGATGCGGATATCGCGCTCTACTCGATCGTCGCGGTCGATATCTGGAAATGGCTCGGCTTCCATGCGGTGATCTATCTTGCCGGACTGCAGACGATACCGCAGGAGCTCTACGAGGCGGCCCGCATGGATGGCGCCAAGGCATTTTCTCGCTTTCGTCACCTGACCCTGCCGTTGATGATGCCGGTCGTTCTGATTAACGTGATCCTTGGTCTCTCCGGAGCCTTCGTGCGCAACTTCGACATTGTTCAGGTTCTGACGCAGGGCGGACCAAATCATGCCACGGAGGTCGTCATGACGCTGATGGTCAAAACCGCTTTCCAGGATGGCAATATGGGCTACGCCAGTGCCATGGGCTATGCGCTATTCCTGATCGTAGCACTGGGCTGCGTCGCACTTCTCGGACTAATGCGCCGCGCAAAGGTGGACATGTGACCATGACCCTCGATCCAGCCATTTCTCCCGATATCGATGGCGAAAGCCGAAGACGGACGCGGCATCTGCGCTGGAGGGAGCGCCTTGCCGGTCGGTCGGTCGCCGAACTGGTCTTTGTCTATGGTGTACTGGCCATCGTTTTGGTGGAAACGCTCTATCCCCTGGTGTGGGTGCTGTTCGGCTCATTCAAGACCAAAGACGAGGTGATCGCCAATGTCTGGGGACCTCCATCCAGTTTCATCTGGCAAAATTATGTCGAGGCCTGGCGCGTCTCCGGGATGGGCGACCGCATCCTTAACAGCATCATTGTCACCGGTGTCGCACTTGTGGTGGTGCTGATGGCAGCGACGCCTGCTGCCTATGCCCTGTCACGGCTGACATTTCGCGGACGCAACCTCATCCTCGCGCTGATTGTCTCGGCGATGCTCGTGCCGCCGCAGGTCATGGCCATTCCGCTGTTCATGACAGCGCGCGATCTGGGCTTGATCAACAGCCGTCTGGGCGTGGCGCTTATTCATGCGGCAGCTAATCTGCCGCTGTCCATCTTCATCCTACGCAGCTTCTTCCTGTCGCTCCCGATTGAACTCGAGGATGCGGGGCGCATGGATGGTGCGAACCGCCTTCAGATCCTTTGGTTGATCATGCTACCGCTGGTGCGCCCCGGCCTGGCGCTGGTGATCATCTTCGGCTTCATCGAGATCTGGAACGACTTCTTCCTCTCCTTCCTGCTTCTGCGTGAGCCTGCAGTACAGACCATTCCGCTTGGGCTTGTGGCATTCTTCCAGCAATACGGCTCGATGTGGAATCTCTATTTTGCCGCCCTGACGATCACAACCCTGCCGGTGATCGCCGTCTTTGTGCTGATGCAGCGGCAGTTCATCGCCGGTCTGACCGCCGGCGCCGTCAAGTCCTGAGAGAAAGTCCATATCAATGAGCTCACCTTCTTCCAAAGTTCCTATCGGCGTCGGCGTCATCGGTTGCGGCGAGATCGCCCAGCTCATGCACCTGCCGATTCTCCAGGAACTCACAACGCTGAAGATCGCCGCGATCTGCGACTTGTCTCAGACGGTGCTGGATACGCTCGGAACGCAGTACGGCGTGGCGGCACGTTACCGGGACTATCGCGACCTTTTGAACGACCCGACCGTCGACGCGGTAGTCATCTGCACCTACGATCATGGCCCTGTAGTATCGGCGGCCATCGCAGCCGGTAAGCATATTATAGTTGAAAAACCCTTGGCCTTCACCGCGGAAGAGGCCCGCCCGCTTGTCGCGGCGGCTGAAGCCAGCGGGCTTGTCGCCATCGTCGGCTACATGAAGCTCTATGATCCGGGCTACCGGATCGGCCTCGAGCAGCTTGCCCGGATCGGTCGGCCGAAGATGATCCACATGCACGACTTTGCCGGTCGTTTCGATCGCTACCAGCAACTTTATACCCAAGTTCGGGGCAAGGACGTCGACACGGCTCTGATCGCCAAGACGCAGTCGGATGTCGCCTCTGACGTCCGACGCTTCCTAGGCGAGGATCATGCTGCTTATCATGATCTCTACATGACGCTGCTTATGCTCGGCAGTCACGATCTTGCAGTCCTGCGCGGCGCCTTCGGCGTCGCAGAAGCGGTGGACTATGTGCAAGCGGTCGGCCCTACTCACATCATGGCCGTGCTCGGCTTTCCCGACCGCGTCCCGGCTCTGCTGGAGGTTGCCTTCGGTGCACAGTACGAATGGTGGGACGAGTGGATGACAGTCCATGGCGAAGCCCACGAGATGCGCATCGAGTTCCAGAACCCCTATGTCAGGAATGCTGCAGCCACCGTGCGCCTTCGCGAGGCGTCCGGCGAAAATTCGAGCGAGAGAATATTGCCCGGCACCCCCGACACCGCGTTCCGCAAGCAGTGGCAGCACTTCGTCGCCTGCATCCATGACACGGCAACCCCGATAACACCGCTCCAGGGCGGGTTGGACGATCTGGAGTTGGCGGAAAAGATCATCAAAGCGCTGCCGCGAAAGACGGCCTGACGCCGCGGGCTGGTTGCTGACTGAAACACCGGGATTGGTTATCGGCGCCGTATGTTTCCGAACATTTTGATTGATGCGTTCAGCGCCGCGCGGTCAAATAAGATATCTGGGAGAGAACCATGGGCAGCATTACCCTTCAGAAGGTTTCGAAGGTCTTTGGCGAAGCCCAAGTCATTCCTTCCATCGACCTTGAAATCAAGGACGGCGAATTCGTCGTTTTCGTCGGCCCGTCCGGTTGCGGCAAGTCGACGCTGCTCCGCCTGATCGCCGGTCTCGAAGATGTCTCCGGCGGCAAGATCATCATCGATGGCAAGGACGGCACGAGCCTCGGTCCATCCGAGCGCGGGCTTGCCATGGTGTTTCAGTCCTATGCGCTCTATCCGCATATGAGCGTCCGCAGCAATATCGCCTTCCCGCTCAAGATGGCCGGCATGTCGAAGGACGAGATCGACCGCAAGGTGAGCGAAGCCGCTCGCGTGCTGAACCTCACGGATTATCTCGACCGCAAACCGCGCATGCTGTCCGGCGGCCAACGCCAGCGCGTCGCCATCGGCCGTGCCATCGTGCGCCAGCCATCGGCCTTCCTCTTCGACGAGCCGCTTTCAAACCTCGATGCATCGCTGCGCGTCAACATGCGTCTCGAGATCAGCGAATTGCACCAGCAGCTGAAGACCACCATGGTCTACGTGACCCACGACCAGGTCGAAGCCATGACCATGGCAGACAAGATCGTCGTTCTCAACCGCGGCAACATCGAGCAGGTCGGCTCGCCGATGGAGCTTTACAAAAACCCGGCAAATCTCTTCGTCGCCGGCTTCATCGGTTCGCCGAGGATGAATTTCGTCACCGGCGTCTATGCAGAACCATTTGGCGCGCCGACGGTTGGCGTTCGGCCCGAGCATATCGTGCTGTCGACTGAAAGCGGCGTTTGGCAGGGCAAGGTCACCGTTGCCGAGCATCTCGGCTCCGATACGTTCCTGCATGTCGATGTCGAAGGCATCGGCCACATCACGGCGCGTGGTACCGGCGAATTCCCGGTCAAGGCCGGCGAGACCGTCTACATGACCCCGGACCGCAGCCGCGTCCACCGGTTCGACGACAAGGGACTGGCGATGTCTATAGGTGGTCTTGATGGGAATCGAACCGTTGAACAGTAATTTTGGCAGAATGAAATCTCGTTAGAACAGATACTTAGGTGAAGTGTCGAGATTATATAACTCGCTTGGTTCGACATGTCGCGTCGTCATCCAACCTTTGTTTCATCATGTCATAACAGCGATGGCAATCACCCTAGCGAAAGCCGAAGGCTGTTCAGGGTTCCGTAAATTTCTCGCGAAATGTACGCATTATCTCGAGCTGAATGCCATTTCGCTTTTCCCGCGTTTGTAGATATTATTCGGGGCGGTTCCAGCGAGAGATTGGCCAGGCGCCTTGCTCCGCCCGGAAATCTGGTCTTGATCAATCTGGAAACATTATTGCCCCCGATCATTACCATCTATCAAATCGCCCAAGCAGGTGTGAGCTACATCGAGTTCTTGCTCCAAACGATTAATCTAAGGCACGATGTCCACAGATTGACAGGACCGATTGCTTCAGGCTAACTGTCCTCAGTCCTAGGACAGAGGACGCTGTTTATGAAGAGCCAAGATATCGTCGTTTTGTTAAAGCTGGTAAGTCTGCAAGACCAGGAACTCACCAAGGGCATCGATCGGTTGCGATCGGAATCCGTGGGGGGAGACCCGTATTCCGTTCGGAACCTAGAGGCGCTACTAGGTATCAGCAAGACCGAAATAGGGCAGTCCATTAAGCGCAGTGTCGCGTCAGGCATCGCGCGAAAAGACAATAGCAAGAACGAGCCTAGGCCAAGCCGCAGGAACCTGTTCGGCTTCATTACCACCGGGCTAAAGTTCGTCTTCCCCGCTCAAGTTGGGCCGATGCAGCGCGGCGTACCGACCGCCTTCGCCGCACCTATGCTCACGGAACTCCTGATCAGCGGCGGGACGTACAACTTCGTTTGGCCCTATGCCAACGGAAGGGAGATGGGGCAGGCGGTGGAGCCGCTCTTCAAGACCGTGCCGGACGCAGTCCTGAAGGACGACGCACTCTATGAGTACCTCGCGTTGGTCGATGCGATCCGCCTCGGGAACCAGCGGGAAGTTGGTCTCGCGACAGACCACCTCAAGTCAAGGATCATGAGCAAATGACAGCGATCCGCGCCCAACTGCTGGAAATGATGAAAGCCGTTGCCTCGGCCCTTGGCGACGACCTCCGCTCGCGCCTGGTCTTCGTCGGCGGATGCACGACCGCGCTATTCATCACTGATCCGGTCACGCTTGAGGATGTGCGTGCCACTGACGACATCGACCTGATCGTTGACTTGGCAGGCCTTCCCGCCTGGGCACAGCTCCAGGAAGAGCTTCGACACCGGGGCTTCATGGAGGCAGCTGACGAGGCGGTGATCTGCCGCATGCGTCTCGGCAAGCTCACGGTCGACTTCATGCCGGATGATCCGGCTATCCTCGGATTCGGAAATCGATGGTACGCGAGTGGAATCGAGACGGCACAGCACTACCAGCTCTCGGTAGACCTTGCGATCCGGATCCTGACGCCGCCAATGTTTCTTGCGACAAAGCTCGAGGCCTATGCCGGAAGGGGAAACGGCGACTTGATCATGAGTCGTGACGCGGAGGACATCCTCCTGATTGTCGACGGCAGGGAGGAGCTCCTAGCCGAGGTCACGGCGGCCGACAACGAGGTTCGAAATTTCATCGCCGGACAGTTTCGTGCGCTCCTCGATCAAGGTGACTTCGACGATTTTCTCGATGGCAATATCCGCGGGCCCGCCGGTCGTGTAGAAATCGTCCGGGACAGGTTTGTCTCGATAAGCCATTGTGCGGATGGCCCCGCACAATGAAAATCAAGGCCCGATGGTTGAGCCAAAAAGGAACACGCACCGACGACAATCGCGACCATGCGGGGATCACGGGGAGACATGGTGAACTCCTTGCTATCGTGGCTGATGGCGCCACGAACGGCTCAACAACGGGGGATATGCACGGGCAATCGTCGAAGCTGTCGTCGACTGGTTTCCAGGAACCGACGAGGCGTGGGGCCACGAGCTCATGCAAGCCAAGCTTCGGGAGATTCATCAAGCCCTTCGCAAATCGTTTCCAAGGGGTTCCGCCAGAATTATCTTCTTTCACGTGAGGGACAGACACAGGCTCCTTGACGGTTCTCCACTCAGGAGATTGCCTTCTTGGCAGGCACGACGGCCAGGTACACTGGCAAGTCACGCCACATACCCTCGCAAACGCCTTGGCGGACATGCCTCTCGATGCGATCGCAAAATCCCCCACGAGGCACTTTCTCACCCAGAGTTTTCGTTCCAGGAAGTTCATGGTCACAGACGTCCTCGCAGAAGAGAAGGTCAGCGGCACGTTTTTTCTTGCCGCCGATGGCTTCTGGGCGGAATTGACGGAGAGCGAGCAGGAAGTTCTTCTTGGCGGCGGCCAATCAGCTGCTCCAGAGAGAGATGATGGCAGCGTGCTACGATTATGGCTTTCCACCGAGGAGCCGACCGAAATCTTGCTGGACGATCGTGGATCGACGAATTTTTATGTGCGGACTCCAGGGCCCCGGAAATAACCCAGAAGCATAGATATCCGGCATCTTTCGCCGCCCATCAATGCCCGACGTCAGTTCCAGCGCCTTGAAAGGATTCGAACCAGCGACCCACTATTTAAAATCCGAACTGCTTAAGGAAATGCAACTATTTCATAAGTAGCTATCAGCACGACGAATCGTATGTGCTGTATCCATCCCATTAAAACTGATTGAAACCCGCCGCAGGTAATCAGAGAGGTGCTCGCCGTATTATCAGCCAGCCAACGCTTGAAATTGGCTCCGATTAATTGCCTTGGTGCGGCGTTGTTACCTCCACTCATTCCCAAAGAATCTGCGTGTATATCGAGGTGCATTTGCTAGCTCACGGTTAGCAATTTTGACTGAAGCTGATGAAGATCACCGATGCGCGCCGCTTTAAGCGAGTGCAGATAGCGCACGATAGCATCGCCGCTGCAGGTACCCTCGGAGCGCACCTCTGCAGCCTTCTCACCAAAGTGGGCTGTGACAGTAAAGCTGTAACGTGTGATGGACAGCGCATAGTGATAACTCGATGCGGTATCTTGCACGAAGTGATAGGGAGAAACCGCTACATGCGCGGCATCTTCGTAGAGTGACTTTAGATGGACGCCGATCAGGTCGAGCAGTTCCTCGGCGATGGTGACAATTGCCGCCTTCTCGCTAATGTCGCGGTGATGAAATATTTTGTTTCGCGCATGCCGCACCTTCTCAAACTGATTGAGGAAGGTTGTGACACCAAATGATGGCGCTACGGCAAAAGAATCTTTGATCCTAATCCAGTCCGCACCGATCAGCCTTTCGAGGTCGTTCAGCTTGGTGAACTGGATTAGATCCATTGTCCCGCCTCCTTCATCGACGAGGATCCGCGCTTCCTTGCTCATTGCAATCGAACGAGCAAAGTCATGGACGGCATTTGACAGGTCCAAACTAATGCGAAGGGTTCCGATGTGCGAAATGCCGGGATCGCTATGATGATGTGGATCGGAACGCAATATCTCAATATCGTAGGCCGGCTTCCACCAGTAAGATGACCCATGCACTTCATCCATCGTGTGGGCGAGAAAGGACCGGAAGGAACTTTCGAATATATTGAAGAGAGGATAAAGCCGCCCCATCTCCGCTAGACGCCGATTATAGGCTTTATGGACCTTGTCGATGAAGGCCCCAACCTCGATAGTAATTGCGGTCACACCCTTCTTGGGCCTGCCGATCGCCTCTTTTAGGCTGTCGCGCAGGATCGAGTCGTTGGCGATAGGTATGAATTTCGCAATCTTCTCAACGATGTCTTCTGAAGTTCCCTGTGGCAAAAGACGCCTTGCGGTCTGATGATGATCCTGCATATTAGATCTACCTGCACTCCGAAAAACCCGTCCTTGCAGGCTCGCCATCCCTATTGACGCGCCCGACTAGGTTATCTATATTCCCCTCACTCTGAAGTCGAGGAACAAGTCTTGATCCATTGCCTCGTGCAGGACGGCTACGGAGTCTAAAGCGATACAGCACGACCAATTTGGGCCCCACTGGGGCCTAAATTATTTTGGCATCCTCACTCCCTCGAGAGGTTCGCCGCCTTGATGCGGATTATTGCCGTCACGCAGGTATAAATGCGTTGTCATTGCGATCGTTACTTTCTAACGCCTAGAACCGCCCGCAGGCTGCAGTACTGCCTCGTCAGGGCCAAAAATATTTCCCAATTTTCAAGCAGAAACTTATGGCGTTTGCTACTTTAAATTGAACCGTAATACCGAGAAGATTGCGGCATGGCATTCAGATTCATTCATACGGCCGACCTCCATCTCGATTCACCATTACGCTCATTAGCGCTACGAAATAGTGACCTTGCCGAGCTGATCGGAGACGCCACCCGACAAGCCTTAACAGCGATCGTCGGCTTGTGTGTTGACGAACAGGTAAATGCTCTGATTATTGCCGGCGACCTATATGATGGCGAACAGACTTCGATGAAAACGGCCCGCTTTCTGGCCAGCCAGATGCAGCGGCTGCACGAGGCTGGCATTAACACGTTCGTGATCCGTGGAAATCATGACGCCCTGTCCCGAATTACCCAGGAGCTGATCCTACCGCCGTCGGTGACCGTGTTCAGCGGCCGCCCACACGCCGTCGACATCACTCATGGCGATCTAGCTATATCGGTGCACGGCCTGAGCTTTGCAAAGCCTCAAGCCCCGGAAAGCCTCCTCGAGAAATATCACCGCCCAACCCCTGACACCGTCAACATCGGTATCATGCATACGAGCCTCGCCGGAGCACCGGGTCACGATCTTTATGCACCGTGCAAGGCGGTCGACCTGCACGGTTGGGGTTTTGACTATTGGGCTCTTGGGCATATCCATGCGCGGGCACAGCATGCCGGCGAGCGCAGGGTGATCATGCCTGGTATGCCACAAGGGCGGGACATCAATGAGAGCGGCGAAAAGACGGTCACACTCGTCACGGTCAATGACGATCGTAGTCTTATCATCGAGGAGCGTTCGACCAGCATTGCCCAGTTCGAACGAATATCGGTCGATCTCTCCTCCGCCGATACCTGGCGAGAGGCGGCAGACCTTATCGAGCAGGGCATGAGTATTGCACGCGACGGGGTACGCTCTTCACTCACATGGGGAATTCGGCGTCGAGCCCTTTTAATAATCCATGGGACGCTTCCTTCGGTTGTTTGTGTCTGCAGTCAAGGCTCGGCCTGCTATTTATGACCGGGTTGTTTCCATCGCCGGTTCCACCTCGCATACGGCGCGCTGGTCGACGACACCATGATCTCGCTTGCGTCGCGGCCCAGGCTCAGGGGAACGATCCCATTCTTTGTTTAACGGCATTCGAGCCCTATCGAGCTTCGGGTCGTTCACCTGGATCTGCCAGGACTGATGATCTGGTCGGCTGATTGCAATTTGGCGAGGTTGCGGACTTCGCGATAGTTGTTCTCGGCTTGCCTTCAACACAAAGCCCTCGATGACGACGCCACCGGTCACGTATTTCCATAGCGCCACCAAATTTGCGCCAGTACCACGATCGCGCTCTTCTTCATAAGGCCACCGTTCGACTGGACCCACGACTGTGAGAGGCTGCGCATGAACTGCGCGAGGCTGGCATCGATAAGAAACTAATTCTAGACCTACTGGACGTCGCCATGCTCAGCAAATTCAAAGGGAAACTGCGGTGCTGAACCATCGTGACCTCCGCGGCAGCAACATACTTTGGGACGCAAGCATCGAGTCATTGGCACTAGTTCTGCTCCGACATCTTCATCGCCGTATCTCGACCGAATTTCAGAGTCGTGAATGGCAGAGTAGCGGTTTGGATGAGGACAAGACCGGCACCATTGAGTGCAGTTTTCGCGATTTGTGCGGCTCCGCTCGAACTTTCTAAATCTGTGCTTTCCACGGGACCGACAGACGGTCGTGCAGAATTTCTAGGTGGGATTGTCCCCGCGACCAGTGGATCTCGGGAGTCACAGCCGGGATTACATCGATCGTAGCGGATGACTTTGGTCGAAGTCGTGGCGGACGCCGAACGGTTCATCTTCTCAGGGTCACGAGATCTAACACCGTCAAAGACCGGCCGCTGGGTCGGAATAACGGTGTAAGGTGCAGAAGCAGCTTGCGTCTCTGTGATGCTCGCTGTCATTGGTGCTCGTGCCGTATCAACAATGTTCTGAAGTCTTGTTGAAGCGGCAACGGCTTCCCGACCGTCGGGATGGGAGGCCGTGACCTCTTGCAACAAAGGGGTGTGTGTCGGACCCGGATCGCTATAAGCAACGACAGATATTGCACCGAGCATAAGGCCGCCAGCCGCAAGCATGAGCCACGCTGGACCATTGTGTCGCGGCTTTGGGGTCCGTATATCGAGATCATGGCGATGCTGCCACACACGCTCGACACGGATTAACTCTCCATTGCCTGCCTCCGGTCGGGAAATGATGTCACGGCTGCGAGAAGTAGACATTGGATGCCTTTCGTTTGGCGTTGGACGGTCGAGGGCAAGCTTTGGCTCACCCAAGCGGTTGAACAGGGCGCTGGATTGACAACCCGGTATGGCTTATCTCTGGTACTGGTCGTGGACGACACCCATGATATCGCCCGACCGCGATACGCTCACGAGCAAGTTGTCGCCGCCACGGGTTGCCTTGACCAGATAACGTTCGCCGACATCCTGAACATCCCTCACTCGGTAACCACGATCCTCGAGCAAGGTAATAACGTCGTCAGGTCCAAAGCTGGGCCGTTGTACGGACCAACGGTTCTGATGGTCATGATGGCGGTTCCACGAGTTTAGAAAGTTGGATTCCGTGTTCCCGTCAACCGAGTAGGGATCTGAAGGCTGGCCATCGTAGATGACCACCTGCGAGAAGGCGGGTACGGCGGCGGTAGCGAATAGAGCAGCGGCCGCGGTGAACGCGATGACATAACGTGTCATGAAACTTACCTTTGACTAAAACCCTCTACCCGATCCTATTTGGCGACCGAGTTAGATCGATGTTTTGACGCGATGCGAAGCACAACGGCATTATGCGCCTTGCAACTGTTGCAGTGTGTCGTTTGTTATTGCGAAATGTTGCAGACACTTTACGGATAAAACTGCGCCGGGACTTGCTTCAGAAAAGTGAAGAGGTTTTCTTGAGTTGAAGGCAACCGGAATGCCAAAGCAGAAGAAATCTACAAAGGAATTTGGGAAGGAAGCAATGCGCCTGGCGTAGACGAGCGGACGGACATTGTGCCGGGCTCGCGTCTTCCCCAGCACTTGCTGCGCGAGATTTCTTTCTGCGTAGGCAGAGTCGATACGATAGCTCCTCGTTCGAAAACGATTGAGGTATTGGCGGTATGCGACCAGAACCTGCGGACTAAATTATGAGACGCGTCATCTCATTGTCATGTAAGAATTTTACTTCCGAGGCTAACGGGGCCTTAAATTGCGTTAAGGCCCGTGAAGTTGAACTTAGCATTCCGGATTGGTCACGAAAATGAAACAAGCGATATCGCCATTATCGCCGGCTCCCTCGTCGCGAAACAGTGCCGCCTTGAATTCGCCGTCACGCGTTCTGCTGGCAAGCCTGATCGGCACCACCATCGAATTCTTCGACTTCTACGTTTACGCGACGGCTGCCGTCCTCGTTTTCCCGACGCTGTTCTTTCCGACCAGCGATCCAACCACCGGCGTCCTGCAATCATTCGCGACTTTTTCCATCGCCTTCTTCGCCCGTCCGATCGGCGCCATCGTGTTCGGCCATTACGGTGACCGCATCGGTCGCAAGGTGACGCTCGTTGCAGCCCTCATGACCATGGGCATCTCGACGGTACTGATCGGCTTCCTGCCCTCCTACGCCTCGATCGGCGTGGCCGCGCCTCTGCTGCTGGCCATCTGCCGCTTCGGCCAGGGCTTCGGTCTCGGTGGCGAGTGGGGCGGCGCGGTGCTGCTGGCGACGGAGAATGCGCCGGAGGGCAAGCGCTCCTGGTACGGCATGTTCCCGCAACTGGGCGCGCCCGTCGGCCTGTTCCTGTCGTCGGCCGTCTTCTGGCTGCTGCTGCACTTCATCTCCCAGGAAGACTTCATCACCTGGGGCTGGCGCGTGCCGTTCATCGCCTCGATCGTCCTGATCGGCATCGGCCTCTGGGTCCGTCTGTCGATCACCGAGACCCCGGAGTTCAGCGAAGCCGTCGCTCGCAAGGAGCGCGTTGCCGTTCCCGTGGTCGAGATCCTGAAGAACCACAAGCGCAGCCTGGTCCTCGGCACCTTCGTGGCGCTGGCAACTTTCGTGCTCTTTTACATCGGCACGGCCTACCTGCTGTCCTACAACGTCAAGGTCCTGAAGATCAGCTTCCTCGACGCGCTTCTCGTGCAGATCGTCGCCTCGGTGTTCTTCGGCATCTTCTGCCCGATCGCCGGCAAGCTGTCGGACCGCTTTGGCCGCCGCACCGTGCTCGTTGCCACGACGGTCGCGATCGGTGTCTTCTCGTTCTTCCTGCAGACCCTGCTGACCGGCGGCCTCACCGAGATCTACATCTTCGCAGCCGTCAGCATGGCGCTGATGGGGATGACCTACGGCCCGATCGGCACAGCTCTGGCAGCACCGTTCCCGGTAGCCGTGCGCTATACCGGCGCCTCCATAACCTTCAACTTTGCCGGCATCTTCGGCGCCTCGCTGGCACCCTTTATCGCCACCTGGCTCGCCAGCAACTACGGCCTTGCCTATGTCGGCTACTACATGGCAATCGCCGCCTTCATCACGCTTGTCTGCATCCTGCTGTCAGGCAACGAAGAGATCTGATCCAAACAATCGCATCGAAAAAGGCCGCGAAACACATGTTTCGCGGCCCTTTTTTTTCTAAATACACATCAGCCATTCACCGGGGTACAGACGCATATTGTGCCGTCGCTTCAACCCGAGGCCCAGGCGCCCACGCTGTTTAGCTACTCTGTCGTCGCACCATGGAACATGGAACGGCCGAACCGCGCGGACGGTCGCATCGAGATCGACGTGGAGCGTCGTCATTTCGCAAGTTCAGTGACGTCATCCTTGCTCGTGCACTCGTAACCCTTTCCAAGTAACAGACCTGGGTTGCAGCGAGGATCTTAGCGGTCAAGGCCGCTTCGCTTCCCCTGTCTCGGCATGCTGAGGCCATAAATTCAATGCTGAGGCATCGCCACGGCGGGTCCGCGCTGAATTGGTCTTAGGATAAACACTAGGGGGAAAATGACCAGAAGGGCGATGGCAAAAAAATAGAACATGTCGTTGAATGCCATGACGGCGGCCTCACGCTTAATAACCTGAAAGATGTTCACAATGGCGAGCTGAACAGACTGCGGATCGCTGCCGGACTGGTGGATGCGTTCCTGAGCAATAACTGAATTGGCGGTGACCCTCTCCATTAGACGTTGCGTATGAACCGAAGTCTGACGGTCGAGCATGAGTCCTATCACGGCCAGTCCGATAGACCCGCCTAGGTTACGGGCAGCCGTGTAGATTCCGGCTGCGTCCTGCGCCTGCTCGCGAGGTACGGAGCTCGTCATCGCCTGGTTCAGGAAGACAAGGGTGAACGTCTGCCCGAGCCCTCGCAGTAGCTGCGAGAAACCGAAGTCTCCGCCATTGGTAGCTGCGGTGAGGCTCGTGTCCAGGTAACAGCTGACCGAATAGCAGACCAGCCCGAATGCGATTGCGATCCTGAGGTCAAGGGTTCTGATCAGAAGCGGGAAGAACGGAATGATCGCCAGCATTGGCAGGCCGCTGATAAGAACGACCATTCCCGATTGAAGCGCGTTGTATCCACTAATACGGGCAAGGAATTGAGGGATGAGATAGGTTATTCCATAGAGCGATGCCCCCGTGACGACCGCCATGAGGACGACACTTCCAAACGATCTTTGAAACAGGATGCTCAGGCGGATTACAGGCCTATCGGCAGTAAGCTGGCCCAAGACAAGCATACAAAAACCTCCCAGCGCGACGCCAGTCAAGAGGACAATCAACGACGACTCGAACCAGCTTTCTCTCTGTCCGTCCTCAAGAACTACCGTCAGGCACCCTAGAAACATCGACAAGCCAACGATCCCCAGCCAGTCCGCTTCAAGAAGCAATTCGAGATTGGTCCTTGAAGACGGCAATCCAAGGGTCAGAAGCATAAGCAGGCCGACGCCTACGGGGAGGTTAAGGAAGAACGCATAGTGCCAGCTGGCGTTTTCCGTTAGCCATCCGCCAAGAACAGGTCCGGCAATCGGTCCCATGATCGCGGTAATTCCGAACAGGGCAACGCCGATAGACTGCTGGTTGGCGGGAAGCCGCTGGGCGATAATGGTCATCGCTGTTGGTATCATCGCGCCTCCGGTGAACCCCTGGCCCGCGCGTCCCGCCACCATCATGCCAAGCGAGGTCGAAAAACCGCAGACCATGGAAAAGCAGATGAATAGTGAGGTCATGACAAGCAGAAACCTGCGGAGGCCGAGAAGGTTGGTAAACCAGCCCGAAAGCGGGATCATGACAATCTCCGCGACAAGATAGGCAGTGACGATCCATGTGCCTTCCGATCCGCTAGTTCCGATTTCCCCTTGTATCTGTGGCAGCGCAGAGTTGGTAATCGAAACGTCCAGCGTCGCCATAAGGGCGCCAACGATACCCGCGGTTACCGCCGTCCATGCCGCAGCGTCCGCCTTTTTTGGCGAGTTGTTTCCCCCCTCCAATTTCGTGGGGCTCATTGGCTAAGCTCCACTGCATTGTCTTTGCCATCGGTGATGCCGTGGGTATCCACCTCGACACTGACAGAGAGACCGGGGACTAGCACATTATGCGGGTTCGCATTGGCTTCAATTTTGATGCGTACGGGTATGCGTTGAACGATCTTTGTGAAATTCCCTGTGGCGTTCTCGGTCGGGATCAGCGCGAATTGTGCGCCTGTTCCGGGGGAGAAGCTCTCGACTTCGCCGTCGAGGGTTCCAGAGCTGATGGCGTCCACGCTGATTCTCGCAGGCTGTCCGACACGCATCGATTCAACCTGCGTCTCCTTGAAGTTGGCAACGAGGTAGATGTCTTTGACCGGAACGAGCGTCATCAATCGCGTACCAGCGGAGACATATTGCCCGACGGCTACCGACTTGTCGCCGACGACGCCCGCGATCGGCGCGGTGATCTCGGTGGCGTCGAGATCAAGCTCGACTGTTGCGAGCTGCGCTTCGGATTGCCGTACAGCCGCCTCCGCCTGTCTGACGGCGGCCTCAGTGGTGTTGATGGCCTCCTTTGCAGACGCCAGAGACGCCTCGGACACCTTGACCTGCGCGGCCTGCTGGTCGCGTTGGCTTGTGTAGGTTGCGATCTGTTCGTTGGACGTCGCGCCGGCGCGGCCAAGCGACTGATAGCGGTCGACCTGGCTCTGGGCGAACTGCGCCTGCGTCCTGACTGACAGGAGTTGCGCCTCAGCCTGTCCCACAGACGATATCTGCCGCTTCGCTTCGGCCTGCGCCCTGGCGAGGTCCGCTTTCGAAGACTCGACGCCAGCTTGTGCTTGGGCGACTTTAGCCTCATAGTTTCGCGGCTCGATCTTCAAAAGCCTATCGCCGACCGCGACCTTCTGGTTGGCGACCACATACACCTGTTCGACATATCCCTGGACCTTTGGCGACACTGTCGTCTGGTCGGCCTGAAGGAACGCGTCATTCGTGGACTGCAGGAACCGGCCGACCGTCCAATAGCGTAAGAACCATATTCCACCGCCGATCATTGCCAAAATGGCGACGGTCAGAAGGATGCGTTTGATGCGACGCTTCTGTTCGGGGTTTTTGGACGGCTTGAAAACTTCCCCGGGCGGTTCGCGAGAAGTGTCGTTTTCCTTTTCGACCTGCATCGCATTTACCTGTGCTAGCACGAGATCACTCCGTCGCATTAATGGTACTATTCATTTTATTTAGTCCCGATATGAAGTCTCATTCGGTGGTTGTGAAACTCATCAGTTTCTTTTTCGATCAAGAGCGAAAAGACCCCGACAATTTGCAATTACTGCAGCTTTCTCGACGGCGCGCGTAGCGTTTGGGTGCCCTTGTCGGTGCGACAGATCTGGGCTTTCGGCATTCACGTTGATATCTGCGGCAAGCAATTCATTCAGCTTAAAGGTGACCATAACGGTAGTACGGCGCCCCACTAAATTGGTCTTTTCGGCTTACCAGAAGGCAATAGATCATAGTCTCTGCTCCAGACTGGAGGTTTGCTGAGAGCGATTTCACCGCGAGAATTTTTGGGCGAGGAAGGTCTCCGGCGTCTGGCCCGTCACAGCAATCATGCCGCCAGGCGCGTCGACTGTTGGCGCTTGCTTGATCTATGATGAAGCCACCCGCCCGAATGCGGCGCGGCTGGGCAATGTCACCCTTCAGATCGTGCGGGACTGGACCGTGCAGTTCATGCGTAGCGACGGTAATATGACGGAATGAAGCCCGCATAAGCCGGGCATCAGCAGTGTGATGCTGCCGGTCGGAAGCGGCCTCGAAGTTAGTGGCTACGACC
Source organism: Rhizobium rhododendri (assembly GCF_007000325.2). Classification (GTDB taxonomy): domain Bacteria; phylum Pseudomonadota; class Alphaproteobacteria; order Rhizobiales; family Rhizobiaceae; genus Rhizobium; species Rhizobium rhododendri. Next base: position 587,392 of record NZ_CP117268.1, on the reverse strand, counting down.
CGGATTGACGCGCGTTGGGCACTTGTCAAACCCATGTGAATCGCCTGCCGGGCGACGACAGCCCGACCAATCCAGGATGGACCGGCAGCCGGGAACCGGCTGCCGGATTTATTGCGATCAGAGACGTTTAGCTAGCAAACGAGCTATTGAAGTTGAAGCCGCCAGATGCGTTGCTGAACGAGAATGTTCCAGCCTTCTGTACGACTTCAGCCGGCAGCGATGCCGAAAACGTGCCTGACTTCGAACCGAAGGTGTAGCTGCCGCTGACAGCACCATCAGCACCGATGGTGACCGTGGAAGCGACCGTGGAGGCGCCGCCGCTCACGAGATCCAGCTGGGCGATGTCGAGTTCGATGATGTTGTTCATGTTAGTCTCCTTTCAGGTTGGGTTGGGGGGTGGCCTGCCTGGCCTTCCCCTCCTTCAGTCATCACCGGCTGCCTATGGCCATCAGAGGGTCCAATATCCAGTCGGTGAAGTGTCGGCGATCTGTGACGATATCGCCGATTAGGGTCGTACCGGGGGTCAGCGGACGCTCTTCGCCATACGCGGCGATGCTGGTGCGCTCGAGGCTGACTGTGACCCGGTAGACGGGAGCTGTAAGGGCGATGGGAGCCAGAAGCTCACCCTCGCGATAGGTTGCGCGGGAGACCTGAACGACATGGCCCAAAAGCGTCCCGAAACGTTGATATGGAAAGGCATCGACCTTCAGCCGTACCTCCTGCCCTGGCTGGATAAGGCCAGCAGAGCGCGGCGGAACCAGCAGATTGGCTTCGAGGTTGCTGCCAGCAGGCACGAGGGCTGCAAGAGGCGATTGCGTGATGGCAGTCTGCCCCGGCTGAGCCTGTAGCGCCGCAACTCGGCCGGACACCGGCGCGACGACCACATAGGCGCGGTTGACCTTCAATTGCGCAAGGGATTGCTCGAGCTCGCTGCGAAGACCTTGTAGCTGAGCGAGCTTGTCGTCCCTGTCCGCTGGCAGGCTGGCCAATTGCGAGCGTGCATCGACAAGATCGCCTTGCCGCTGTTCCTTCTGCCGCTCGAGTTCGTGGATGACGCTCTCCTGGGCAAAGATCTGCTGCTGGCGGCGCGATAGTTCAAAACGCGTCCCGCCGCCATTGACCTGGAGCTTGGCGTAGTGGCCGGTATCGTCTGTTTGCAGGGCTTGCAGCCGGCGTTCAGACTCCAGACGTTGCTCCTGGCTCGCCAGTTCGCTGCCCAGCCCTTCGACACGGGAAGACAGACGTCGCTCCTCCTGGTCAAAGCGGGTGTTGGATGCCTTGATCTGTGTATCGATGGACTGAATACGCGCTTGCGTCTCAATTCGCAATTTTTCACCGACCATGCCGTCTGCGCCAGTCGTCTCCAGCGACAGTTCCACCATCGGCTGGCCCTGGGTGACCAGATCTCCCTCATGGACAAGCACGCGGGTTACCGTGCCGCCCTTGGCGGCGTAGATCTGTGCCAGGCCACCAGTCGGGGCTATGTAGCCCTGCACCGTTTCCTTGCGCGCATAGGTACCGGTCATGAGATAGGCTGCACCGACCACCACGAGGCAGCCGAGGACGGTGGTCATCACCCCATGGCTCACCGGTTGTGCGATCATCACCTCCCCGCCAATGCGGCGACGATGTTCAGTGGCTTCGCTACGGAACAGGGTACTCATGGCACCACCTGCAAAGGGTGGGCCGGCACATCGCGCTTTAGCTCGCGTATATTGCCGTTTTCCACTGCAAAGGCGCGGGCAGCACCTTCGATGGCTCCGGGGCGATGGGCGACCATCACTTGGGTGATTCCGAGCTTGCTCAGCGATTGCATGAGGCGGCGCTCCGACAGGACATCCAGATTGGCCGTCCCTTCGTCGAGAAACAATATGGACGGCTTGCGGTACAGCGCACGCGCCAGGAGAGCTCGCTGCTGCTGCCCACCTGACAGCGTAGATCCGAGGTCTCCCACCAAGGTCATGTAGCCCATTGGCATACACATGATTTCGTCGTGAAGGCCAACAAGCCGGACAACCTCCTCGACCCGAGCGATATCGATCTCAGGATCGAAAAAAGCGATATTGTCGGCAATCGTCCCCGCAAAAAGCTGGTCGTCCTGCATCACCACACCGACCTTGGCTCGGTACGCCCGCATCCCGAAGACGCCGAGCGGGAGGCCGTCCACAAACACCTCGCCCTCACCCGGCGGATAGAGGCCCATCAACAACTTCAAGAGGGTAGACTTGCCGCCGCCAGAAGGGCCCACAAAGACGACGGACTGCCCCGCCTCTATGGAGAGGGATACATCCTTCAGAACCCATGCCTCCCGTTCGGCATAGCGAAAGGAGAGGTTGCGTACGAGAAGTGATCCGGCAAGTGGACGATCCCCCCGGGCTGCGGCATTGAGGGCGGGCTCTGGATCCTGATGCACGACATCGGCCAGGCGCTCTAGATGAAGGCCGATCATGCGAAATTTGAAATACTGGTCGACGAGTGAAAACGCCGCCGTGCTGAACTGGCTCCGATAGGAAAGGAAAGCCAGCAACATGCCGAGCGTCATCTCTCCGCGGATGATGCTGCCGGCTCCGAAATAGAAGACGAGGAGCATCTCGGCGCCCGTCAGGAAGGATAAGCCTGCCGAACCCTTAAGACTGATTTTCTGGACGCGTACATTGTTGTTGATGCTGTCGGCATAGGCATTTTGCCAGACACCGTGGCGTTCCAGTTCACGTCCGAACAGCTTGAATGCCCGCGCACCAAGGATCGTTTCAAGCAGGATACCATCCACCTTGGCCTGGTACTGGATACCCTCGTTGGTCAGGCTGCGAAGCCACGGAAAAGTCCCCAAGCGTATGCAAATGACCAGCGCCAGCGAGCCCAGCACAATGCTTGCCAGATAGGGCGCGTAGATCACCATCACGACCAGCGTGATGATCGCCATTAACCCGTCCAGCGCGCCGGACACAAAGCCACCTGTCAGCAGATCCTGAACCGGCTGAAGGGAATTAAAACGCGATAGGATATCGCCGAGACGCCGTTTTTCAAACCACGGGACAGGCAGGCGCATGGCATGACGCAACAGATTGCCGCGCATCTGAAAGGTAAGAAGCGTGCTGAAATGCATCTGCACGTATCCGCGCAACAAGGTCGTGGCGCTCTGAACCAACAGCAGCAATGCCGCGCCGATGACTATGACGTTCAGGAGACTGAAATCACCCTTTGAGATTGCCTCATCGACAATCATCTGGTTGACGAGCGGCGACAGCAGAACAAAGAATTGCAACAGGGCGGAGAGCGCCAGGATCTGCAGCAGGCTCGGAATGAAGCCGGCGCTCCTGGACCAAAGGTCGGCCAGGCACACCCGCTCGACCACCTTGCGTTTTCGGAAGGTGGTTGCCGGTGTGAATTCCAGCGCTATCCCGGTAAAATGTTTCGATGCTTCGTTGAGGGAAAGCCGCCGCTGGCCGCTCGCGGGATCGTGGATGTCCACCCACCGGCCGGATGCATGCGTTAGCACGACGTAGTGCGACATATCCCAGTGGAGAATGCAGGGTGTCTTCAGCTTGCCGATATCTGCCATTTCCAGCTTCAGCGGCCGACTGGTCAGACCGAGATCGTCAGCGACCGCGATGAGCGTTTTCAGAGTCGTACCGTTTGCGGATGCAGCGTGGCGGCGACGAAGTTCTGACAAAGTTATCCGATGACCGTGAAAGCCGGCCACCATCACCAGGCACGCAAGCCCGCATTCAGCGGCTTCGGATTGTAGCAGAGGCTCAACCCCGTAGCGTTTATGGAGGGCCGTGAGAAACAACTGACTATCTCGCTTTAAGTGGTGAAAGATGAGAAATGGGGTGTGACTTCCAACGAACGCCCGGGCGTCCGACGACCGTCCCTTCATGACAGGCCATCGACGAGTTTTCTGAAGACGATGGTTAGGTTCGGGACACTTGGACGTTGACATCCAGTTCAGAACTCGCCTCAGAAGAAGGGCACTGACTGGTCCGAATTCTGTGAAGGTGAGTGATGCAAGACATACGACAAAGCTCCCTTGGATCGTTCATTCCCGGCGCTCCTAATTCGTGCGTGGCAATCAAGCTGCCGTGTCCAAAGGTATGCCATGCCTCATTATTGAGTTGGGTCTAGTTATGTTGAGAGATGTTGCGGCGACCCACTTTGCCGCCACAATCAGGATGATATCTGGCTTGCAGGGGCGGCCGGGGTGCTCGCCCAACCGGATCTGCGATTCGCACACCGGGCCTGGGAGAGCAATCGCCTTCGGAGCTACGCCACCTCCCCATACCTTCTGGCTAGGACACTTCCCGATCTTCGTCGGACGGCTCAATACCCGCGTTTGATCGTGCTATGATCTCGAAGCCGAGCTCTTCGAACATTCCTTTGAAGTCCCGTTAACTCAGCGGATATCGCAATTACGAGGTGGACCCTTGCACCATCAGCCAGGCCTCTAACAGATAGGATATTCGGCTTGAGTCCCTGCCTCGACATCACAGGTTTGATGAAGAGGTGCTGCGCTTCGAGTTGATGATAAACGTGGTCATGTGAGAACAGCCACAAACAACAATGGAAGGAAGCGCAGCATGCAGTATTTTGCAGGCCTTGACGTCTCGTTGCAAGAGACCTCGGTATGTGTCGTTGATGAGACCGGTCGGATTTGCCGGGAGATGAAAGTCGTCAGTCACCCGGACGATCTGGTCGCGGCGTTAAAGAGCCTGGGCTGGGAATTTGTCCGCATCGGGCTGGAAGCCGGTCCGATGTCGCAGTGGTTATATAGTGGCCTGGTTGAGGCGGAGCTGCCAACGGTCTGCATCGAAACCCGTCATGCGAAAGCCTTTCTCAAAGCGCAGGTCAACAAGACGGACCGCAACGATGCCCGCGGTATTGCCCAGATGATGCGGGTGAACCTCTTTCGTCCCGTGCACGTCAAGACGCTGACCAGTCAAAAACGCCGCGCTCTTCTGACCGCACGTAAGCTGCTCCAGGAGAAGGCGCTCGCATTTGAGAACGATATTCGTGGGCTTCTGCGTAACTTCGGCCTCAAGGTGGGCATTGCCAGGGTTGGTAAATTCGAAAACCGCATCAACGAACTCCTGGAGGCTATTCCCGATCTCAAGGAGATCATCGCTCCCCTGCTTGACGCCCGCCAAAAACTCCGGGACGAGTTCTCACGGCTGCACCGGAAGGTCCTCGACATCGCCCGGGATGATGTCACCTGCAAGCGGTTGATGACGATACCCGGAATAGGTCCAGTGATCTCACTCGCTTACATCTGCACCATCGACAGTCCCGCTCGGTTTGTGCACTCCCGAGCGGTGGGACCTGCTTTGGGGCTGACACCGGTCATCAATCAATCGGGAGAAAGCAAGAGAGTTGGCCGCGTGTCTGCCTGCGGCGATGCGATCATGCGCGGGCTACTTTACGAGGCGGCACAGGTGTTGCTGACGCGGGTGAAGAAATGGTCCTGGTTGAAGGCTTGGGCGATGAATGTTGCCAAACGCCGCGGTCTTCGAAAGGCCATTGTCGCTCTTGCGCGGAGACTTGCGGTGATCATGCACCGGATGTGGAGCGATGGCACGGAGTTCCGGTGGAGCCGCGACAGCGACGTGGCGAAAGCCGCCTAATCGGAAACAACGGGAGATAATAGAGTTCTGCCAGCCGGTGGAAAGATGTCCTTCGCGGACGGTGGACAAGGTAAGTTCGACCGCAGCCTTGCTCAACTGCAGCATATCGCAGCTAGAGCGACTAACAGATTGAACCGCCTTGTTCTCCTAATCCTATGGTGGGAGGGCCGAGGGGCCGATCCCGGAGAGAAGCGTGGACCGCGAAAGATATTAGATGCCGATGCAGAAATAGCTCGAAGTGCTTGACCTCAACACGCCGAATAGAGAAGGCTGCGGAAAAAGGCGCTTGCTGCGAGCGTACTGCCGTGATTCCATTGCTGAGTGATTTCGGCAGGAGGATGACATGCGCGGCAGTGACAACCAGACAGCGGGACTATTTTCTTATGTGAGCTGCGAAGCCCGCGTTCCGGCAAACCATCCGCTGCGGCCGATCCGTGCCATTGTAGACGAAGCGCTGGAAGTTCTGTCGCCGGATTTCGAGGCGATGTATTCATCGATCGGCCGGCCGTCGATCCCGCCGGAGAAGCTGCTGCGCGCTTTGTTGTTGCAGGCCTTCTACACGATCGGCTCGGAGCGTCAGCTCATGGAGCAGATGGATTACAATCTGCTGTTCCGCTGGTTCGTCGGCCTGTCGATGGACGCGCCGATCTGGGACGTCACGGTGTCCACCAAGAACCGCGAACGCCTCCTGGCGGGCGACATCGCCGCCAAGTTCCTGGCCGCCTTGCTGGGCCAGCCGAGGGTGAAAGCGCTGCTGTCGGACGAGCATTTCTCGGTGGACGGTACCTTGATCGAAGCCTGGGCGAGCATGAAGAGCTTCAAGCCCAAGGACGACGCAGATGGTGGCGACGCCGACAGCAGCGGCTCTGGCGCTGAAGGGAAACAGCCGCCAGAAGCCAAAGGCCGCAACTCTGAGCGCGATTTCCACGGCGACAAGCGCAGCAACGCAACCCATGCATCGACCACCGACCCGGACGCCAGGCTTTATAAGAAGGCCCGTGGTCAGGCGGCCAGGCTCTGCCATATGGGCCACGTCACCATGGAAAACCGGAACGGCTTGGTTGTCGCCGCCACGCTGACCCATGCGACCGGCACCGCCGAGCGCGAGGCAGCATTGGATATGGTGGGCAGCATGGATGGTCGTCATCGCATCACATTGGCTGCAGACAAAGCCTACGATACGGCCGACTTCGTTGCCGCCTTGCGGGACGCAAAGGTAACGCCACACGTCGCCCAGAACACGACGAACCGACGCTCGGCCATAGACGGTCGGACCACCCATCATCCCGGCTACGGTGTCAGTCAGCGCATTCGCAAGCGCATCGAGGAAGTGTTCGGTTGGGCCAAGACCAGCGGCGGAATGCGCAAGACCCGCCATCGTGGAAAGGATCGCGTCGGCTGGATGTTCACCCTGACAGCGACGGCTTATAATCTGGTGAGGCTGCCAAAGCTGCTGGCGACAGCCTAATCGCGCCCGTAATCCGCCTAAAGAGGGCGGATTACGACGAAACGGGCCGACAAGGCCACTGAAGAACCATTGTCGCTGCTCGTATTCGAGCTAGCTATCGAGGATCGGCGGGAAAATTGGCGCTATTTCCGCACCCTGCTAATGTCTATCTTTAAAACATCTACCGCCGTTTCAACTTTTCGATAATCGCATTCAGAATAATCGGCAGATCGGCACGCTCCACAAGCCTGCAGTGGAATTTTTATCCGACGGTCAATGCACCGCTAAACGCAGCAATTTGTACCGGGCTTTTCTGCGTTTGTCAGAAGGCCAACAACATTTCGCAACAAAACATAACGCAACTTCACAAGGTTATATGGCACGAAAAACTTCTTGAGGTGTCTCTTCAAAGGAATTTTTCATGTCAAAAAAAACAATCCAATGGAACGGTGCTGTTCAACCTGAAGCGATAGATATTCTTACCGCCGAGGGCGGCATGATTGTGAGCCCCACGAAAGTGGGTTACATAATTATGACATCGGATGGCGCTGGGCTTCGAAGAAAATTTTCTGCGAAAGAACGTAATCTCAACAAGCCTGGGGTCGTTCTCGTAAGTTCGTTGGAACAGCTGCGCGATTTGGCGGAATTGACTCCAGAGATCGACGCGTTTTATTCTTGGCATTGGAAAGAAGATGTTTTGTTGGGATGCATTCTGCCCTGGAAAAAGGCGGCGCTTCGGCACATACCGGACGGCGCCGCCGACTTGGTGATGGACAGCCGCCGAACAAGTTGTTTTGTCATCCGGTTTGGCACGCCTTCCGAATTAATCGCGCAACGCCTATGGGAAGTTGAGCAAAAACTGACCTTCGCGAGCTCTGCTAATCCATCTGGACAGGGAAATAAAGGGCTGGTTGAGGGGATCGGAGCGCGTATTGGTACCATGGCGGATTTGGTCATCGCAGCTGATGACTACGTTGCTTCAATCCAGCCGGCAAAGGAAGCTGGATCGCGTTACGAACAAGGTGTCATGGTTTCGATGGTTGATGAACACGGAAAAATCGTACCAGAGCAAGGTGGATGCCGTTCTATTGAGCCTGCCCCCACATTGATCCGTAAAGGTCTAGATGTTGATCGCATCATGGAGGCTCTGGCGAATAATTTCGAAAGCTGGAACTATCGGCATGGCCAGTATTATTGAGCCGCCGCGCGCGCTTGGTGCCCAGATGGCGGTTCACGAGGAGGGTCTCTGCTGTGGCTACGTGTTCGGCGGCTGTACGGAAGCTGCCGTGGCTGCGGAGGCTCTTTAGACTATGGCACGGGAACGACCGGTTTGTGCGGCTCCGGGAAGGGCCTTGGTTTTTCGATATGGTCCTGCCGTGCGGCGGTGGTATGATGCTGGCCATCCGCTTGTTGCAAGATAACCTTAGCCTGCATTCCGTGCTCGAGGGCCTGAACGCGTGCCGTTGCATGGGACTGCGATACAGTGCAGGTGCACAGTCACTGGAGGTCGCACCCTTCTCAAATCGAAACACCTGGGACGGAGCGCATTTGCTGCGAGCCTATGCGCGTCCGCGGCTCTTGCCGAGCGGCACCTCCATTGGGGCAGAGAGCTCGGCGTATCTCGCAGCCTCGACCGGCTATGCAGTCATCCGCCACGAAGAGGCTTCGAGCCTGCTGGATGAAGCCTTGCCTGACCAGGACATGGTTGCCCTTCTACATTACGATCTCGACCGTGAACTGCCGGTGCTGTGTGCAGCACTGGACGGAATGTCCTTCTACATCGGTATCCTTGGTAGCCGCAAGATGCACGATCGGCGCTCCGAGGCGCTGAAAGATCTTAGATGGCATCGTCGAAATAGAACGCATCGAGGCACCAATCCGCGTGATTGCCAAGGCTCGGGATGCAAACACCCTCGCCCTCTCCGTGCTCGGAGACGTTGCCTACGGGGTTTCGCTTAGGATGCGCAATGAGGAGACGCTTTTTTGGATAGTGGGTTGCATGGGTATCGGCGGAGCGGTTTGGGCCCGAGCCCGTGCTTTGGAGGCTGGCTGTTGAAAGAGGTTGCCTCATTCACCCTCCACGTCAACGGCGCCGTCATCGCCGTCGAAGCGGGTGGCGCAACGCCACTTCTCTATATTCTCCGAAACGATCTCTGCCTCAACGGCCCCAAATATGGTTGCGGGCTCGGTGAGTGCGGCGCCTGCGCGGTGCTGGTGGATGGCAGGCCCGTTCGCTCATGCACCGTGCCGCTGAAGGCGTTGGGCAACAGGCAGGTGACGACGCTGGAGGGCCTGGCAAAGTCTGGCTGTCTGCATGTCGTACAGCGCGCCTTCATCGAGGAGGCCGCCGCACAGTGCGGATACTGCCTGAACGGCATGATCATTGCCATCGTCGGGCTGCTGGAAGCCAACCCCGAGCCTGACGAAACCGATATTCGTGAAGCTCTTCGGCATCATCTCTGCCGCTGTGGCACCCATATGGAAATACTCGCTGCGGCACGCCGCGCCGTCGCCTACGCCAAAGCTGATCGCGCAGTCGGCGCATCGGCAGAGGCACGAAACGAGGTTTCGCCATGAACACCCAACGCGAAGCGCCGAAATCCTCCTATTTCTTGAACTCCGACATTCTTCTTGTCGTTTCGGACAAACTCCAGGGCGACGAGGCCGAGCTCTACATCGCCATCGACCGGGACGGTCGCGTCAAAGCTTTCAACGGCCATGTCGATCTCGGAACGGGTATCCGCACATCGCTGGCGCAGATCGTCGCGGAGGAACTGGACGTACCCTTCGAGCATGTGGATATGGTGCTGGGAGCGACTTCTGCGGCGCCTAACCAAGGTGCCACGATTGCGAGCGAGACGATCCAGATCACGGCGGTGCCCCTGAGGCAGGCCGCCGCGACCGCGCGACACCATCTGATGGCGAAGGCTGCGGCCCTGAAGAACACGGCGGTCGAACATCTCATCCTGCATGACGGCATCATACGCGCCGACGGCGGAGAGAACTGGAGCCTCACCTTCGCAGAGCTCGTGGCCGGCGAGCATGTGCGACTGTCGATCGATGCGACAGCGGCGCTGAAGCTTGCATCGACCTACCGGATCGTCGGCGTCTCGCTGCCACGGGTGGACATACCGGCAAAAGCAACCGGTGAATGGACCTACGTGCACGACGTGCGCGTGCCCGGCATGCTGCATGGCCGCGTCATCCGGCCGCTCTATGCCGGTTTCGATCACGGCGAGCACGTCGGCAACAGTCTGATCTCCATAGATGAAGGCTCGATCGCCCACATCGACGGAGTCGTCGGCGTCGTGGCCATCGGTGATTTCGTCGGCGTCGTCGCAACGCGCGAAGAAATCGCCATGGAGGCTGCAAAGACGCTTGTTGTTGTGTGGCGCGCTCCGCCGGAACGGCCGGATCTGAATGCGCCGGAGATGGCGCTACGCGCCAACACCTCAACCCCGCGCAAGCTGATCGATCGGGGCAACGTCGATATGGCGCTGGACGGCAGTGCCGAGCCGATGAACCGCACCTATGTCTGGCCCTACCAGATGCACGGCTCGATCGGTCCGTCATGCGCAGTGGCGGATTATGGCGATAACGGACTGACCGTCTGGTCCGGCACGCAAAATCCCTTTCCGATGCGCCGTGATCTGGCGCTGCTCCTGGATATGCCGGAAGATCGGATACTGGTGGAACGTCTGGAGGCGGCCGGCTGCTATGGCCGCAACTGCGCCGACGATGTCACCGCCGATGCAGCACTTCTGTCCCGGGCAGTCCGGGCGCCCGTACGCGTCCAACTGACACGCGAACAGGAGCATGCATGGGAACCGAAGGGGGCAGCGCAGGTGATGGACGTGCGCGGCGGTCTCGATCTGGAAGGCGGTCCATCCGCCTATGATTTCGAAACGCGCTATCCGTCCAATCTCGCGCCAACCCTGTCGCTGATCCTGACAGGCAAGGTGCCACCGGTATCGGATGTGGTCCAGATGGGCGACCGCACGGCGATCCCGCCCTATGCCTACGGCAATCTACGGGTCACCGTGCACGACATGCCGCCGATCGCGCGCGCCTCGTGGTTTCGCGGCGTCTCGGCCATGCCGAATATCTTCGCGCATGAATGCTATATCGACGAGCTTGCGGCCGCGGCCGGAGTCGACCCCATCGAATACCGTCTGCGCTACCTGCACGATACCCGCGCGGTCGACCTGGTTCATGCGCTTGCGGAACGGGCCAATTGGGTACCTCACACCAAATGGGGCACGCTCGGTGGCGAAGGGGACCTGCTCTACGGGCGGGGTTTTGCCTATGCCGTCTATATCCACGGTCCCTTCCCCGGCAAGGCGGCTGCCTGGGTGGCCGACGTTGCGGTCAACACCAAGACCGGCGAGATCGCGGTGACGAAGGTAACGTGCGCGCAGGATTCCGGGATGATGATCAATCCCGACGGCGTCAAGCACCAGATCCATGGCAACGTCATCCAGTCGACCAGCCGCGTGTTGAAGGAGCGCGTCGAATTCTCCTCCACCGCCGTTACCTCGAAGGAGTGGGGTGGTTATCCGCTGATCACTTTCCCGGAATTGCCCGATATCGACGTGCTGATGGTGCCGCGTCAGGACGAGCCGCCGCTGGGTGTCGGCGAATCCGCCTCTGTCCCCAGTGCCTCGGCCATTGCCAACGCGGTCTACGATGCGACTGGCATCCGTTTCCGCGAACTGCCGCTGACACCGGAGCTGGTGCTGTCGGCACTAAGGGGCGATGCGTCCGCAGCGCCGACCACGACGTCTGCGCCCAAGAAGCGATGGTGGAACTTCGGTCTGTCTGCGGCTGGTGCCGTGGCGGCGATCGCCGGCCTGGCGACGATGGCGTCGCCCTGGCGCCCGGCCATCGCCACCATCGAGAGGCCCGATACGAACGTCTACAGCGCCGCCACCATCGAGCGAGGTAGGCTGGCCGCGGCAGTCGGCGCCTGCAATGTCTGCCATGTGGGCAGTGACGGAACGCCCTTTGCCGGCGGGCGGCGGTTCGATACTGCCTTCGGGACTGTCTACGCGACCAATATCACCCCGGACGTGACCAACGGTATCGGGGGCTGGTCCTATCCGGCCTTCGAGCGTGCCATGCGCGAGGGCATCAGCCGCGATGGCCATCACCTCTACCCGGCCCATCCCTATACATCGTTTGCCGGTGCGGAAGATGCGGACCTACAGGCGCTCTATGCATACTTGATGACGCAAACAGCAGTCTCCGAAAAGGCGCCAGAGACGAGGCTCAAATTCCCTTATGGCATCCGGATGATGATGGCCGGATGGAATGCGCTCTTCCTGAAATCGTCGCCGATGACTTACGACAAGACGCGTGATGCCACCTTGAACCGGGGGGCCTATCTCGTGGAGACGCTTGGCCACTGCTCCGCCTGCCACAGTGAACGCAATGCGCTGGGTGCCGAAAAGACGGGAACCGCCCACCTGTCCGGCGGCTTTGTCGATGGTTGGCAGGCCCCTGCCCTCAATGCGATGGCCAAGGGGCCCGTCGGCTGGACGGAAGACGCCTTCTATGACTACCTGCGCCGCGGCCATTCGCGTGACCATGGCAGTGCCGCCGGTCCGATGGCCCATGTGGTGGAGGTCATGCAGCCGCTCCCAGATTCGGATATCCGCGCGATGGCAAACTATCTTTCCAGCCTCAACGGGGACGGCGATCCCGCCAGGGCCGCGGCTCAAAGGCAGACCGCCATTGCTGCCAGCGACAGCGCTACGCGCGACGCAGCGTTGGTTTCGCCGAAGGGCGAGCGGATCTTCAACGGCGCTTGTGCTACCTGCCATGCCGGCAACACAGTCCTGTCATCTCTGGCGCTTAACAGCAACCTGCATGCCGATACGCCCAACAATGTCATCCAGGCGATCCTCGGCGGCGTCGAGGCGCCGGCGATCCTCGCCGCGACGACAGGGCGCGAGGCACCCGAAGTCATGTCGATGCCGTCATTCCGCAATACGCTGGACGAGAGCCAGCTGAAGGCTCTCACCACCTATCTCCGGGCCCGCTTTGCCCCCGACAAGCCGGCATGGAACGACGCTTCGGCCGCTTTCCAACGCGCGGCCGCCACCGCACACTGAGGAAGACGCTTTACGGGAAACAGCATCCATTGCGGACATCAACAGCAATACTCCTTATGCGGTGGGAAAAGGACGCCGACGATAACATAGGCACGATGGGTCGGCACACGGTATCCGAGGCACATTCGTTGTGGCGGGCAGCGAGCCTTCGTTAACGACGTGGTTTGCTTCGAGAGAAGGCATCAGTGAACTCGCCCAGAATCATGCCCGAAGGGCCGTGCAGACCCGCAAATTGCCTGCGCACAGAGGTGAATTTGTTTGGGCTACACCCTTCTGGAGATCTCATTCGGGCGCCACAGGTGGTCTGATTCTGCTCAACCGCATGGGCCGATTTCACTCCAAGGAGCATGAAGCCGCCGGATTGTGTTCGTTGAATATGCGTAGTGGAAAGATTTCATGTGAGATCAATCCGCGTCGATTAGAATTCGCCCGGAGATGCCAACCCTTTGAAGGCTGCTAGAGCCCAAGGAGATTTTATGATCGATAGTGTAAGTGAACGGGATATGCGCTTGAAAAGAACGGTTCGTCCGATGGGGGCCCAAGAGCGCCTTCTGTATCTGTATTCCAGACGGCATCACCGACACTTCTGTCTAGTCGGCGAAATTTCGGGTTGTTTTGGTTTTTTGGAATTAGGAGCGGCGCTGTATAAGGCCCAAATGCGTCATCCTCATCTTTGGTATGCGGTCGAAGACGACGACGACGGCCCACATTTCATTGAACATATTCGGCCAGCCCCACTCGAGACGCGCGAGCCCAAAGGTCGAGATGGATGGCGGGGAACTGTCGAGGCAGAGTTGGCCAGACCTTTCGACCCGTGGGTCGCCCCTCTCTTGCGCGTGGCGGTTGTCCAAGCCCAGTCCGAGTCAAGACGTTTTTACGTCGTTTTGACCTTTCATCACGCGATCGCGGACGGCCTTTCCGGTGTTGCGCTCTTGAACGATATTGTGTCGTCGCTGAACGGCAACGAATTGGTCGTTGCCCCACGCAGGCCCTCTGTTGAAGATCTCGTTCGGTGCAGTGAGAACAAACAACCGGGAGACGCTACGGGCCGATCCGTGCAAGATTGCGCGGCAGTCGGCCGAGTTCGAAGTCAGTCATTGTGGAGGCCATTTAGCGGTGACCGACCACAAATTACTTCTGCATCCCTGGATCGTAACACTACCAACGCGTTAATAGAGAACAGCCGAAAGCATGGCACTACCGTGAATGGGGCATTGTCCGCTGCTTTGGCGATGGCGAACGCCGGAAATCACCCTACAGGCAGCTATTCGATCCTGTCGCCTATCAACATCCGGCCGCTCGCCAACGTCGACCCGAACGAGGTCGGATTATTCGTCTCGGTAGCGATAGTTGAACAGCGGTTAGACCTGTTAACGAGCTTCTGGGACACGGCCAGATCGTACTCCGATGCCGTGAGTAAAATGCGAACCAAAGAAAACATCCTGCGAAATATGTGGCGGTTGGAAAGCAGTCTGCCACAAATGGCCACAACTAATGTCGCATGTGGCCTCGCCCGTGGCTACGATGCAGTAATTTCGAACCTCGGATCAATTCACGCGCCACCATCCGGCGGAGTTGCCAAACTGGACGCCGTCTGGGGTCCACTGGTGCTTGGTCGGATTAAGAACGAGCGCATGATCGGCGCGGCAACACTGCAAGGCTCACTGCGCCTGACTGAGGCTCGTCCTATTCATATGCCGGAAAGCCTAGGGTCGACAGCGGCCTTGCTGACCAATGCAGCGCTTTCCAGCACCTAAGGTGCGTCGCCATTGGTAACCTCATATCCCACTACACATCGAAGCTGCGTGCCATACGCATTCTCAGCAACGTCTTCCTACAGAGTACTCCCTGCTGCGGCTTCCTTTCAATGATACTTGTGGCTGCTCTCACGTGACCACGTTTATCATCAGCTCGAAGCGCAGCACCTCTGCATCGATCCTGTGACGTCTACGCAGGGAATCAAGCAGAGTACCCTATCTGTTACCTCCTGATATCCTTCCCCTGCGCCGTCTCAATTTGAATGATCTGATCCACCGTCAGTCTCTGTCGATGGAGTCTTTTAAAGACCCGTCATAGCAAATGGGAAAACCGCTGGAGCCGTCGAGCCTAAACGGTGCGAGCCCGTAAATTTGGCCTTGCGTTGTTGTATCCCTTCACGAAGGCCGTCGAAACAGGCCACGTCTCTCTTTTGCTACCAAGGAGTCACGCCGAGACCGGCGGTTCTATGATCACTGGCTCACCGTGGTCCGTTATCAGGGTCCCGTTGAGATGATCGATCTCGTGCTGAAGACATGTAGCAAGGACGCCTTCGGCTTCGAGTATCTCTCTACCGCCACTCAGATTATCATATTCCACGGTAATCTTCGCTGGTCTAACCACTTCGACCATGGTGTTCGGAATCGACAGACAACCTTCCCTGAAAGTCGAGCATTCATCGGACGCATCGACAATCACTGGATTGATGAAAACCCGAGGATCCCGAGGCGCATCCCGGGCAACGTCTACGACCACGACGCGTTTCAGAATGCCGATCTGCACAGCCGCCAGGCCCGCACCAGATGCGTTGTACATGGTTTCCAGCATGTCATCGACTAAGAGAGCCGTTTCTGCGGCCTCGGGGTCGACCGCACGCGAAACCTGACGAAGTGCGGGGTCAGGTACTGTGATAATTGTCCTTATGGTCATTTCAGTCTCCAATCGTCATCGATCAAAGTGTGTGTGTCAAATTAGCTGATGGGGAGGGTAAAAAGTGCCCACGTTTATTTCACATCGCGAGCGCGCATGTCGGCTTCCCGCGGTTCTAACCGCGTCGATGTAGCAGCTGTGAGAATAACAGATCAACCCAAAAATGATCGAGGTGTGAAGATCAGTCTTTCAAACAGGCATGTGGGCGACGGATGACTATCATCTTCGGAACAGCGTTCAACAGAGCCACCCGTTTCGTGCGTAGCGCGCTTGCGCGCCATAAAATGTGTGAAGAAATAGAAGATTGGGTGGAGCGACGCACCTGTCGATGTAGGCCATATCAAAATGCTTCCGAGCGATCTCGAAACATATACTCGACTGATGATGGCTGTGGGGCCGGCTGGTCGCAAATTTGCAGGATTAGTCCAGCCACTGACCACCCCAACGAGATCACTCTCGCATCGGACCGCATCAAATTTTCACGTTGGCCTTTCTCCATAATCAATCAGCTCACAACCTGAAGTAGGCCAAAACACGACTCACCACGTTCAGCTGCGCGCAAAGCACGCTCTCGACTTCAGCTTGTGGATACATTCTTGTTAGCTATGGGACGATACTGATCCAGCGCCCACGTGAACATTTCGCAACAAAACATCACCCACGGCAACACAGAGATCTGGCATGTATCTCGGGGACCGTACCTGGTGTCCTTTGAGGTTCCAACGAGACGAAGCATCCGTGCCCATAAGACGGAGTTGGCCAATGACACCTATAGTTCTCAAGCGTCGCTCGCGGCCGAGCTATCTACACTTTCAAAGCGTCGGATTGGAGGACACAAATGCCAATGACACGCCGACAGTATCGGTTCGCTCGGCCTCGCTTAGAGATGGCGAAGCCGACTGCACGCTAAAGATTAGCTTGCCAAAACATAGCATCGTTCCGCGACTCAATTCCCAGCGTCATCTTGAAGTATATAATGAAATCAACCATATAGCTCTTCATAAAATCTTCATTTGCCAATTCACGAATTCGTGATCAAGTTTGGTAGGTGACAACACAATACGATTGCATGGGTGAAATATGCGGCAAAATGGCGGATTGTTAGCCAATTGCATAAAACGACTGATGTCTGCCTCCGGGGCCACAAAAGTATGAAGATCAAGCGCATCAAGTTGCTTCCTGATCAGCTTCCCGATGAGCGAAAGCGAGATCTCGGATTTCTAGATGGACAACCCTGTAAAGGCGGCGCTGAAGACGGGCTAGGGAGCGGGAATAGATCATTCGATCATGAACGTGTCTTCCATCTTAAGTGGTGAGTGTGGCCTCGTATGTCATGGTCAGGGAAATTCATCCTTTTAACTCAGCGGATCCCCGCCGCTCTGTCTGGTATTTCCGGCGCTGGTGTAAACGGGACCTCCTAAAATCTGTCGCACGCATCGCCTGAACCGAACGCATGCCGGGTCAGTCTGTCGTGTTGGCAACTAACCGGGACAAGGAGCATATTTTGGACAAACACGACATTTCATACAGACAGATTGTGCCCGGTGAAGGCTCTATTTTCAAACAGATATGGCTACAGGCCTTAAGGTCCACACCATCGTCCTACGCCAGCATTCTTGATGACTGGGAGTCTCTTTCCGAGGATGAATGGAATAGGCGGTTAACTGATCCAGTCTTCGGCGCTTTCCATAGTGGTATCCCTGTGGGATTGATGGGGCTTATTCGCAGGCATCCAGCAAAACTGAAGCACCGGGCTATTATTGTAATGGCTTACGTCCACGCTGACTTCCGGCGAACTGGAACTGCTTCGGCTCTGCTGAACCGTGTTATTTCTTTCGCGAAGGACAAAGGTATTTCGAAACTGGAGCTATGCGTCAGCGGCGAAAATGTATCTGCCATTGCATTCTATCGTAGTCAGCTTTTCTCCGATCTCTGCGTTGTGCCTGGCGGAATTATCGAGAATGGCAAGCCGGTTAAAGAAGTCCAGATGATACGCTCCATCGGTGATTTAGGGTAACGGCTTCCCCCGCAACGCAATTATGCTGCGTCAAGTTACGCGATGCCAATCAATTTGACGGCGCTTATCGAGCCATGCGCCGAGAGTTCCAAGGAGTACTGCATGAAGCGCGTCTTCACTATTCTTCTCGCGGCATTGCTACCCGCCGCCGCGAGTGCAACCGAGCATCGCCAGGGCCCCCTCGCCCTGCCAGCTGTAATCCGTATGCTTGGCAAAGGGCAGCCGGTCGCCGTCACCGTTGATCTCAGTCTTTGCAGCGCGGTACCGAACGATGCAAAGCCAAGCAAAACACGCGGTGGACTACGGATTAACGCATTCAGATTGACGGACGATGGGACGCTTGCCTTTGCTGACGAGCATATGACCATCGATCTCGATGGAAAGCCGATCGTTCAGTTTTTACGATACAAAGTCCACCCAGATAACAGCGCTCAATTTTCTATGACTGTGTTCAGCCTGCCCGCGTACGAACAAAAGGGTACGACAGTCGAATTCAACTGTGCGATGGACCGTGGATTAAGTTTTTTCCCAACGCGCTAATTTGGGTGCACTTAGATGTTTTTGCGTGACAGGCACATCTAACGACGCGGGGAAATTCGCGCCAATTCCGTTGCGAACGTTATTCAACGTGGATCTGCCACCACTGTTACCAGAACACAATGCATGCCTGCTGTCGCCGCTAAAGAACACTAACGCCCTGCCTGACGCGTCGGTTGTGTTTCGGCAGCTGGCCGGAAATTTAGGCGGCGGATGAGCCGAATTAAAGGATATTGATGAATGACCCTAGACAACTCCGCAGAGCGGTCTACGAACTTTCGAGTTCCGGTGCTACCCATTTCAACCCTGAGCGCCGACCCTCATCGCGTCTACCGGCACTACCGAAAGGAGATTCCGTTCATCTTGTCGGAAGCGGGGGTATATCTGATCTTGCGTGCCGACGACGTTCTCAGTCTGTGCAGCGATGCCAAGACACGTCAGGTAGAAACAGAGTTGGTCACCCTGCGCGGCGTTGAGGATGGGCCAATCTGGGAATTCGTGCGAAACGGGATGCTGACGTCGAATGGCGATGTCCATTTGCGCAGACGATCTCCCCTGACCAGGACATTCGCCTTCAAGATGATTGATGCGTTGCGCCCTCTCATTAGACAGACTGTTGCGCAGATCGCCGATACCGCAGCGCCCGATGGTGGCATGGACTTGCTTGAGGACTTTGCCGCTCTTATTCCGGCCAGGATCATTGCGTCGATCTTGGGCCTCCCCCAGGACGATGTGAATAGATTTACAGAGATCGTATACCGTTTCAGTCCGCTCCTGGGCGGATCTTGGCGTGCGCAAGATGTACCGCAGCTTCAACGAGCAGCCGGCGAGCTGAGATCATATGTTGCTGACGTCGTGGCAAAGCGCAGCTACGAAAAAAACAATGACTTTGTGAGCAAACTTCTCTCGGATGTGGAAAGCGACGGATCCTTGTCCGCCGAGGAAGTGATTACCCAGATCATGACTTTGATCGTCGGTGGCAGCGACACGACGCGATCTGCCATCGTCATTCAGCTGGCAGTCCTTCTCCAGCATCCTGAGCAATGGAATGCAGTTTTAGACAATCACGACCTGGTTCCAAAGGCCGTGCTGGAATGCCTTCGTTATGAGCCCGCAATAGGCTCGGTTCCGCGCTTTACCACGACCGATATCGAGTTAGACGGGGCGCTCCTCCCTGCCAATAAAGCTTGCTCGCTAGTGACCATGTCCGCCCTCCGAGACGAGCATCTCTATAACGACCCTGATCGACTGGATATCACAAGAGAGCAATTGAAATGGCATCCGGTATTTGGCGCTGGAGCGCACCGTTGTCTGGGCGAAGCACTGGCAAAAGCTGAGCTGGAAGAGGCATTGACCGTCCTAGCAGAGAGGTTCCCGACCATCAGAGCTGCTGGTGCTTTTCCGAAAGTCACCGGCTTTTCGGGCATCCGAACGGTTCAAAACTTTCCGGTGACTTGGGACGCCAATCGAGCTCGATAGAGCTGGACACCAAGACCTCCGAGCAAGTTCTGGTTTGAACCGATCTTGGCTCCAATAATCTGTTCCAACGCCCTCTGGCGGTGTGGTCAGCAACATGAGTGAAGTAAAAAATTAGGGACTGTGTGATGAATCGTAGAACGTTTTTGGTCAGCACTACGGCATTGGCGGTTGCCGCCAGATTCGTTGGTCTGGGTCCCGCAGCGGCTGCAGGCGAAAAGGCGGAGAAGCCTAACTTAACTATCGGAGTTGGCGGTAAGCCTCTCCTTTACTATCTCCCACTGACAATTGCCGAGCGAAAGGGGTTCTTCGAAGAAGAGGGTCTAAACGTCATCATTAATGACTTTTCCGGTGGCGCCAAATCGCTGCAGGCGCTTATCGGCGGATCGTTAGACGTTGTCGTTGGCGCGTATGAGCACACAATCAGGATGCAGAATAAAGGCCAGGACATTGCTGCTGTCTGCGGCCTCGGCCGTTTTCCTGGGATCGTAATAGCGGTGCGCAAAAGCCTGGCAAGCGACGTTAGATCGGTAAGGGAGCTGAAAGGTAGGAAGATGGCTGTAACGGCGCCGGGTTCATCGACCGCGCTCATGCTCCAATATGCTTTGATAAAAAATGGCCTGAAGGCGGACGATGTCGCATTGGTCGGCACGGGTGGGGGAGCCAGCGCCTTGGCTGCACTCAAGAGTGGCGAAGTTGACGGCCTTTCCTATGTGGACCCCGTCATTGCCCAGCTCGAACGCGAGGGCGAAGTCCAAATTTTGATTGATACGAGAACCGAGGCTGGGACCCGCGAGCTGTTCGGAGGCCCTAATCCCGCCGCATCAGTCTATACGACCCGTAGTTTTATTGAGGCTAATCCTATCACCATCCAGAAGCTTGTTAACGCCTTCCTCAAGGCGCTCAAATTTATCCAAGCTTCAACGCCTGAGGATATCGCCGCAGCCGTTCCGCAGGAGTATTTGATGGGCGACAAAAGCCTCTACGTCGAAGCTTTTTTAGAAATTCGAGGGAAATGTACTCACTCGATGGGATGGTGACAGAGGAAGGCTACAAATCGATGATGAGTGTATTGAAAACACTTGATCCGGAACTTGCAAATAGCGACGTGCCATTCAGTAGGACGTTCGATCCATCCTTTGTAAAATCTTCAATGCGGTAGTGAAGCAGCGAATACGACTGTGCTGCGGTCAGTCCTGGACGAACGCGCATGTCGATGTCAGCGAACTAATCGGGCATCAAATGTGTGCGGCGCAAGCAGCACCGTGCATTCTCATTTCTCCCGCGATAAGCGGCTGGATGCGGCGGCCCCACACAATCTAAAGGAGGCGCTGTAGCCGGGCTGCGATGCGTAGACCGCAACTGTGCCGAATGATGCCTTTAGCCCCCTGTCATGTGAGATTGAGATTCTTCAATGAAGCTAGTATTTCCTCTTACGGCGTCGCTCCTTACAGCCGTGACGCAGTCACCGACCGAGGCGGACGTCCAGGCACTGCACCTTCGCTCGCCCGTCGCTCCACCGATGAAAACTGCCGAATTCGGCGGTCCGATTGGCCCCTCTGACATCATGCAGTTACAGGACATGCGTCATTTGGAAATGTCGCCTGATGGTAAGACAATATTGTTTGTCGTCCAACGGCAAGTGGCGACGTTCGGCTCTGACCAGCAAAGGATATGGTTCGTGCCGACCGACGGCAGCGAACCCGCGCGTGAGCTCGTCAACGGTGCTGGTGTTGACAACACACCGCGCTGGTCTCCGGACGGTGAAATAATCGCGTTCCTGTCGAACCGCAGGAGTAAAGGAACGACGGGAACCGATATGTCGACCGCAGGCAAGCCCGACGAATCCAGCCGGCCTGAAGGCCAAGCCGATGGATCGCCGCCAGCTGTTTTGGACGCCGGGGGCAAACAGACCCGCCAGCTTTGGAAGGTTGGGCGCAATGGTGGCGAACCAGTGCCGCTCACCGCAGTGCCATATGACATTACTGATTTCGCATGGTCGCCCGACGGGACAAAGATTGCCTTTCTAAGTGCTGATCCAGATACACCGGGGGAAAAGGCAGATCGTGAGGCGAAGCGTGACTGGGTCGAGTTGGACAAGGCTGGCCACATGTCCCGCCTTTGGGTTCTGGATCTTTTGAGCCACGAGGCGCAACCTGTCTCGCCAGAAACTGTCAACGTCAGTAAAATGGCGTGGTCTCCGGATGGAAAACGCATGGCGGTCCGTATCGCGGATACGAGCGCGATCAATGATTATTTCTACCATTCGCGGATCACCACTTTTGATTTCGAGAACGGCACATTCGGCAAGACGCTCATTGAACATGCCGCGGAAGGCCCGTTTTGGGCACCCGACGGCACTGCTATCCTCGCCTCGGAAATTCTCACGCCGGGATTCATTGGCACGGCCCCCCGCGTTTACAACTTTGCGACAAATACACTCACTAAGCTCGTCGACGACTACGCGGGGTTGTTGACGCGATTGCAATGGGCTGCGGATAGCCGCTCCATCCTCGCCCTGTCATTTGAGGAGACGCAATCCAGATTAGTCAGATTCGCAGCGACTGGGAACGGGCGTGTCACGCGGCTTGCCACTTTGGAAGGTGAGGCTTTCGACCTCACGACTAGTCGAGATGATCGCCTCGTCGCGGTTGCGCTGTCGAGCCCTGAGCGACCCGCCGACGTATGGACCATCGCCGGCAAACAGATCCGTCCAATCACGATGATCAATCCGCAAGTCGCCCACTGGAAATGTGGCAAGGTCAGTCAAATATCTTGGACCAATAGCCGTGACGGCAAACGGATCTATGGTGTCCTCGTTACGCCGCCCGACTACACTCCTGGGAGCCCGATCAAGACAGTCATCCAAATTCACGGCGGTCCCGAATGGGCGTGGTGGGCGGGGTGGCTCGGCAGCTGGCACGAATGGGCGCAAATGCTGGCGACGAATGGCTATGCCGTATTGCTGCCCAATCCGCGCGGCTCGGACGGTCAAGGCACGGCCTTTGCGCGAGCGATTGGGCATGACTGGGGCGGAATGGACTATCAAGATGTGATTGACGGCGTTGACATGCTCGTCGCCATGAAGATTTCAGACCCTTCGCGCCTCGGCATCGGCGGATGGAGCTATGGCGGGTTCATGGCGGCCTGGGCGGTGACGCACAGCGAGCGCTTCAAGGCAGCAGTGGTCGGTGCTGCTCCAACCAACATGACTACGATGGCGCGCATTACCGACACGCCCGACTACACCATGGGTTATTTCGGCGAGCCATCCGCGCACCTTGCCGATCTCGATAGGGTATCGCCCGTGCGGATGTTGGAAAACGTTCATACGCCAGTGCTGGTACTGCACGGCGAGGCAGATACGCGAGTGCCGATAGCGCTTGGTCTGGAGTTCTACCGAGGACTAAGACTCCTTGGCAAACCCGTTAAGATGATCAGCTATCCACGGGAAGCTCACTGGTTTAGCGAGCCCGAGCATCAGTTGGATATCCAGCGTCGCGTACTCGATTGGTTTGATAGACACCTCTAGGTGAGAGAAACGAATGCCGAGCAACTCTGCGTTCGACTGACGCACCTAAGCCATGGGGCCCAGGTCAATGCGTTGATCAACACGCTGAAGGCGGCTGAAATCACCGATTGCTGTACAACGCTCACGCCCTTATCGCCACAAGGCGGAACAGTTTATCACCAGCGTCTTTCATGCACATGATGGGGCTCAAATAGACACATTTCCACACACGCTGTTTGTTCGGCTCGGAGCCGACGGAAAAATCCTATGTGCTGTAGGCACTCGCTTCACACACAGTGGTTTTTTCCCAGCGATATCTGAGCGAGCCCGATCGAGAAAGCCATCTTCAGAATCGCCCGCACCCCGCCAATCGCGGTCAACGATTGAAGCTGGAGGATAACCTCCTTCGACTTGCCTATCTCCTGTTTGAGCATGCGTCTGAAACGGAGGCTATCGAGCTCGACCGGGCGATTATTGCCGAAGCGATCCGTTTCCCCAATCTCCGGCTATAGCGTGGCATCATTGAAGACCGCTTAAGCCTATTTATGAAGGGCATCCGCCCGCAAAGTCGTGTGCCTGTCTCCATATCAGACACTCACTTATCAGCAATCTGTGGCGCCTCGTCCGATTGATGCTTAGAAGGATCCTTGCTGAACTTCATGACGAAGGCAAAAAAGACCGGAACGAAAAAGATTGCTAGGACAGTGGCGGAGATCATGCCGCCAAGGACGCCGGTCCCAATTGCAGCTTGGCTGCCGGAGCCCGCGCCTGTGGCAATGGCCAAGGGCACTACCCCCAGAGCGAAGGCGAGTGAGGTCATCAGGATTGGCCGGAAACGAAGATGTGCCGCCTCTATTGCCGCGTCGAACGTCGACTTTCCCTTGGCCCGAAGATCCTTCGCGAACTCGATGATCAGGATGGCGTTCTTGGCGGAAAGCCCCATGATGGTGATTAGGCCGACCTTGAAGTAGATGTCGTTCGGCATGTCGCGCAGCATTACCGCACCGACCGCGCCAATGACGCCGAGCGGGATGACAAGCAGTACCGAAAGCGGAATTGCCCAGCTTTCGTACAGCGCCGCAAGGCAAAGGAATACCAGAATGACGGACAGGCCCAGCAACATCGGGACCTGAGAGCCGGATTGGATTTCCTGCAGTGACTGGCCACTCCACTCATAGCCGAAGCCCGGCGGCAGGGTATTGGCAATCCGTTCGACCTCGGTGATAGCCTCACCGGAGGAAAAGCCTGCAGCCGCCTGTCCACTGAGACGGACGGCCGGGAAACCGTTGTATCCGACGATCTGCGTCGTGCCTCTCGTAAAGGCGTAGCTTGCAAAGGCTGAGATTGGCACCATACCTCCATTTGAATTTCTCACCGTCAACTTCATCACATCGAAGATCGTGCTGCGTTTGTTCGCATCGGCCTGCACGGTGACCCTCTGCATGCGTCCCGCGTTGGGGAAGTCATTGACATAGGACGAGCCGAGACTAGTGCTGATCGTCTTGTTGATATCGGCGAATGTGACGCCATAGGTGTTTGCCTTCTCGCGATCGATAGTCAGTACGGTTTGCGGCGCATCGGCGAGGCCCTCGACCATGACGCCAGCGAGGATCTGGCTCTTGGCTGCTTCCGCCATGAATTGGTCACGCGCGGCATTCAAAGCTTCAGTCCCCTGGTTGCCACGATCTTGAAGGCGGAACGCAAAACCATTCGATGTGCCAAGACCCGAAATAGCTGGCGGCGACATTGCATAGGCTGTCGAGTCCATAATGGCCCGAAATCCGGAATTGAACTTGGCCGATAGAGCCTGTGCCGACTGCTCCGCGGTCCTCTCGCTCCAGTCTCTCAGGGTGATGAAAGACAGTCCGGCATTCTCGCCCGACCCGGAGAAGCTGAAGCCGCTAATTGCGACCACGCGGTCCACGGATGGTTCGGACGTCACAACATTCTCCATCAGCTTGATGGAGCCGAGTGTTCGCTCAGCCGTAGCATCTGCCGGCCCCTGGATCTGGGCCAGCAGCGTGCCCTGATCTTCGTCCGGCAGGAAGGAAGACGGCAGTTGCAGGAACATCCAGGCGGTCGCAGCGGCGACGGCGAGATAAATCAGCATGGTACTACCCGACCGTCTGAGCAGGCCCGCGACCCAACCGCTATATTTGTTGGAGCCTCTGTCGAAAGCACGATTAAACCAACCGAAGAAGCCTTTCTTGGTATGAGCTTCGCCCTTCTGGACAGGCTTTAGAAACGTCGCACAAAGCGCTGGTGTAAGCGTCAGGGCCAGGAAAGCCGAAAAGAGGATCGACGATACCATCGTCAGCGAGAACTGCTTGTAGATTACGCCAACGGCGCCTGGAAAAAAGGCCATTGGCACGAAGACAGCAGTCAACACCAAGGTAATCCCAATCACGGCCCCGGTAATTTGAGTCATCGCCTTCTTCGTTGCTTCCCTTGGGTGGAGCCCCTCCTCCATCATGATCCGCTCGACATTCTCAACGACAACGATCGCGTCATCAACGAGGATGCCGATCGCAAGAACCATACCGAACATCGTCAGCACATTGATCGAGAACCCGAGCGTGTACATCACGCCGCATGCACCAAGAAGCGCGACTGGTACGACGATCGTAGGTATGATGGTGTACCGGATATTCTGGAGGAAGAGGAACATGACGAGGAAGACGAGGACCATCGCCTCGGCAAGCGTCATCAGCACCTGTTCAATAGAGATGTAGACGAACGGTGTGGTGTCGTAAGGTACCGAATACTCGATGTCTTCGGGAAGCGAGGACGCCAGCTGCGCCAGCCGCGCTTTGATGGCGGTAGCGGTGGTCAGCGCGTTGCCGCCGGGTGCAAGCTCAATCGAAGCGCCTGCAGCCGCTTTTCCGTCGATCCGCACCGAGGTGGCATAGCTGTCGGCGCCAACTTCAATTCGCGCCACGTCACGCAAACGTACCGCGGAGCCGTCGGTATCAGCGCGCAATACGATCTGACCGAACTCGTCCGGTGACGTCAACTGGCCCTTGATGAGCAAGGATCCCGTGACGCGCCTGTCCGTCTGGGAGGGCGCTGCTCCGAGGCGGCCGGCCGCAACCTTCGCGTTTTGAGCTTGAATGGCATTTGTAACATCGGCTGGTGTTAAACTGAGACCGAGTAGCTTGTCCGGATCAAGCCAGACCCTCATCGCGCGCTCACTTCCAAACAGTTGCACCTTGCCAACACCTGGAACGCGCCGCAATTCATTGGCGACGTTGCGGCTCATGTAGTCACCAAGCGCGATACCGTCCATTGTACCCCTCTTCGATTGCAAGGCGACCAGAAGCAGAATGCCACCACCTGCGGTGTCCACGCTGATCCCTTGTTGAACGATGGAGGACGGTAGTCGAGCCTCTACACGGCGCACCCGGTTCTGGACCTCAACCGCGGCTGTTTCCGGCGCCGTTCCAGGCGCAAATGTTACGGTTATGCTAATTCCGCCCTGGGCATTCGACGTGGATTCGTAATAAAGAAGACCGGGAATGCCGTTGAGCTCCTCCTCCACCAAACGTGTTACGCCCTCGTAGGTGTCTTCGGGGGAGGCCCCGGGATAGGTTGCGGAGATCGTGATCTGCGGCGGCGCTACATTCGGATACTGTGAGATCGGCAACAACGTCAGTGAAATTGCGCCAGCCAGTATGATGCCGATGGAAAGCACCCACGCAAAAACTGGGCGGTCGATGAAGAATGCGGCGAGCACGGATCAGCCCTCCTTTTTTATGGGGGCGTCAGCCCTGGATGGCTTGCTCCATGGTTCAGTCTTAACCGCCTGCCCGGGGGTGACCTTCTGGAAACCTTCGACAATGACTTTGTCTCCAGCCAAAAGTCCCTTGATAACCACCCAGCGGCCCTCGAAGATCCAACCAAGCGTCACCTCGCGGATTTCGACCTTGTCTTGCGCATTCACGATATATAGCCGCGGCTTTCCGGTGGTGTCGCGCTGGACGGACTGCTCGGGAACGGCGAACGCTCCTTCAAGAGCGCCTTGTTGAAGGTTTGAGCGAACAAACATGCCCGGTAGCAGGTTTCGCTCTGGGTTAGGAAACTCACCACGCAGGATTAGCTGGCCGGTCTGCGCGTTGACGCTCACCTCAGAAAACAGGAGTTTGCCGTCATGCGGATAGGTACGCCCTTGCTCCGTCACCAGCTTAATGCTGACGCTGCCTGCCGCATCTTCTTTGAGGTCGCCGCTCCTGATAGCGTTGCGCAGAAGGATTAACGTGTCGGCCGGCTGTGTGAAGTCCGCATAAATCGGATCGATTTGCTGGATTGTCGCCATGACATCCGAAGTCGGGCTGACTAACGTACCCTCCGTGACCAAAGCTCGACCGATGTTGCCGGTGATTGGAGCCTTGATTTGTGTATACTGCAGTTCTAATTGCGCCGATCGAAGGTCAGCCTGGGCGCGAGAAACGTCAGCGTTGCTTTGTGCCAATTGTCCTACGGCAGTTTCACTGTCGTCAGCGCTGGCAACACCTTTCTGCTGTAGCTGGGTCAGCCTCTCGGCTTTTTGCCCTGCCAGCTTGCGGGCCGCGAGGGCTGCGTCGAGCGTGGCCTGCGCTGAATCCACCTTCGCCTGAAACGGCGCCGGGTCGATGACGTACAGCAGGTCACCTTCTGTAACATTTGTCCCTTGCTCGAAGATACGTCGAAGCACGAGACCGGTAATCCGCGGGCGGACATCTGCTGTGATCATCGGCGATACCCGACCCGGTAGCTCGCTGATCACGGGGATGGTCTCAGGCTTGGCTTCCACGATCGAAACCGCGAGGGGCAGTTCTACAGCCTGCTTTTGTTCTCCCTCTTTTTCTGTACACGCTGCCAGCGATAGAATGGCACAGGCCAAGAAGGCCAAACGGAGGGGCTTTGTCACATCGTGCATGGGTGGTCCTAAGAAGGAATGGTCCGAAAGAGCAAACCGTTGGTGTCTAAAACGCGGTCGTAACGCAACGGCGGCATTGCGCTCCGACTGCCAGAATTGCCGGACCGCCGGCGCAGCCGGTCTGGAAACCCGCCCGGGGAGGCATGGGACAGGCCTCCCCGGGCGAGCATGACCAATATGCTGCCGATTACCGCACAATAGGCCATGACAGGAGGTCTCGGTGCTAGATCGGTGACCGAGCTTGCCGAGGATGACCAAGTACCAGCTTAAGCTGTGAGTTTGGATGCTATTTTGTTATTAAATGTTGCGGCGGTGATGGGTGCGTTGCGTTTAGAAGTCGCGCGAAAGCTTACTTTGAAAGAGCTGGTATCCGAGCAGCGGCAAACGTAGCAAAGCGATGCCGCAATCGTCACGACGGCATCGGCATTAGGGATAGACAATGCCGGTGGCAAGTGACGGGGCCTTTGAGAACCGATGCGCTAGCTTCCGACAGTGGATATGAGGCCGCTTTTCTACATGCTCGGACAGGTGCATTCGCAGTCCAACTGAGCTCAATTACACAGGCGGCAATCCGCGTAAAATAACCATTGTAACGTTGTAACGTCCAACTTGACTAATAATCGATCGTTGGTAATTTTAACCGCCGAATTGAACGGCCTGCCGCTTGAAACGTTCAACCTCCGAAAGCAAGGCAATTAACTTCTTGCTTGAAATCTCCCGCCGAAAAAGCACCGACCCACCTCTCTCGATTTCGCTTTTGGCCAATCCAATGCCGATTATGCCAACGGAATGGCCGAAGCCGTCGTGAAAATCTTCAAGCGCGACTGTGTCTCGGTCAATTCCATCCCGGACGCCGAAACGGTCATCGCCCAACTGCCATTGTGGTTCGAGCACTAAAACAGGCTTCACTCGCACAAAGCATTGGGGTATCGATTCCTGCGCGAGTTCTTAACCGTCAAACAGAAATCTGATCCTGTACGGTTTTTATGGGGCAACTCCAGGGTTCGAGCAGTTGGAGCAAGCGCTTGAGGATCAGTTGATCGCCGCCGCCAAGTCGTCCACAGCTAGTCACATTTAATCATCGCTTCACAGGCGGAACCCTAAACAATCCAATAAAAAAAGCTTTGCCTCACTACGTGGGCTTCGAGCCGTAAGCTGCAAGGAATGTCTTCACGGCGCCCCTGATCACTCGCTCGATCTCGACATCCTCAGGCGGCGCATTCATGGTGCCGAATAGACGGAGTTTGAAGAAGCTACCACTACACAGATCGAGGTATTGACCAGCAGCAAGCTCCAGATCTTCGATCTCGAGATCACCTTCTTTGGAGTGCCGTAACAGAAAATCCTGCAGAACGCTGCGTAGGTTCTCGGGTCCTTTGAATATACGCGTGCAAAGAGATGGCATTCGATCTCGCACGCCAAGTACGGTTCGCAACGCTGTTATCACTGTCTCATCCGTTATGTGTCTTACAAAGGTCACACCGAAATCATAAAGGCCGCCATTTACGTCGCCATGTTCTGCGAGAGTCATCCGCATGGTCGCAATGAAGGTGGCTCGTTGCCTTTCAATAGTTGCGGAAAATAGTTCTTCCTTGTTATCAAAATACACATACAACGTGCCTTTGGAGACACCTGCTTGGCGCCTTACGTCGTCCATGCTCGCCGCGTCGAAGCCAAGGCGCATGAAGACTTGATCGGCTCCATCCAGAATTTTCTTACGCTTAATAGGGTCTTCACCCGCCGGCCAGCGTCCGGATGCTTGAACCGTAGTCTTTTCTTGTTTCAATTTACGTCGACCGCTAATTTTCCAATATTTATAATTTAGTCTCGCTGTTGAAGCCGCGCCATCCGGCTAAGACGGGATCATTGTCATGCTAAACCTTTCCTATCAAAATACCGAAAGACACATTGGCTAAACAGCTAATTAAGAGGCGCCACCTCGGCCAGATAGAACGTAGTCATCTCAGATATATGAAATTCCTTGCTCGCGAGACAGCACGTCAAAAATTGAAAGAAGTTTTCGCGTCGCTTCAATCTAAACCGGCAGAGCAGACGTCTTCTCATCGAAAACGGCATACTGCTGAGACTTTCGGCTCTCAGTCTCTGCTTCAAGCAATTAGTCCGACTGCTCGGAGGACCCGTTTGAAGATATTAACGATTGCGCATGCACGAGGCGGCGTTCTGCCGTCCTGCGGAATGACAACAACCTCTGCTTTAGCGACTGTTGTTTGTGGAGTGAATGATGTCATTAGACCCCAACTCCAAGCGGTGTGCACAGTCGCAGAAATTCCCATTTCGAGCATAAGTGGCGCGCGCTGACCGTAGCCACTCTTGGTTTCGGTCGGGAACCCGTGACCCATCCCGATAATGTGGTAGTGGTCGATGACGCGCCGCCCGGACGCGTCAAGCCAAGATTGCCGGCGGTGACCTTCCACCTCTGTCGCTGTCGTCGCTTCGGCCTCAAGGATATTTCGCCACTGTTCGACGATAGCGAAAGAATTTGCGTCTACAACTGTATCATCGCTAGTTCCATGCCAAACCGACAACGTCGGCCATGGCCCCTGATGGGAGGACGCCGTGCGAATGCTACCTTCTAGGGCCAACGCTGAGGGAAGTTCATGGCCCCGCATGCGGTCAAATGCCTCGGGTACAGTCGATGCCACACCATAAGGAAGACCTGATATTATTGCTCCTCCCGCAAAGACCTCCGGATAGGTTGCGAGCAAGGCATTTGCCATCGCTCCACCTGCAGACAGTCCAACCACATAGACTCGTGCTGCGTCAACCTCATGATTTGTAATCAGGCTGGCGATCATTTGTCGTATCGAGAGGACTTCCCCGCTGTCGCGGGTAACATCCTCCGGATTGAACCAGTTGAAACACAGTGTGGCGTTATTGGAAGAGCACTGCTCGGGGAAGAGAACAGCAAAGCCGTAGCGACACGCCAGTTCCGACCATCCCGATCCACGATCGTAATCCGCAGCCGTCTGTAAGCAAGCATGTAGCCCAACAACGAGAGCGGGAGCCGCGTGAGCCTTCTGCGGCATTTGATACCAACCTTGGAGCTCTCCGGGATTGCTTCCAAACGACTCAAGTTTCTCAAGCGTAGTAGCTATCGGCTTGCTGCTCACGAGAGAGGCTTGATACCGTCGCAGCCGCCTTATTGTGTCGGATATTGATCGCATAATAACTCCTCATCAACGCCTAGGACCAAGCACCTAAGTTGTTTAGATAAACGCCGAGATTGTCGCCGCTCAAAAGTTTAACGACAATGACGGAATAACCAGGTTGAAAATTTAAAGCCCTTGATCTCTGCGACGTAAATGATGCGGCGAAGAGATATCTCCCGGTTCTAACTCCATTAGTCAGTCAGTTGGGTCGCTAGCTGATCGAGCGTCCGACGAAAGTGTGCTTGGTTAAGCCGTTCAATTCAGTGAGCCTTTGCGCGATCTATGCGGTGCGCCGTCGCGGGAACTACTATGTTGCAAAACTATGTTGCGGAGTGTTGTTTTAAGTTGCGTTATATTGAGCTGGGAGCTGTGTGCCATGTCGCCCGTCACGAAGGCTCCGAAGCCAATAGCGCGTTATTTGCGTGACGCGCTGCAAAGCGCTCTTAGGATTGCAGTACTAACAGTGTACGGAAAAAGGCCCTTGCTACAAGCGGACTGCCGTGATTCCATGCCTGCGTGACTGGTCGGCAGGAGCAGGACATGCGTGGCAGTGATATGCAGACGGCGGGTCTGTTTTCTTATGTGAGCTGCGAAGCCCGCGTTCCGACAAGCCATCCGCTGCGGGCGATCTGCGCCATTGTAGACGAGGCGCTGGAAGTTCTGTCGCCAGATTTCGAGGCGATGTATTCAGCGATCGGCCGCCCGTCAATCCCGCCGGAGAAGCGTATCCCTACGGCGTGGACCGCCTTGCGAGTTTTTTGCGATATCGTGATTTTGCGCTCTTGAGAGTGGAATTAAGAGCGCAATGAGGAACTATGGCACAGGCCATTTTGCTGACGGGTCAAGAACGGCGTCGTCGTTGGTCACCGGCTGATCGGCTGGAAATTCTGGAGGCAGCATTCGCGCCGGGTGCAAATGTGTCGGAGGTAGCGCGTCGTTTTGATGTTTCGACGGGGCTGCTCTACACGTGGCGCCGCCAGGCGCTGTCGGCTGCGGTGACGGATGGTCCTGCCTTCGTGCCCGCGACGGTCGTGGGTGCCGCGGGCGGTGGCGATGTCGTTGCGGCGACGATCGCTGTGGACTTTGCGAACGGTACCAAGGTGAGGATTTCGTCCGGGGCACCTTGTGATCTTGCCGCAGCAGTAATGCGAGCGCTCAAATGATCCCGATCAGTTCGAGCGTGCGTGTTTGGATTGCGAGCGGCCATTGCGATATGCGCAAAGGGATGCAGGGTCTTGCTCTGATCGTGCAGGAAGGTCTGGGCCGTGATCCGTTCAAGGGGGACGTTTTTGTCTTCCGGGGGAAAAGTGGCCGGCTGATCAAGGCTCTTTGGCATGACGGAATTGGCCTTTCGCTATACGCAAAGCGGCTTGAGCGCGGCCGTTTCATTTGGCCGGCGACGGAGGGTGGAGCGATTGCGCTGACGGCTGGCCAGATGTCCTATCTGCTTGAGGGAATTGACTGGCGAAACCCGCAGCAGACATGGCGCCCGACGAGCGCGGGATAGCGTTTTTTTGGCGGGATTGCGTGCGGCAGCACCAAGAAAAGCTATACAAATCAGTGGTTTTGTGATTCACTTCGAGCATGGAAACCGGCTCGGGAAATCACCGTGATCATGCTGCAGCCCTGGAAGCAGAGCTAGCGATTGCGCGGTCGGAACGGGCTACTGCTTTGGCCGAATTGGCTGTTGCCAAGGCCAAGGAGGCCGACGATCAGGCCATCATTCTTCGCCAGAAAGTCTATATCGAAAAGCTGCAACGGGAACTGCGCGGTCAGAAGTCGGAACGGACAGCGCGGCTGATCGCGCAGATGGAGCTGATGCTTGAGGACGCCGAAGCGGCGGCGACTGAAGATGAGCTTGCCGCCGAAATGGCCGTTGCTGCAGCTGCTGCGATTGCGGTCACCGGCTTTACGCGCAAGCGGCCCGTCAAGAAGCCTTTCCCGGAACATCTTCCGCGTGAGCGTGTCGTGGTGCCTGGTCCGGTTGCCTGCAGCTGCTGTGGCGGTGAACGGCTTCGCAAGCTCGGCGAAGACATCACCGAAACGATGGAGAGCGTACCGCGTAGCTGGAAGGTCATTCAGACGGTGCGGGAAAAGTTCACCTGCCGTGACTGCGAGAAGATCAGTCAGGCACCTGCACCCTTCCATGTCATACCGAGAGGATGGGCGGGTCCGAGCCTTTTGGCGATGATGCTCTGCGACAAGTTCGGCCAGCACATTCCCCTCAATCGCCAGGTCGAACGTTTTGCCCTGGAAGGTGTGCCAGTCAGTCTGTCGACAGCAGCAGACGCGATTGGCGCGTGCTGCCAGGTCCTTGCCCCGCTTGTGAGGCGGATTGAAAGCCATACGTTCGCGTCTGAACGGATCCACGGTGATGATACGACCGTGCCGGTTCTCGCTCTCGGCAAGACCGTCACCGGTCGGATATGGAGCTACGTCAAGGACGATGCTCCGTTTGGCGGAACGGCGCCTCCGTCGGCGATGTTCTATTATTCCCGGGACCGGGCCGGCGAACATCCACAGGCGCATCTGGCCAATTATAGCGGCATCCTTCAGGCGGATGCCTATACGGGCTATGGCCAGCTCTATCTTCCTGATCGAAGTCCGGGCCCGATTCATGAGGCGGCGTGTTGGGCGCATGCGAGGCGACCATTCTTTGCGCAAGCCGATTTGGAGGCCAACGCGCGCCGAAAAGCGCAGGGTAAAAATGCCGCCGTCATCTCGCCGGTCGCCTTGAACATGGTGCAGCGGATCGACGCACTGTTCGAAATCGAGCGCCATATCAATGGCCGTACGGCCGATGAGAGAAAAGCAATCCGCCAGCAGTTGTCAAAACCGCTGATCGACGACATGGAGATATGGATACGCGAACACCGCGCCAGGTTGTCGCGCGACAATGACTTGGCAAAGGCGTTTGACTACATGCTGAACCGCTGGGAATCCTTCATTCGTTTCCTCGACGACGGGCGCATTTGCCTGTCGAACAATTGTGCGGAGCGATCTCTGCGCGGTGTGGCGCTCGGTCGGAAAGCCTGGCTATTTGCCGGTTCCGATCGAGGGGGCCAGCGGGCGGCGGCCATGTACAGCCTGATCGTCACCGCGAAAATGAATCGCATTGACCCACAGGCCTGGCTTGCCGATGTCCTTGCCCGCATCGCCGACCATCCAGTCAGCCGTCTTGATGAGCTTCTCCCCTGGAATTGGCGGGAAACCACAACATCGCCACTGAGGCAGGCGGCCTGATGGCAGGTCCTCTCGTTCGCTTAAAGATCACGCTCGATGACGTTGATCCCTTGGTGATGCGGCGCGTTGTCGTCCCATTCCGCATTCGGCTTGACCGGCTTCATGAGGTTCTTCAAGAGGCTTTCGGCTGGACCAACAGCCATCTGTATGAGTTCAGGATCCGTGACATCGGGTTCGGCGTGCCTGATGGCGGCTTTGATGGTCCCATCGATGCACGCAAAGAAACGCTTCTTGCTGCCATCGAAGATATCGGCGCGAAATCATTCAAGTATCTCTATGACTTCGGCGACGGCTGGACGCACACCGTGAAAATCGAAAAGGTTTTACCGGCGACCGCCGGCTTCGGCGATCCCTTCCTGCTTGACGTTGTCGGACGATGTCCACCGGAGGATGTCGGCGGTCCGTGGGGTTATGAAGAGTTCCGCGAGGCCATTGCGGACACCAACCATGAGCGTCACCACGAACTTGTGGAATGGTGGGGCGATGCGCACTACGATCCTGGCGATGTCGACGCCGCCAATCTCCGCAAAAACGTCGAGGCCTTAGCTGCAAAATGGAAGCGCCGATCGCGAAAGAAAAGCTGAACCTGCGGTCCTCGGCGAATGCATACGGAGAAGCTGCTGCGTGCCCTGTTGCTGCAGGCCTTTTACACGATACGCTCCGAGCGTCAGCTCATGGAGCAGATGGATTACAATCTGCCGTTCCGCTGGTTCGTCGGCCTGTCGATGACGCGCCGATCTGCGACGTCACGGTGTTTACCAAGAACCCCGAGCGCCTCTTGGCGGGCGACATCGCCGCCAAGTTTCTGGCCGCCTTGCTGGGCCAGCCCCACAGATGGCGGCGACACCGACGGCAGCGGCTCTGGCGCTAAAGGGAAACAGCCGCCAAAAACCAAAGGGAGCAACTCCGAGCGCGATTTCCACGGCGAGAAGCGAAGCAAACCAAGCACCGCAATAGCTAAACGGCGCATTTAGATCACGGTATTGTTCATTGTATGCTCAACGGAGACAGCTAACGTCGGTTCATCTGTTTCTAGGCCGGAGCGATATAACGATAGGCCTCCTGCATGCCCGCCTATTTTGCTTCGTACGGCTTGCACGATCCTCAGAGCACCTCTCAACGCAAGCGACTTACTCCGCAACATAACTTAATACAAAAAGACACTCTGCAATATTGCTCTCAGGCATAGTGCGATGCGAACCGGCCTCCCGTCGTGGGGTCAGCCTCTGCATCCACACTATGAAAGAGAGTCATTCCCGTGCACATCAAGTCATTCGTATTTGCCATTATTGCCATTTCGTCGGCAGCACCCGCAATGGCAGCGGACCTTTCCGTTGTTCCGGAGGCAGCGCCTGCTGCTTATTCAGCCTATGACTGGTCAGGTTTCTACATCGGTGCCCAGGGCGGCTATAGCTGGAATCAAACCACCGTTCTCGGCACCAAGGAAGATCTGGACAACGGCTCCGCAGGCATTCACGCCGGCTACAACTTCCAGTCGGGCAGCATCGTCTACGGCATTGAGAACGACTTCAACTACAACTTCGCCAAAGACAAGGACACCGACCTTGAATGGGACGCGTCCGGCCGTGGTCGTATCGGTTATGCCCTCGACCGTACGCTGATCTTCGCAACTGCCGGCGTCGCGGCGACAAGCGGCAAGCTGGACCTGCCCGCTATACGCAAGAAAGACGACATCCTCATTGGATGGACTGCGGGTGGCGGTGTCGAACACGCTATCACCGACAACATCCTGGTTCGTGGCGAATATCGCTATTCGGATTTCGGCAAGAAGGATTTCGGCGCCGGCGTCGGCGATTTTGGCGCCACCCAGAACAAGGTCCTGATCGGCGCCAGCTACAAGTTCTAGCCGCAGGCGGGACGGCCGGGAAGGACAGAGACAAGACTTTCCCGGCCCATCCGGGATGGTCACCTCCCTCCCGCCACCGCCGCAGCCCGCCAATAAAGACGGAACTAAATCCAACGAACAGATGGATCCCGGGAGAAGCCTCCAGGCGATCAAGCAAGGAGACTTTGCCGTGAGCGGACCTGCGAGCAAAAATAACAGACGCCCCATTCTTGTCTTTCTTCCGGCCAACGCGGCAAACACCATCGTCGCCAGGCTAGAGCTAGCGGGCTATCCGGCGGTGGCGGTCACGACAGTCCCGGACCTGTTCGACGCGCTTCGGTCGGATGCGTTCGCGCTGGCAGTCACCGTCCGGCCGCAGATCGATATCGTCCGGAACATCATGACGATCCCGGTCGTCAACCTCGAGGTCTTCTTCCATATGTCGCTCACAGCCGACAGCGGTGAGATCAGCAGCAAGCAGTTCGACGTCAATGCCTTCGTCAACCGCATAAAGACGCTCACTGCGCCCCGATCAGGACGGGAGCCTGAGAAAGTCACGGAGTTCGGGCGCAAGCCGACTGGAGCGAACCCCGCCTACGCGGGATGGCGCAAAGCGGCGGCGCACTTTTTTAAAAGCCGCTCCATGGCGAGGATGGACGTCTGAGCGTGCTTATTTCCGATCTCTCTTGCCATCGTCCGGGTTTCATGACGCGTCATGGGAGCGCAGACACGATGTCTCACATTGGTCGCTTGAAAACTTTGGCAACTGGCCGAACCGCTTTTACCTGGCTCTCCCAGGGATTGGATCCTGCACAGGCCGCCGCGGTAAAATGCGAACTCCTCTTCTGGATAGGGTCTCTTTTGATGTTGTGGATAATTGGCGCTGCCTCGGTCAGCGGTTTCGTTCTGACAGCCTTCTTTTGCCTTCTGACTTTTGCGAAGGTTCTGAGGATAACGCTCATGAAGATCATCGAAGGCATGCCGAAGTATTCCCGTGGGCGCCACTACGCGACACTCACTCTTGGAATTGCCTTTTTTGTCCTGGTTGCGGCACGCGCCTGCTATATCTCGATGATCATTGTCGATACGGGGATGTCCGGTGGGATATGATCTGGAGCTTGCAAAAAAGACCGGAGCGGATAAATCCAGCAATCGGCTTGCAACTGCGATAAGACTGGCCTCTGAGATCGGGGAGCCCGCCGAGATGACATTTCAAGACCAAGCTCACATCCTCATCGTTGAAGATGACACCGAAATCGCCGGAATGCTGGTCGAGCTGGCCTGCGCCAATGGCTACAAGGCGACGTCGGCCGACAGCGGTGCGGACATGGACCGCCTTCTGGCGCGCTACAAATACGATCTGATCGTTCTGGATGCGATGCTCCCTGGAGAAGACGGCTTCAGCATTTGCAGAAGGCTGCGCTCCTCCGGCACCATCCCAATCATTATGCTGACGGCGCTCCAGGAGGATATCGATCGTATTCTCGGCCTCGAGCTGGGAGCCGACGACTACGTCACCAAACCGTTTAACTCGCGCGAACTCATTGCCCGCATCAAGAGCATACTGCGTCGGGCTTCCTATGTGCGTGAACAGGATGGCGGGCTCGCTGCCCTGACATTTTCCGGCTGGCGTATAGATCCAAACAGTCGCCAGCTGCACGACGCCGAGGGCGCGCAGGTGTCGATGACGACTGCCGAATTCGACCTGCTACTGGCCTTCTGCCAAAATCCCAACAAGATCCTGACGCGGGAACAATTGCTGTCGATGACCCATGCGGGCACTGCGGGACCGATCGAGCGCAGTATAGACGCGCACATCAGTCGGGTTCGCCAGAAGATCGAGCCGAACCTCAAGGAGCCGACGTTTATCAAGACGGTCCGGCTCGGCGGCTACATGTTTGCCGCAAAAGTGGAGCGGATATTGTGATATCGCTGCGTTCTGCGTCCCTTCGCATACAGATACTCCTGCTTGCCATTCTCCTCGTTGTTCTCGTATCCGCTGTCGCGACGATTACCGAGCCGTTCATCTATGGCCGACATGACAAGGGGATCGAGATCGGCTTGTTCGCCGGTCGCGTGGAGACGGTGCTGCAGCAATTCAAAAAGGCCAGTTCCCGGGCAGACGAGGATGCAGCACTTGCCAATGCGGCCGCCGTCGGGCTCCGCATGGGGCGGGTCGATCCCAGGCAGTTCGCGGACGCAGCCGCCGTCGTGCCGATCCAGGCAGACGTTCGCCCGGGCATTCGCAGGCTATTGGACAAATCCTTTGCCGCGGAGATCGGCGAAATCTTCTCGCACGCCAGTCCCCGCCATAGCCTTCTCGTCATGCTCGACAACAACAACGCGCTTGCGATTGAAGCCCCTGCGTTTCCGAAATATCTCTGGTTTGCTCCAGCTGTTGCCAGCGGGCTTTTGAAGATCATCATTCCCCTGGCGATCATGGCCTATCTCAGCAGCCGGCTGATAACCCGGCCGTTGGAGCGCATCGCGACGGCGGCCCAGCGAGAAACGGTCCTGAACGAAACCTATGCGGAACCGTTCACGGTCGAGGGTGCGAGCGAGATCCGAATTCTCGCTAACTCTCTCAATACCATGCGCAGCCGTATTCAGCAGATGACCGTCGATCGCACGAGGCTGTTGCGCGCCATCAGCCATGACCTCAGAACGCCCCTCACCCGGCTTCGCATGAGAGCCGAACGGCTGGCAGATTCCGACCTCAAGGATCTGATGCTGAGAGATGTCACCACTCTCGGCTCGATGATCGACGAAAGCCTCTCATTCCTCAACGACAAGGTCGAAAACACCCGCAAAGTCGATCTGTCGAGCCTCCTCCAGACCGTCGCCAGCGATTTCGCCGACACTGGCGTCAACGTTACGTTCGAAGGTCCGCGACGTGTCGTGTACATCTGCAAGCCGCAAGGCCTGACGAGAGCCGTGAGCAACCTGGTGTCGAACTCCGTCCGTTATGCGGATCAGGTCTGCATAACGCTGGAATGCCTGGACGACGGCAGTGTCCGGATCGCAGTGAAGGACAATGGGCCGGGCCTTCCCGACGAGATGAAAATACGCGTGCTCGAGCCGTTCTTCAAGGCGGATGCATCCCGGCAGGGCGGAGCGATGGGGAGCGGATTCGGCCTTGGCCTGACGATCACGAAGGGCATCGTTGAGAAAGGTCACAACGGCACGTTCCAGTTGCTCGACAATATGCCGAAAGGACTGATGGCCGATATCCGGCTGCCGCCCGCAACCTGACAGGCTTGCAGATTGTCACAGCAACAATTTCATAACATCGAACGAACTCCACCACAGTAAGAGCCCGTCGATTCGATAATTCCTCACCGCTTACGTTTGGGTTGGTTGGCGTCCGCCTAGAACTGCTGGGATAATAACACCAGCGTTTGTTCGCCCCTCGGGGGCAAGAGCAAGTTCGAGACGAACGGCGAGATCGTCCGGGTGACCGACGACTTTCATTTCCCGGCAAATCCGACCGGTCTCATCAACGATAGATACCGATGTCTCTTGCAACGAGACGTCAAGGCCTGCAAAATACTTCATGCTGCGCTTCCTTCCATTGATGTTTGTGGCTGTTCTCACATGACCACGTTTATCATCAACTCGAAGCGCAGCACCTCTTCATCAAACCTGTGATGTCGAGGCAGGGACTCAAGCCCAATATCCTATCTGTTAGGATCGCCCCATGATCGAGACGTTGAGGTTTGCTCCATCCGCCGAGGCACCTTTCGCGGAAGGACGGGAGGGCTGCTCTTGTGCTGACCCCGACGGCATACATCAACGGCTTCGGCGCTAAGCGAAAACTGATCGCGACACAAAATATGACAATTTCGGAAGCCGGTATCGTCGAGCGCGGGCTTTTCTTCCCATAGGTAATCACCGGTAAGATTTACGTGTTCCCATGAGAGCGGCGACAGGCTGGCAAGCAGGGGCTCGGCGACTGGCTGCCCGGTATTTCGAAGGACATCGACGACACGGCCCGTGTAGATCGTGTTCCAGTGAATGATAGCGGTGACGATCAGATTGAGGGCCGATGCTCGGATTGACAAGTTTTCCTGGCTTCGATCACGGAACCGGCCGAGACGGTGGAGATTGACGGCACGCACGAGACTGTTGCGGCTCTCCCCTTTATTCAGCTCTGCAGTTGTTGTCTTCCGAAGATCCTCGTCATTGATCCAGTCGAGCGTGAACAGGGTCCGCTCGATCCGGCCCATGTGACGTAGCGCCTGGGCGAGACCGCTCTGCCTCGTGGTTGCGGACAATCGCTTGAGCATGAGCGAGGCACTGACGGTGCGCGTGCGCAGCGAGGTCATCAGGCGCAAAATATCGTCCCAATGCGCCCGGATCAGGTCGGCGTCGATGCGGTCGCCCATGACATTCTGAAGAATGCCATACTGTTTTGCAGGCCTAAAGCCATAGAGGCATCGCCCATCGAGATCGGGAATGCGAGGCACGAAAGCAAAGCCGAGCGCATGGCAAAATGCAAAGACGAGATCGCTGACGCCGCCGCCATCGACGTGATGGCGGACGATGTTGAGACCTACATCGGTTTCAAGAAGAGCATCGAGAACATGGACCGCTTCGCTCGCCGTCGCAGCGATGATCTTTGTGTGGAACGGAGCATAGCGGCCCGAGATCGCTGTGTAGAGCTTGATGATCGGGTTGGTTCCGTAATGGCCGTTGACGCCGCCGGCGACTTCACCGCCATCGCCAAGATGGATATGCTGTCCATCGGAGGAGGAGACGGTGTGAGAACCAAAGACGGCCGCGAACGGGGCGGCATGTTGGGCCTCGACGAGCTTGGCAAGCGCCAGGGAGAACGTCTCCTCCCTGAAGTGCCATATCGCCATCTGCTGTAGCTGGCGGCGTGTTATGCCG
Source organism: Rhizobium rhododendri (assembly GCF_007000325.2). Lineage (GTDB taxonomy): Bacteria > Pseudomonadota > Alphaproteobacteria > Rhizobiales > Rhizobiaceae > Rhizobium > Rhizobium rhododendri. The sequence goes on along the minus strand of NZ_CP117268.1, from coordinate 545,924 downwards.
GGGCAGGCGAGCGCCATCTTCGAAAAGCCGAGGTTTGTGGCTTCGGCGATGAGCGCTGCATAGAACACACGCATGTCGTTCGGCGTCCGTCCGGTCTGAAGATGCTCAAACAGGGAGCTGAAGCCGGTCATTCGATCAATATCGGCGACGAGGTCCGTCAGCCGGATCGGCGGCATGGCTGCTGCCACTCGTTTTGCGAATGCGAGTGCAGCTTCGGTCTCGGCGGTTTTGACCGCGGGTACTCGCAACCCCTTTGCGCCGATGCGCGTGTCGCCACGACCGGTCTCCAAACGGTTCGCTGCCTCGCGCAGTTTCTGGTCCAGCGCTTCGGCTTTCTGAGCAAGATAGATCTCGACATCGATCGGAATTGCGACGGGGATTCGGGCCTCGGCCTTGATGATGGCATAGGTCTGGTGCGAGATCATGTCCTCGTCGAGCGCGCGGTAGGTGCGCGACCCTTTTATCCAGATCTCGTTGGCAGCAATCCGGTTCTTCAGTTCGACAAGGATGAAGAGTTCCAGCATTCTCTGATCGATCGAGCCGTCCGCTGCCAGGATCACCTTGATCCAGCGCTTGTCGACCAAATCGCGCGCGTTCTCAATCCAGGGAGGATTTGTCGAGCGACGGCGACCTTTTCCTGCGACCTTCATTTGCATCACTATGCCGATGAAGTCGCGGTTTTGACGGTTCCCCTCGAAGGTGAACGCTGTCAGGAACGGAGCTGAGAACCGCCGGATGCGCGCATATTGGGCCGGCAGGTAGGCGATCAGATCGTCATCTTTACGGGTACGAGAGGCCGCTTTTGCAGCTGCGGTCGCCTGCATCAACTGGTCCCAACTGCTGACAGCGTTGACTGCCTCATCCAGGGAAAGCCCGGTTTCGCGTTTGGTGGAAATAGCCTCTCCGAAGCTTACGAAGAAATCCAGAGCCGATGTCGCCGATGAGGCATTTTCCAGTAGTTGCCTGTCGCGCTCAGCCTCTGCCCGCCGGAATGTCTTGCCAATCAGGACCTCGAACATGCCGATCGCTGCATCAGTGAGCGCAATTTCCATCTCCAGAAGGAAGGCTCCAAGTGTTGCATATCGGCGGCCTGACCGCATTTGCTCGAAATTCTGGGCTGTCAGGCGGCGACCTTCCTGTGCCATGCGACGCACACGGTGGGCAGGGACGACCTGGAGCACATCGTTGGAAAGCCCGACATGACGCACGGCCTCAAGCCGATCAATCAATCCTCGCATGGCGGCTTCGCCGGCTTTTCCGGGCGGTTCGCGTAACCAGGAGATCCCACTTTGACGGATACGCGGTCCCATACCCAACAAGGCCTCCATCCTGACAACCAGATCTGGAGGCAGTCTCGCGGCAACATCTGCGAACAGCGCTTCCTCCGCTTCGGTGCAGGCTTGCCCTGCCAACCGTTCGATCACCGTGATGCCGGGAATGACGATACGCCGACGGCGCATCTCATCGGCGAGCGCTGTGATAACGAACTTGTCCTTGGTCGAGGCGATCGCCACACCTCGCGCGAAGGCAAGCAGGTCAGCTCGCAGGGGGTGGCTCAGTTCGGTGAACCCGTAGTGTTGACGTAGGACGGCCAGTTGTTCGTAGCGCGTGGGCGTTCTTCGTGCGAAACTTGCCAGCGCCTCTGGTTCGATGCTGAGCTGCTCGGCCAGAAAGGCGAGCGCGCTTTCCGGGATCACCTCCCCACGCTGGATCAGTCGTCCGGGATAGCGAAGGGCACAGAGCTGAAGGGCCAAACCCAACCGAGTATCGTCACGCCGGCGTGTTTCGAGAAGACGCTGGTCTTCGTCATTGAGGCTCCAATGGCGGATCAGGGTGTCGTCGTCGGCGGGCAGGGCGAGAAAACTTTGCCGTTCGGCATCCGTCAAAATCATGCGGCGAGGCATCGGCACTCCATCTGTCACAAAAAGACCGGAGATAACCGTTCACAGAGCTTACATTGCAAGACGGGTTATGTGACAATCTACAGGCTTTGCCGCCGCGAAATGAAAATTGTCACACAGACGGACGTATAAATGACAACGTTGATCGGATATGCGCGGGTGTCGAAAGCCGATGGTAGTCAGGTCCACGATCTGCAACGCGATGCGCTGACCCAAGCTGGGGTCGAGGCCGACAATATCTATGAGGACTCCGCGTCAGGAAAGAAGGATGACCGTCCCGGTCTGGCCGCCTGCTTGAAGGCGCTGCGCCGTGGCGACACAATCGTCGTCTGGAAGCTAGACCGCCTCGGCCGCGATCTTCGCCACCTCGTCAATCTGGTCGGCGACCTTACCCAGCGGAATATCGGCCTTAAGGTCTTGGCAGGCGAAGGTGCATCAATCGATACTTCGACGGCCAATGGTCGACTGGTGTTTGGTATCTTCGCTGCACTTGCCGAGTTCGAGCGGGCGCTGATCGTCGAACGGACCAAAGCAGGCCTAGCGGCAGCCCGCGCTCGCGGCAGAAATGGTGGAGCGCCGTTCAAGATGACGCCGGCAAAGCTGCGCCTTGCTGAGGCAGCAATGGGAAAGCCGGAAACGAAGGTGGCAGACCTATGCGTCGAGCTTGGCGTCACGCGACAAACGCTTTACCGTTTTGTGGGGCCGAAAGGCGAGCTACGAGCCGATGGCGAAAAAATGCTGAAAAAGAAAACGCGGTAATTATCCGCATAGAAGGTGAAAGGTTACGCGATGGCTGTTGTCCGATGGGAGGATTGGAATGGTAATGGGCTGGAGCATTGCGTCTGTACCGATGCTGGCGAGGGCCTCATCCTGGAAGGTGTTGTCGCGGGGACCCGGCACGGGGCCTATGGAGGATACTACTTCGTCCGCACCGACTCAGCGTTCAGGACGCGCGAGGTGCGCGTTAGATATGTCGACGGGCCATATCTGCATGTGGAGGCAGATGGCAAAGGAAACTGGCGCGACGCCCTCAAGGACAGGCCGCTCCCCGACCTGGATGGCTGCATCGATGTTGATATCGGGATCACTCCGGCTACAAACACGCTGCCTATCAAGCGGTTGAAGCTACAGGCAGAGGCAAGCCAAGATATTACGGTCGCCTATGTCCCCCTTCTCGATCAGATCAACGGTGATTTTCTGCCGCAGCGGGCGGAGCAGCGTTACACCTGCCTGACGCCAGATCGCCGCTATCGCTATGAAGGTTTGTTTCGAGCGTTTACAGCCGAACTTGAAATCGACGAAACAGGTCTCGTGCTCGATTATCCCGACACATTCCGCAGAGTGAAAATGACACCGTAGTTACGGCCGCGATAAATAGGGAAAATCGCTGTCCACTCGACTCTGGCCCCGCTGACCATACGTCGATCTCACTACCGTATATCTGTGCCCGTTTAATGTTCAGGGGCCATCTGGCTGGCAAGATGGCGTCGACATTTTTGATACGCAAGCCGTTGGCCTGCTTGCCGAAGCCGGGCTCTGGGGTGCCATCCGCCATCATGGTTTGGTGGGTGACATGGTGATCGTGTCCGACGATGCCGGCCAGTTCCGCGTCGGCAATCATGCCCTCTGTTGGGTGCATGCAGAACGTCTGGTGCAAAAGTTGATGCCGGCAACCGCAAAGGAGGAGCGATGGGCCACAGTCGTCCGCGATCTCATCTGGCGATACTACAAAGCTTTGAAAACCTACAAGCAGAACCCTACCCCAGCATCCGCTCCCGCATTCCGACGACGGTTCGATCGGATCTTCACTCTACGCACCGGTTATGAGGCCCTCGACAAGCTTCTTGAGCGGCTGCATCGAAGAAAGAACGAACTCCTGAAGGTGCTCGACTATCCCGACATTCCGCTGCACACCAACGCATCGGAAAGCGCCCTGCGGACGATTGTGCGGATTTCGCTAAATCGGGACAGCGGTTTCAGCAAGTCGCGGACAAGCGTTTCGCTAAGTCGCGGACAACGGATGCGATCGAATCCCGGTTGCCTTGTTGCTGTTACGCGTGATTGTGTTCGGTTATTTCGTCGCCGGTCAAGAGCGTCGGCGTTTTTCGTTTGCGCATGCTGTCGCCTTCGAGAGTGATGCGGTGGGCGTTGTGAACAATGCGATCCAAAATCGCATCGGCCAAAGTGGCTTCTCCAATCATTTCGTGCCAGGCGGCCACCGGAAGCTGAGCTGTGATCAGGGTCGATTTCCTTCGATATCGCTCCTCGAAGATTTCGAGCAAATCGAGGCGCTGTCGGTCATTCAGGGTATGGGTTCCCCAGTCATCCAACACCAGCAACTGAACACGTGCCAGCTTGTCGATGAGGCGCGGAAAGCGTCCATCGAGCCTGGCAAGTGCGAGATCCTCGAAGAGCCGCGGCATACGAACGTAGAGGACAGAGTAGTCGAGGCGGGCCGCCTGTCTCGCAAAGGCGCAGGCGATCCAAGTTTTTCCAGTGCCCGTTTGGCCTGTCAGGATCAGGTTCTCGTTTGCCTTCAGCCATGCGCCCTGCGCCAAGGACAAGACATTGCGACGATCAAGGCCGCGGTGAGATCTAAAATCGATGTCTTCGATCGAGGCATTGGCAAATCGAAGCTTTGCTGTGGCGAGCCGATTGGTCAGCCGGCGGTCGGTTCGTAGTGCGATCTCGCGGTCGAGCATCAGGCCAAGCCGTTCGTCAAAGCTAAGATCATTTCCATGAACTTGCTCGATAAGTTCGCGATAGGCGGTTGCCATTCCGGCAAGACCAAGCGCACTCATCTGGTCCAGTGTTGGATGTGTCAGCATTAGCAGGTCGCGGAAATATCCCCCATTTTTCCGCCGATCCTGGCTAGACAGCTCGAAGACAGGCCGTGATGAAGCTTTTTCAGAGGCCTTGTCGGCCCATTTTGTCGCCATCCGCCTGGTTCGGCGGATTCTGGACGCGATTATGCCGTCGCCAGCAGCTTTGGAATTCTCACCAGATTATAGGCGGTGGCTGTCAGGGTGAACATCCAGCCGACGCGATCATTTCCGCGATGCCGGGTCTTGCGCATTCCGCCGCTGGTCTTGGCCCAGCCAAACACTTCTTCGATGCGCTTGCGAATGCGCTGACTGACACCGTAGCCGGGATGATGGGTGGTCCGACCATCAATTGCCGAGCGTCGGTTCGTCGTGTTCTGGGCGACGTGTGGCGTCACCTTTGCGTCCCGCAAGGCTTCGACGAAGTCGGCAGTATCGTAGGCTTTGTCTGCAGCCAATGTGATGCGGTGACGACCATCCATGCGACCCACCATATCCAGAGCTGCCTCGCGCTCTGCGGTTCCACTCGCATGGGTCAGCGTGGCGTCGACAACCAGGCCGTTGCGGTTTTCCATTATGACGTGACCCATGTGGCAAAGCTTGGCCGCCTGGCCACGGGCCTTCTTGTAAAGCCTGGCATCCGGGTCAGTGGTCGACGCATGGGTTGCGTTGCTGCGCTTCTCACCGTGGAAATCACGCTCAGAGTTGCGGCCTGCGGCCTTTGGCGGCTGTTTCCCTTCAGCGCCAGAGCCGCTGTCGTCAGTGTCGCTACCATCTGCGCCGTCCCTGGGTTTGAAGCTCTTCATGCTGGCCCAGGCTTCGATCAAGGTGCCGTCCACCGAGAAGTGGTCGTCTGACAGCAATGCCTTAACCCGCGGCTGGCTTAGCAAAGCGGCTAGAAACTTGGCGGCGATGTCGCCAGCCAAGAGCCGCTCACGGTTCTTGGTGAACACGGTGACGTCCCAGATCGGCGCGTCCATCGACAAGCCCACGAACCAGCGGAACAGCAGATTGTAGTCCATCTGCTCCATGAGCTGACGCTCAGAGCGGATCGTGTAGAAGGCCTGCAACAACAGAGCGCGCAGCAGCTTCTCCGGCGGGATCGACGGCCGGCCGATCGCTGAATACATCCCCTCGAAATCCGGGGACAGAACTTCCAGCGCCTCGTCTACGATGGCACGTATCGGCCGCAGCGGATGGTTTGCCGGAACGCGGGCTTCGCAGCTTACATAAGAAAACAGACCCGCCGTCTGGTCATCACTGCCGCGCATGTTCTGCTCCCGCCAATCAATCACCCAGGCATGGAATCACGCCAGTCCGCTCACAGCAAGGGCCTTTTTCCGCAACCTGTTAGATGTCCTTTCATTGGTAGTAGGTTTTGCCGCGGATATTGCCGTGCGGCGGTGCCGGCTTCACGGTCTCGCTTGCGGCAGGAGCCTGATCGAGACCAGATCTGAGAATGTTGGCGACAGACGAATAGGTCAGCGCATTGATGACCAACGCACGCTCACAGGCCAATTCCAGCCGATCGGTTTCGTAACGACGCGCCAGGGAGAGAATGCCCTGAGCGGATCTGTAGCCTTGCTCCGGGTGCGGCCGATCGCTAAGCAGACGCTCGATAAATATCGCAGTATTGGCCCCAACCTTCGCCGCTTCCTTGCGCAACGTGTGAGGCGTCGTGTTTGCATAGCGCTGGTGAGCTTTCGGCATATGCTCATTGACAGTGATATGGCCGGAACGCTGGGAGCTTCGGATGTGGCTGGCGACCCGCTTGTGGTCAAAGAAGATCTCGACCGCTCGATACGTCAGCCTGATATCGACCTTCCTGCCGATCAGACCGTGCGGCACGGAATAGAACGTCTTGTCGACGTCGACATGGTAATCGGGATGAACCTTGGCGACCTTCCATTCCGCGTATTCAAACGGCGTTGGCGGCAGTGGCTTGAGCTGGGAGCGCTCGACCTCATCGAACAGGGCTAGCCGGGATTTTCCATACCGACGCATCGTACGGGTGTTAAGGTCCTCGATCAGAGCGCTGATGCGGATATTGAGATCGACAAGGCTGAAGAAACGGTCGTTTCGAAGTCTGGCCAGAACCCACCTCTCGACGATTAAAACCGATCCCTCCGCGGATGGTTTATCCCGAGGACGCCGCGGCCGTGCTGGCAATACGGTCGTATCGTAGTGTTCGGCGAAGGCAGCAAATGTCGCGTTCAACGTCGGTTCGAACCAGAGAGCCTTGGCAATCGCGGATTTGAGGTTGTCGCAGATCGTCGTCTTCGTCACCCCACCGAAGTAACTGAAGGCTCGCTGGTTCGCCTCGATCCAATCCGGCAGCTTCTGACTGAAGCTGGCATAGGAGAACACCAATTGCGATGCACTCAGCACGGCCACATAAATCTGTGCTGCCCGGATCTCGCCAGAAGACGGATCGATGATCGGGATCGTATGGCCGGCATAGTCGCATTCCATCGCGACACCAGCCACATGACGACTGCGATAGGTGGGTTTGGCGCGGCTCTCATAATCAGCAAATCGGCAGCAGAACCAGGTATAGCCGTATCCATCCGGATGGACCTCCCGGTATTCCTGCCATAGCAGGTTGAGCGTCACGCCTTTGCGTTTCAACTCGCTGGCCACTTTCGGCCAGTTCGGTTCCTCGCTGTCTCGAGGAGGTCGCCCCATCCGCCGGAATAGTCGCTGCTCCAGGAGCTCGTCATCATCCAGACCGGGTGGAAGTGGCCATGCTGCAAGCCCCGCCTCCCGCGCCCGCAGCAGATACGTTGAGACCGACGTCTTGCTCATCTTCAGCCGCTCAGAAACGGCGCGTATCGACAATTCCTGCTCGAACGTCAGCCGCAGTATCGATCGAATGTCTTTCACATCAGTATGTCTCGCTTGCTTCCGTCTAGGCATTAGATCCTCGCTTAAAACACGAGAACAAATTGCCAGATCGGCGCTCACGAGATTCGATCTAAATCCGCTGTCCCTTCTGTCCGCGACTTACTGAATTTGCTGTCCCGAACTTTCTGAATTCGGTGTCCGCGACTTACTGAAATCTTTGTCCGGGACTTTGTGAAACCCGCACGATTGTGACCAAGCGGAAGATCTCTGGCGGCACGATGAGCCGAGACGGTCGCATTGCACGCGATACAATGCTCGGTCTGATGCAGACGTGCCGGAAGCTCGGCATCTCATTTTACGACTATCTTGGCGACCGGCTCGGCATTGGTGGCGAGGCCATCCCGCAATTAGCAGGCCTTGTCGCGGCGAGAGCCTGAGCGTTGCTAACGGCTGCCGGGCTTCGTGAATGGCAGCACGCGCCCATCCTTGGGCGTCAAGTCCTCCAAAACATTCCGCCCGATCAGCCTAACGAGCGTTGGTGAGACATTCCAGTGCTTCTCGTCATCAGAATGGATCGTCACGGTCTTGCGATTGCGACGGATGACGATACCCGTGATCGTTCTGCCGTCGTGTGTCTCGAACATCACAGCACTGCCGATTTTGATCTGCTGCAACGCTTGGTCTGTCTTTTGCCGATGCAGAAGATGAAGCCGTTCGACGATACGCTCGTTCAACGCTAGCAGTTCGGTCTCATCGAGCGTGTCGATATCGATGTCGGTCATGGCGCAGATCCATCCTCCAATGGCAGTCTTCTTCAAGGACGATGCCGATTATGATAGAAGAAAGTCAGCGACACAATTGCCTGACAAACCGGCAGCGCCACCAAATCTGCCCCACGTACCGAAATCAGTACGTGGGGCAGATTCGGTGGCAGCGTTTCGGCGCCGGGCCTAGAAAGTGTGCATAACCGCACGCGTTGATAACTGTTTCTCGGCTTGGGGGATTCCCTGAGCGGGGCAAATCATGATTCGATTCCATCATGAAGAAACGGCTCCCCTCCCCCGAGCATGCCGACACGCTTTCGCTGAATGCGTTGCGCGGGCTTGTGACGGGTCTGCTGGAGCGGTCGCTGCAAGCGGAAGCCCGGCTCGAGAAGCTTGAAGTCGACAACATCCAGCTTCGCGAAGAGAACGCCGCCCTTCGCCTGGAGAACACCCGGCTGAAACTCGAGAACCAGCTGCTGCGCGACGAGATCGCCCGGCTGAAGAACCTGCCACCCCGGCCGCCGTTTCGCTCCTCCGGCATGGAGAAGGCAACGGATGCCAAACCCGGCGACATATCGGCGCATAAGAAAAAGCCCCGTGGCCCGAAGCTGGATGTGAAGCGGGTGAGCCGGCAGGAAGTCCTGCGCGTCGATGCTCCCGTCGGGTCGCGCTTCAAGGGATACAGAAGCATCTATGTTCGCGATCTGGTGATGAAGGCGGAGCTTGTGCATTACCGCCGCGAATGCTGGCTGACGCCGGACGGAAAGACAATTCTTGCGTCCTTGCCGGCGGGGATCACTGCTGGCTACGGCCTCAACCTCAGGCGTCTTTGTCTGATGCTCCATACACAAGGGCAGGTGACGACCGGACGCCTCACGACATTGCTGAACGATATCGGTCTCGATATCTCAAAGCGCCAGGTGGTGCGACTTGTGACCGGGCAACTGGATGGCTTTGCAGCCGAGGATACGGCGGTGCTGCATGCCGGGTTGGTATCGTCGTCTTACGTCACTGTTGACGACACCGGCGCCCGTCATTGCCATAATAACGGTTACGCCACACACATCGGCGGCCCGAACTTTAGCGTTTTCCGCACGACGAAATCGAAATCACGGCTGAATTTTCTGTCGCTGCTACGCGGCAGTTACCAGGATTATGTGTTGAACGACGCTGCTTTTGAATACTTGGAAGAACGCCGTGGTGGGTCACCGTTGACCGCCGGACTGAGGAGTTTTGAACCGCAACACTTCAGCAACCAGGTTCCGTTCATGACGCATCTGGCTGGCAAGGGCGTCGACATTTTTGATACGCAAGCCGTTGGCCTGCTTGCCGAAGCCGGGCTCTGGGGTGCCATCCGCCATCATGGTTTGGTGGGTGACATGGTGATCGTGTCCGACGATGCCGGCCAGTTCCGCGTCGGCAATCATGCCCTCTGTTGGGTGCATGCAGAACGTCTGGTGCAAAAGTTGATGCCGGCAACCGCAAAGGAGGAGCGATGGGCCACAGTCGTCCGCGATCTCATCTGGCGATACTACAAAGCTTTGAAAGCCTACAAGCAGAACCCTACCCCAGCATCCGCTCCCGCATTCCGACGACGGTTCGATCGGATCTTCACTCTACGCACCGGTTATGAGGCCCTCGACAAGCTTCTTGAGCGGCTGCATCGAAGAAAGAACGAACTCCTGAAGGTGCTCGACTATCCCGACATTCCGCTGCACACCAACGCATCGGAAAGCGCCCTGCGGACGATTGTGACCAAGCGGAAGATCTCTGGCGGCACGATGAGCCGAGACGGTCGCATTGCACGCGATACAATGCTCGGTCTGATGCAGACGTGCCGGAAGCTCGGCATCTCATTTTACGACTATCTTGGCGACCGGCTCGGCATTGGTGGCGAGGCCATCCCGCAATTAGCAGGCCTTGTCGCGGCGAGAGCCTGAGCGTTGCTAACGGCTGCCGGGCTTCGTGAATGGCAGCACGCGCCCATCCTTGGGCGTCAAGTCCTCCAAAACATTCCGCCCGATCAGCCTAACGAGCGTTGGTGAGACATTCCAGTGCTTCTCGTCATCAGAATGGATCGTCACGGTCTTGCGATTGCGACGGATGACGATACCCGTGATCGTTATGCCGTCGTGTGTCTCGAACATCACAGCACTGCCGATCTTGATCTGCTGCAACGCTTGGTCTGTCTTTTGCCGATGCAGAAGATGAAGCCGTTCGACGATACGCTCGTTCAACGCTAGCAGTTCGGTCTCATCGAGCGTGTCGATATCGATGTCGGTCATGGCGCAGATCCATCCTCCAATGGCAGTCTTCTTCAAGGACGATGCCGATTATGATAGAAGGAAGTCAGAGACACAATTGCCTGACAAACCGGCAGCGCCACCAAATCTGCCCCACGTACCCGAATTTAAACCTCGTTTACGCGAATTCTCGGCGCCTAATTAATTGATTACATTGGCCATGGCATATTTGGCCGCATTTAATTCGGCATTTACTTCCTTAACCCCTCATTAACCATAACCCCATACCTCACCTCCGATAAGTCTCCCTTATCGCACATGAGCCATCTGGCTCTCTAATGTTGCCATCTTGCCCGCCAAGGGCTATGTTTACGTCAACAGTCGTCGAGGATCACCATGTCCGAACCCCAGCTTTCCATCCGCAGCGCCAAGGCGCGCGACTTGGCCCATGCGCTGGCCCGGCGCACCGGCCAGCCGATCAACAGGCTCGTCGAGCAAGCGCTTGAGCTCTACGACCAGGAACTGCGTGAAAAACAAGCCAAGACGCCGGCAGATATCCTTTGGGACCTGATGGCGGAAGGCCGCCGCTCGGTGCCGCCAGGCACGACGTCGGCTCATGATGATCTCTATGACGAAAACGGCCTGCCTAAATGATTGCTCTCGATACGTCAGCGATCGTGGCCACCGCGCTGGGCGAGCCTGAGGCCGAACTTTTCCACGCCCTTATGAGCCGCGAAGAAATCCTCGTGGGTTGGCCAACCCTTCTCGAGGCCCGGATGGTGTTGACGGGAAAGCGCTTTCCAGGTGCTGAGGCCGTCATCGCTCAGTTGGTCGTGCTGCCAAATGTCACCGCCGTCGCGTTTGGTGAGCGCCACTATCATGCCTCAGAAATCGCGTTCGCGCGGTTCGGAAAGGGGCGCCATCCAGCGAGCCTCAACATGGGTGACTGCTTCTCCTATGCGGTGTCTGCGGTGGCTAAAACGCCCCTCTTGTTCAAGGGTCGGGACTTTTCGCAATCTGACCTGAAATTGCATCCGGCGTCATCGACGGCATGAGCGGAACAAGCGACAAGGCCCTGAACCGCCGGCTCGAAGAGCTCGACACGATCGCCGCCGTCCTGCCGATGGGGCGACGGGACGAACTCGCCGAAATCCTGTCGGATGAGGACGTCAAAACCCTTCGCCATCTGGTCAATGAAGGCATGGGTGCCAACTCCTTGCGCGCCCTCACCTCGGACCTCGCCTATCTGCAGGCCTGGTCGCTTGCGGCCACCGGCAAATCCCTCCCCTGGCCAGCCCCAGAGGCGCTGCTCCTGAAGTTCGTCGCCCATCATCTCTGGGATCCGGAAAAGAGACTGACCGATCCACAGCATGGCATGCCGATCATCGTCGAAGAGATCCTTCGCAGTCAGAGCTTTCTCAGAGTGGTGGGACCACATGCACAGGATACCGTTCGCAGACGGCTTGCCACATGGTCGACCCTGACCAAATGGCGCGGACTGAGTGGCTTGTTTGCCTCCCCTTCCCTGAAGTCGGCCATCCGACTGGCTGTTCGCGCCAACCCACGACCAAGAAAACGCAAGAGTGCCCAAGCCGTTACATCAGATGTGCTGGCAAAACTGCTCAACACCTGTCGCAGCACAAGTCTTCGCGACGTCCGCGACCGGGCCATCCTGATGGTGGCCTTTGCCTCCGGCGGTCGGCGTCGCAGCGAAATCGCCGGATTGCGGCGCGAACAGTTCACGATCGAGCCTTTGATCGCCGTTGAAGGCGCCCCTCCCCTCCTGTCGCTCTCCATCCATCTTGGACGTACCAAGACCAGTAGTGCCGACACCGATGAGGTCGTGTACCTCACCGGCCGGCCGGTCGATGCTCTGAATGCGTGGCTTGAAGTGGCACGGATCGACAGCGGTAGTGTGTTTCGGGCCATTGATCGCTGGGGCAATATATCCCGTCGCGCGCTTGATCCGAAGGCAATCAATGATATCGTCAAGCATCGAGCGGCGCTCGCCGGACTGGATGCTGGGGAGTTTTCGGCGCATGGCTTGCGATCAGGCTATCTGACCGAGGCTGCCAATCGCGGCGTCCCCCTTCCCGAGGCCATGGAACAGTCGAGGCATCGTTCGGTCCAGCAGGCATCAAGCTATTATAACAATGCGACACGGCGCACCGGACGGGCCGCCAGGCTGCTTTAATAGCGAGCCGTTCAACGAGCATATTGCGGACGGGTGATTTCTGTCCAGGCTATCGTGAACTCCGTCGAATCTTTGCAAATGCGAAGAAATCATAACCTGTCGAAACTACCCACCGCTCTTTGAGGCAGCCTCTTAGCAACCCCTCACAGAGCTTTGGATGGTCAAGATGCGTGCCGGATCTGTGCCGTGTTGTGGAGACTATTTATTTAACACGTACCTATACCATGGATGATCAATTAATTCTTTAGAATGCAGATATATACAGGAACCAAATTTGTCTCTGGTGGCAAGGTCACATTTTGCTGCTTTGTCTGGAGTCTCCCATTCAGCAAAACAATCGTCGCACGAGACAAATAAATTACCACTCGCACTTTCTTTTGAAACAAATTGAGTGCCCTGCCCACAACATGGGCAATTTTCACCGATCTTGGCAGAGTGAATGTATTTCATGGCTTAGTCGTCTTTATCAAAGGTGTGCGCTTGCCAGGATAGGCCTCATCCAGGGCCTCATGTTCTCGTTTCACAAGCCAATTGATAGCTTGTTTTGCAATTTTCTGGGTTTCCGCAAGCTGTTCATCATCATTTACGGTGAATTTAATTAATTCGAATCGCCCTTCGAGGTTGGTGAGAAATTCACGGATGTCGCTTTCTTCAACGGCAACAACTACCATTTCTGCCTTTTGAACCGCCCGTTGCAGCTCATCAGCGGAGACCCGCCCTTCTAAGTGCTTCGAGCATGCGGTCCTCAACTCAGTTATTGCGGCTGGATAAATTAAATTGGAGCTCATCGCGAGCTATTCCTTAAAATCGTAATTATTGTTCTAGTGACCTGCCACTGAAGTTTCATCCGGCTGCGATTTGTGATTCGGCATACAGAAATGACCCTATCAACTTGAGGAATAACAAGCGTTTATCATGCGTATCGGCATCGGGACCCCTCGCCGATTTACAGATAAATTATCGGCGATATTTCCAGCACAAACGGAATGTTTGCAACAGAGCCGGCCAAAATCACATTGCCAAACGGGCGCCATCCAGACATGACGATGCCGCCACATCTAATTGACAGCCACACTCGCGATATCAGCAGTTCAATCAAGAATACTAGGTCGTGAACTCATAAACGGGCGGCGAGGCAATTATGGGCGGCGGTCCGCCTGTAAGTACCAAATAAAGCACATGCGGTCGCGGACGCTGCCACCGGTAGCTTCGTAAGCAGCAAAAGGGCCTGCGAATGCTTTGCGTCCTTCTGCGATAAAGTCGTAATATCGCGTGATATCAACCATCTGCCGTCGTGCGTTTTTGGCGGAAAGCGCTACGCGCTCGCTCCAGGTTAACCCGACTGGCTCGCCCTTCAACGCATTTACCTCAACCCAATAACATTCGCAGGTGCCTTCTGGCATAAGGGATTGCAGTTGCCCGCCAACGTTGAGAAGGCCCAATTTCTCGGCTTCATCGATCACCAGAGGTATTGTTTCAGGTTTCCAACCCCATTCACCGCCGTTGCGACAAGCAACGGATCGCAGCGTGTCGGGGAGGAGCATCTCAGGATCGTCTCTCATTCAACAAAGCTATACGTCTTCCACCAGCGGTCAACATCTGATTCAGTGTCGGCATGAGCCAATACGATCTGACCGACCCTGAGTGGCGCGTGATTGAGCCGCTGTTGCCCAACAAGCCGCGAGGCGTGCCGCGTGTTGATGACCGCCGCGTGCTGAACGGCATTTTCTGGGTTCTGCGATCAGGTGCTCCTTGGCGTGATGTGCCACAGCGATATGGCCCCTTAACTACCTGCTACAATCGCTTCCGACGCTGGATGAAAGCGGGAATCTGGGACGGTTTGATGGACGCCATCACCAGCGCATCGCATGATCGGATCACGATGATCGATGGCACTTCAATTCGCGTACATCATTCAGCGGCGACATTGAGGGCGGATCATCCAGATCGCTGCCTTGGAAGAAGTCGACGGCAGCGAGCGAACTACTCGATAATCTTCCGTCGGGTGCGATGCTTCTTGCGGACAAAGCCTATGATGCCAACTGGTTACGCTCAAAGTTGAGAGCGGAACGTTCATGGGCAAACATTCCGCCAAAGTCTAATCGAAGCGAGCCAATCGTCTTCAGCCCTTGGCTTTACAAAAAGCGCAATCTCGTTGAGCGCTTCTTTAACAAGCTCAAATATTACAGACGGGCTGCAACCCGATATGACAAGCTCGGAATGACGTTTCTCGCGATGACGAAGCTAGCTTGCATCCGCATCGTACTCCGTCATAACGAGTCCACGGCCTAAAGCAACTATCTGGCTTTAAGTCTTCCGGGCTCGCCACAGCATCCGCGCCTCAGTGAGACTGACCTTATTCGCGCCATTGACATATTGGGCATCTTCAGATTGCAGCGGATCATCTTCCCAACCACATACTTTGCAGACCTCATAACACCCAGGCTCAACAAGCGTGTCACAATCGCAGCATGGACACGCTGCGGAGCCTGATAGGGCATCTTCGCCAAGACGCCTTATTGCCGCGACTGTCGCAGGCGGCCTATCGTAAATCTTCCTTAGCTCTGTAAAGCGTGCAAATGCAACGGGATCAGTTTCAATTAAGACATCAAGTAAATTCTCAGTAATTATCTCTGCATAGTAAACACCAACCGCCCCTCCCTCAAATTCAACATAGCTTGTATTATAATTGAAATTTCCGTCCAATACATCACACTCTTCGAACCCGCAAGTTAAAAGACCCCTATACCCAGGAGGTGACGTATGCAAATACGAGCCATTATTGTGAACAACAACGCCATATACAAACAATTCTTGATTATCATCTATTTTCCGTATTTTCAATTTTGCACCATTAGTTATTTACTTGAAATTGGCAGATTTACAATCTTAACATCCGCAACAGTGCCGGTACTAGAATTATACTGATAGTGAACAGTTATCGCGGAGCCATTTGATAGAGTCGCTTTAGCTTCCATCTTCATCCAGCCCAAGCTCTGCGGGAAGACTGGATCGCCATTTAGATTCCCCAATGCCTTACCCGCCGCTGGATCGGCGAGCACTTTCTCCAGCACAATTTGCTGAGTAGGCTCTGTGCCTCGGCGGATTGACCTACGCCTGCCGTTGAGGACGTACCGTAGTTAAAATACCTCGCATTACCGTTGGCGTCGACAACAACGATACTGTTGTCACCGGCAACTCCCGACGGCGCATAATATCCACCATTGCCATCCGTGAAAACCGGTTTTCCGCTGCTGGTATATTGACCAGTGGCCGTCAGCCCATCGGGCGCAGCGTAAGTTGGCGCTGGAAGCACTTTTGGCGATGGGCCTCGGCCGCCTTTACGAGCGCCCGATCGAGAGCTTCCTTTTCGATCACGCTGATGCCGGCGATTCCGACGCCAGTACCGCCAAGCTCAGGAATAGAGGCGACGATCTCTTGGAAGATCAGATTAGCCTGTGCCGCGCAGGCCTGCGCTCCCAAGCGGCACATGGCGGCAAGCTCTTGCGCCACCGGGAGCGCTGCGGCGCCTCCGACCGCGATCATATATTCGACCTGGATGAGCTTGCCGGCCGATTGCGCGAAGGCCGCATTTGCCATCAGTCCGTCGACGTGTGCG
This sequence comes from Rhizobium rhododendri, assembly GCF_007000325.2. Lineage (GTDB taxonomy): Bacteria > Pseudomonadota > Alphaproteobacteria > Rhizobiales > Rhizobiaceae > Rhizobium > Rhizobium rhododendri. The sequence continues at coordinate 529,537 of NZ_CP117268.1, read as the reverse complement.
GCGTTTTGAATTGCAAACTGCCGGAGCGCGGACTCGTTGGTGCCCGCTGTCGTCGAGATGGCGTTGGTGAGGCTTTGGAGAAGTTGGAGATAGGTCTGTTCCGAGCCGGTCAGCGCGTTTTCGAGACCTGTCGCGTTCCCCTGGCCCTGCTCGACCACACCGATAGCGTCCTTCAGGCCGTTCAGAACCGCTGATGCCTGGGTTGGCGTCGCGTTCTTAAGATCGTTGGTGTCGTTTGCGGCCGAGACCAGTGCTGCAACATAGTCCTTGCTCGAGGCCCGCAACGACGGGGTGCCGCTGGAAATGGCGGTCGCCAAATCGGCGGAGTGGGGCCGGCTCGAACAACTGGTCGCGACCGGTGCCCAGCTCAGCAATACGCTGGCGGACGATCCCTTGGCTCATGTCGGGCACGGATATCATCGCTTCCGCCGTTACGCGCCACACATGTTGCGGTGCCTGAAGCTCAAGGCAGCATCGGTAGCCCAGCCCTTGATTGCGGCGGCAAAAGCCATCGGCGAAATGCAAGCGTCACCACCGGCGACCGACAGCTTCTTGCGGCCGGATTCGAAATGGCACCGACATTTGAGAGCACAACATCAGGGTGACAATCGCCTTCGGGAGGTGGCGGTCCTGTTTCACCTGCGGGATGCCTTCCGATCCGGTGACATCTGGCTCGACCATTCGCGCCGCTATGGCGATCTCAAACAGGTGTTGGTGCCTATGATTGCGGCACAAGCTAATACAAGACTGGCTGTGCCCCTCGATCCGCTGGGATGGCTGACTGATCGAAAGGCTCGGCTCGCCGATGGCCTGAAGAGACTTGCGCGAGCAGCGCGCGACGGGACCATCCCCCGTGGCAGCATCGAGGATGGGACGTTGCGGATCGACCGACTGACGGCTGACGTTCCGGACAGCGCCGAGGAGCTGATACTCGATCTCTATCGCCGGATGCCGCCAGTTCGGATCACCGACATCTTGTTGGAGGTCGATGCTGCGCTCGGGTTCACCGAAGCATTCACTCATCTGAGAACCGGGGTTCCATGCGGTGACCAGGTCGGCCTGCTCAATGTGCTGCTCGCAGAAGGGCTGAATCTGGGATTGCGGAAGATGGCGGAGGCCACGAACACGCATGATTACTGGCAGCTATCGCGCCTTGCCCGGTGGCACGTCGAAAGCGACGCAATGAACCAGGCGCTGGCGATCGTGGTGGCTGCGCAAGCAAAGCTGCCGATGTCCCGGTTCTGGGGCATGGGAACGACCGCATCGAGCGATGGCCAGTTCTTTCCTTCGGCCCGGCATGGCGAGGCGAGGCGATGAACATGGTCAACGCTAAGTATGGAAATGAACCAGGCCTCAAGGCTTACACTCACGTCAACGACCAGTTCGCGCCGTTCGCGTCACAGACTATTCCCGCGACAGTCAGCGAGGCCCCGTACATCCTTGACGGCCTGCTGATGAATGATGCCGGTCGTCAGATCGGAGAGCAATATGCCGATACGGCCGGCTTCACCGATCACCTGTTCGGGACCAGCGGCATGCTCGGATACCGCCTTGTCCTGCGCATCCGCGAGTTGCCTTCGAAGCGCCTTTACGTCTTCAATCCCGCCGGGACACCCAAGGATTTGCGCAAACTGGTCGGTGGCAAGATCCGCGAGGAATTGATCATCGCGAACTGGCCCGACCTGTTCCGCTGCGCAGCGACATGGCTTCCGGCAAGATCAAGCCGAGCCAGTTGCTCCGCAAGCTTGCCTCCTATCCACGCCAGAACGATCTAGCGGTTGCGCTGCGGGAGGTTGGCCGGGTGGAGCGCACACTCTTTATTATGGAGTGGATCCTCGACACGGACATGCAGCGGCGTGCCCAGATCGGTCTCAATAAGGGCGAGGCCCACCACGCTCTCAAGAATGCGCTGCGCATTGGTCGCCAAGGCGAAATCCGTGACCGCACCACCGAGGGGCAGCATTACCGGATCGCCGGCCTCAACCTGCTCACCGCAGTCATCATCTACTGGAACACCCTCCATCTCGGCCATACAGTCGCAAAGCGCCGGAATGAAGGACTTGATGTGCCGCCCGAACTTCTGGCGCATATCTCTCCGCTGGGTTGGGCGCACATATTACTGACCGGCGAATATCTCTGGCCCAAGGGGGCAACGGCTTAGAGTGTCATTCCGCCCCCAGCCGGAACCGACCCCTCAAATGACGCCTCAACTTCTGGGGAAACGGATGTGCTTCCTGGATCCTCCCAGTTCAACATGGCATCAAATTTCTCAGCCCAGGTCCGAAGTTCGGTTGCCAAGCTCGGTGTAACGCCGAGGCTGACAGGGTCGATATCACCCATCTGACCATCCCGAGCATACCACACGGGATGCTCACTATCCCACCATAGCGGGTGGCAACCATAATCTGCCATGACTTTGATCGGTAGCGCCGTAGATGTTCCCATTATTGCATACCTTTCTTTCGATTACGGGTCAGCAATCGCCGTGCCACCTAGAAAGCATTTAACTCGGAGGTCCTCTCTGATAGTCCTCAAACTCCCATCGAAGATACCGAGACAGTTTTTCGGCGATTTCGCCCCATGTATCGCCTGAGGTTTTTGCGACTAAGTCCGCAATTATCATTTTTACTGCCTGCTCGTCGTACTCAGGTACAAAAACTATACCCCTAGTAAACGTTGCTTTGGCGAGTCTATTTTCAGCAAACCACTTTGGCGTACATATTTCAAAGCTAAAAATTTCAGCCCCGTCATTTTCGACAGGTCCAATCATGGCTTCCGCTGCTGCGCAGAAGTTCTTAACGTCGTCTGGCCAATAGTTCCAGTTTTCGTAGTCGATTAGCTCGATGGATTTTGCGGTGGCAATCATGGTGACACATCCATATGGCCATTTGCGCCCCACGCTCCGGTGGCACCCGATCTCTGCTCAAAGTTTGCTTGAGTGCCTGTCGTTGCCAACTGGCTGTTCGGTTTTGTCGACGGAGGTCTGAATTGCCTTAGCCCATCTACACTTTCATAGTATCCGCGCGAAGTCACGCGATACCCGGGTCCGACCCATGCTTCACCCATGGCCATAGTCTGCTCACGATTGAAAGTTCCCATACCAAAGTTGATCGGCCCTTCACCCTTAAGTGCCGCTGCAGCAGAATTTGAACCTTCACGCAAAGCGCCGCTCAATTCTGGCCAGTCAGTTTTACCTGAATAATTGGCCGTAATAGTTGCCGCCTTTTGTGCTTCGGCCACATCATCATAGATTGCGCTATTTGGCCCTGCAATGACAGTATTTCCTGCATCGTCAGTGACCCGGACATACCCTTGTGGTAGGCCCCCTACATCACTGGCGGCGGGTCCAGCAGAGGTCAGCGGCTTATACCCAGCGGGAACTATAACCGTTGTGCCATCAGATGCGACAATCGTGCGGGTACCGGCCGCTTTCGCTGCAGCGGCTGCGGATTGCTCGAGCTCGCCGGCGACCTTTGTCGCCGCTGTAGCCGTTAAAACACCCCCGGCGGTGCTCGTGCAGGCGATGGTTACCGTACAATCCAGCAGCTCCGTGACCGTGTTCGCGCATGCAGCGCTATTGGCTGCGCAGTAGGCGTACACCTCCGGACCAACCGTAACGCCCACAGCAACGAGCACGGCCAGTGCAGCGACGCCAGTTGTTATCTGCTGGTGCGTGATCAACGCCTGTTGGTATTGCGCGGCGATTTGATCGGATGCAACATGGCCTGCGGCCACATCGCTGAGCACGCCGAGCAGCAAAGCATCCGGCGTATTGACAGAGCTCGTGCCAAGAACGTGTTGCTGGAGCCCTGGTTCCTCGTCGACGGCGTTTGCAAGATCGGCTCTGCCAGCTACGCAGGCTGCACTGGAAAAGGATGCCGCACAGGCCTTTACTAAGGACGCGTTATTCGCGTCAGAGAGCTGCCGGTAGTAGGCTACGCTGAATTGCAGGTTGTCTTCGAGATCAGAAAGCGTCTGAGCCGAGCAGCCGTTGCCCAAGGACGCTTGGCAATTGGCAATCTTCTTTTGAAGGTCAGCACGCTCTTTGTTGGCCTCATCAAGTTCCTTGTGGGTGAGATAATTAAATTGATACTGCGCTCCGCCGTATGATGCTCCTTCTCCACCGCCGACGGCGCCAGCAACCGCTGAACTGAGGCTTGTTCCGATCAGATTGGCAAGCGTCTGCTTGTCTTGATCCGACAGGGTGCTGTCCTTCAGGATACCCTTGACGAGTGCGGCGATCGCCGGTGTAAGTAATGACGACGTTCCTGCACCGAGGGCACCCTTGATTGCCCCCTCCCAACCATTGACTCCGCCCAGGATACCGCTGCCGATCGCATGTAGCAGCGCCCGGCCTTCGCCACCTTCCTTCCAAAGATCAGCCGCTGCGTCGTCTCCACGTTGGAGAGCCTGCTTGTACAGGTTGCTGGAAATATCCCCGACCAGCCCAGCCATTGTTGCTTGTGCCGCCTGCAAATCAGCCTGCGTCTTGTACTGTTCGCGCAGGATATGCTCAAGATCCGGGAGGCCGGGTAGCGACGTATTGGTGTTGTCAGTATCGCGACGGATCGTGCCGATATCCTGTGTCTGGTGCGCCGGATCGGTGATGGTGATTGGGATATTGCCACCGATGGCCGAAAGCGCCTGACCGGTTTTGTTTTCGCTCTCTTTGACAGGAGGGGACGGCACTATGCCGCTAGTACCGATCGAACCGCCGTAGGTGTCGGCTTTCCAGGTCGAGTGCGTATCGATATCGGCGACCGTCAGCGTCCCGGTAGAGAAGCTGTTGCGTCCTTCCCCGGCCTCACTGGTGATCAAACCGCCAATGAGCGACGATTGACCGCTGACATCAATATCGAGGCCCCCCGCCCCCGCGTGAATGCCGGACTGCTCGGTGACCACAACCGCGTCGCCGCTGGCCTTCTGGGTAACGCCGGAAACGCTGGTCGAGCCGAAGCCGGTCTGGGCCGATAGACTGAGTTGGTCCGCCTTGGCCTTGGCGGTGTCTACCTGGCTTTCGATCGTCAGGTTCTTGACGTCGGCGGTGACCGAATTTCCGGTGATCGTGGCGCCGCGCAGGGTCAGGTCATTGGTGACGATTGTGATGTCACCAGTGCCATTGACGTGGGTGTTCGTGTGGCTGACGCCGCTGGTATCGGCGCTGCCCTTGCCGTAGCCGGCGTTGGCAACCAGACCCAGATCTTTGGTGCCTTTGCCTCCGCCGCCAAAAGTCGCACCGACACCCACCGCAGCACTCCAGGAGGAGTTGCTGCTCGCGCTGTCCGTCGTGCCTGTCGCAGCGTTGAGATTAATGTTGCCGTTGGTTGCCGACAGAAAGATATCGCCGGTCAGCGGATCGCCTGAAACCGTTGGTATGCCGTTCTTGTCGTAGCCGGCCAGGATCTGCGCACCGTCGCTCGTGATCGAGCCGTTCTCTGCCTCCATCGAGATCGACCGACCAGCACGAATGTCGGTGACGACGGGTGTCGAGGTGGAGGATGAGGACTGGCTTTCCTGATGGTTGGCGCCGACCGTCAGAGTGACGTTAACACCGATGTCGCCGGACTTTTGATATTGGCTGTAGACACCCGTCAGATCCTTGTAGGCCTGGTAAAAGCCAAGGCCAGCGATGGCGGTGTTGGTGACGGCATTGACGCCGCCGCTGTCCGACAGACGCTCGGCCGAGTTCATGATGCTCTGAGCTGCCTTGCCAACCTGGCTGGACACCGTAAGCGTCACGCCAGCAAAGGTCTTCTCGTGCATTTCCTCATAATTGGTGACGTCGTTGGCCGAGAGCAGGTTGATGTCGTTGCCGGCAAAAAGATTGACGTCACGCTCGGCAGACGCGCTGGTCGCCTGCGGGTTGACATTGTTGCCGGCCGAGATGTTGAGGTCGCGACCTGCTGACAGCGCCGACATGGCATTTGTGTCGGATTGCTGGGCCGAACTGTCCTTGGTCGACTGGGCGCCGATGCCGAGCGAGAAGCCGCCATTGCCGGACGAGAAGGCGAGACCAAAGCCGGATTTCTTCTGCTGTTCGGATTGCGCCGCACTTTCTGCCCCTGGCGTGACATTGACGTCACGGGCCGCCGACAGGTTGATGTCACGGTCGGCGGTGACCTGCGAACCCATGATGTTGAGATCGGTGGCGCGCGCCGTCAGGTTGACGTCTTGCCCGGCCGATAGCTTGGAGCCGACATTGTCGGTCGAGGATTGTGCGCCCTGCTTTTCGTTCTTGCCGTAAAGCGAGATGAAGCCGCCACCGGAACCGACGAAGAGGCCGGAATCCTTGCGCTGGCTGTCGGACTGGTGGTTCTCCTGAGCACCGATGATGCTGACGCTTTCGCCGGAGACATTCAGCGACCCATCGGCATTGACCTTCGAGCCGACGATGACGGCCGCCTTGCCGGCGTCGAGATTGACATCGCCGGAGGCGGAAAGCTCAGAGCCGACCGTCGTCTCGTTATAGCCCTGATAGCTGGAACTGCCGCTGCGCAGGAAACCCTTGCGCTTGGCACTGTCATTCTCGGTCTCGGTGTCCTTGGCCGAGGCGACAATGAGGTTGCCGCCGGTCTGGACGTTGAGATCCGAGGAATGGGTGGCGTCGCCAGCCGTCACCTTAGATGCCGACACGGTGGTATCGCCGCCGGAGATGATCGTCACACCATCCTTGCCGGAGAGCGTTGAGCCTGCCGCTGTAGTGGTCTCCAGATGGCCGGAGGCGTCCTTCTTGGTCGATCCGAAGAAGCCGCTCTTCTTGCTGGAGCTCTTGGTGTCGAGCGTATAGCCATCGGTGGCTTCGGCGATGGTGACGTTGTTTTTCGCCTGCAGGCCGAGTATGCCGTCGGCTGCCAGCGTCGAGCCGATGACGTTGATGTCGTTGTTGGATTTTGCGACGAGATCACCACCGGCGGTGATGGTGGAGCCATTGTTCGTGATCGACGATGACGAATTCTTTCCGAAGACAGAGGCACTCTGGCTCTGCGCGGTGGTAACGTTGATGTCGCCGTTCGAGCTCAGACCGACATCACCCTTGGCCGACAGATCCGAGCCTGAGATCAGGACGCCTGTGTTGCCGCTAATCCCGAGATTGCCGCCGGCCGTGAGCTTCGATGCCTGCTGATCGGTCCCGGAGGTCTTGGTGTAGCCATCGTTCGTCTTGCGCGCGACATCGGTGGAGACGACGTTGACGGCGCCGCTCACGGCCTTGATATTGAGATCGCCACCCGATTTGGCAGAGGAGCCGATGACATTGACATCGTTGTTAGCGGCAATGGCAAGATTGCTGCCAGCGGTGACCCGTGCACCTGTTGCATTCTCTTGGCCGCCATTGTCGACCTTGACCGCAGCGAGGTTGACATTGTTGCCGGAGAGCTGAGCCGATCCGCCAGCCTTGACGCTGGCGCCATTGACATTGAGATCGCTGTTATTGGCGGCGAGCAAGAGATTACCGCCGGCCGAAACCCCCGCATTCGTGTTGACCACGTTCTGGCCGCCGATGGTCATCGTCTGGGCGGCAAGCGTGATGCCGTTGGAAGCGGTCAGGTTCGCGTTGCCACCGGCATAGAAGGTGCCGGTGGATTTGATCGAGCTGGCAGCGATGTTAAGGCCGCCGGCGGCGGCGACCGCGCCGGAATTGTTGAGGTCGCCGACGTTGAGATTGACGGAGTTGCCGGCGATCATCGCGCCGGCGCCAGACCCTGCCTTGGCCCGGTCGGCGGCCGACAGGTAGACGACGGGAGCCAGCACCTGGGCCCCGTTCACGGTCTGCGTCTGGTAAAGCACGATGGATTGCTGCAGATTGGCCGCCTGCTCGGGCGTCAACCCCTGGCCGAAGGCCAGACCATGGGCCTCGGCGTAGGCAGCCCCATTGTCGAGCAAGGTCTTCATCTGCTCGATGGCACTGTTGCCTGGAATGAAGGAACCGTTTCCGAGCCCGTCGCCGACCAACTGGCGCAGTTGCGTGTCTATCAGCTGGTTGTCGAAATAGGCGTCGCCGAGGAACGGAATACTGGTCTCGGGGTCGTAACCGGCCCGACTGATGAAGTAGCTCGATCCGTAGAACTTCGAGACGTCGAGGAAGGCTGCTCGGGTCTCGAAGATGAAGGCCTGGCCGGGTATCGTGCCCCCGACACCACCGGATTGCGGCTTCGCCAGTGCAGCGAGCTGCGCGACATTTGCTGGCGAGATCTGGGTGAGGTTGCCAAGCGCGGCGGTCAGGCCGCCACCGGCGGTCGGCACGCTGTTGCCAGCTACATTGGAGAGCGCGCTATTGACCGTGAAGAGCGCGCCGCCTGCAGTCAGGCCGCTCAAGGCAGATAGCGGATCGCTCGATGTCGAAGGCGTACTGACGGCCGCGCTGCCGCTGGTCGAACCAAGGGATGTGTTGTTGACCGTGCCAAAGTTGAGGGTCAGCGCGCCGGCTGCCTTCAGGGTACCAGCCGCACCGCCAATGACCTGCGAACCCGATACGACAGATGATCCGTTGGCGATATCGCGCGATGGATCGGCCGTGCCATCGGCATTGTAAGCTGTACAGGCGCTCTGGGCGTTGCAGGTCGTCATCGTGGTGCGATTGAGGACGACCCCTTCGTTGGTGAGTGTCGACCCTGAGAGCGTCGCGTTGCCACCCGCTTCGATCCTGCTGTAGGAATTGGTGAGATTGGTCGCATCGATGGTCAGATTGCCACCGGATCGGATCACCGCTTCGGGGGTTAGCGTGCTCGTAAACCTGTCTTCGTAAACCGACTGGCTGAGATTGCTGGTCGGATCCCAGGTATAGGTCGTGCTGGTGTCGGCGACCCCGCCACGAATGACCTGGTCGACGATGAAGTACTTGGATGGGTTGGTGGGGTCGAGGACCGGGGTGCCGTTGGCATCGACCGGGACACGGGCCTTGATCCAGTCGTAGATCGGTCCAACTGCGGTCGGCCCGTTGGCGGAGGTCCAGGTCCAGGCATGATAGCTTGTGCCATCCGCAAGCGTCGCCTGAGACCAGAGCAGCGGCTCGTAGTCCTGCCAGGCCGGCGGATCAACACCGGGGTAAAGCTGGTGGATATTCTGGTCGCTGGTTTCGAGATAGGCAAACGGCTTGCCGGCGACATCGGGGTTGAGCACGAAGGTGCCGACGACATTGCCCGATGAGACCAGCTGACCGGTTACCCAGGTTGGTGTCGTCGACCGCTTGTTGACGAGATTGGAGGTCAGGATAGACATGTCACCACCCGCCTGGATGAGGCCGGAGATGTTGGTGGTGGCAGCGTTGCGTTGGCTGAGGTTACTTCCCGCAATCGTCAGGTCATTGCCAGCGAGAATGGCGCCCTGATCGTTGGTCAGCGCCCCCGCGACAAGGAGAGAAGCGTCACGACCGGCATAGAGAAGACCGGTCGATGTATTGGTCAGATCGCCGCTGGTATTGATCGTCAGATTGTTGGCAGCGGCAATTTGTCCGCTGTTGGAGAGGGTGGGAAGGGTGAGCGTCAGGTCATGGGCGGCCAGCAGCGTCGTCGTGTCGCTGATGGCAAGGCTGCCTGCAGTGATGGCAATATCGCCGGAGCCGCCGGCATTCATGGCCGTCTTCACGGCCGCACCGGTCAAATCAGCCTGGCCGCTGAGGTCGAGCGCCAGTCCGCCGAGGACGAGGCTGCTGCCGGTGAGGTTTGCGGATGTGGCCGTGATCGACAGCGTGCCGCCGACAGCCAGCTTGGCGCCGCGTGTTCCCGAGAGATCGATCGTACCGGTATTTATCGTAAGGTTGCCGGTGACGTTGCTGTTGTTCGTGTAGGTGATGGTGCCCGGCGCGCTCAACGAGGCGTTGGCAAGGCTTTGCAGCAGCGCATAGCTGATACCGCCGCTCGTCGTTGCCGAGAGGTTGCCACCGGACAGCAGCGCATTGCTGGCGGTTATGTCGCCATTGGTGGCCGTGAGTGTCATTGTGCCTGATTGGGCATTGCCCTGTTTCAGCATCAGCGCGCCGGTGCTTGAGGCACGCGTCGCAGCGAAATCGACGCCTGACACCAGGCTAGCGACTGAGATCGACTGACCTTGCAGGTTGACACTGTCTGCTGCCATGGATTGGCCGGCCAGAGCGATTGTGCCGCCGGCGGTCATCGTCAGGTTCTGATGGGCAATAACGTTGACGGGCGTTATATTACCGATGTCACCGCTCGCCGTGGCGCCGATCCCGCCGGCCGCCAGCAGATTGGACGCGTTGATATTGCCTGCGGTGGCTTCTAGGGTGAGTGTGCCAGTTGAGCCGAGCACAACGCTACCGTCCGTAGATTGGTTTGTAGCGACAAAGTCGACGCCAGAGACAAGGCTGCCCGCCGTGATGGACGAGCCGGTGATTGCGACATTGCCTGCTGCCAGAAGCGTTCCAGAAACATTGGCGGCGGCATCGACGGTGACGGCACCATGACCGGTGACGTTGGACGCTGCGAATGACCCGGCCGTGATATTGAGATCGCCGGCGACCAGCAGCGCCCCGGTCGTGGCGCTGCCGAGACTGCCATTGGTGGCGCTGACGGCATTGATCGTCAGGTCACCATCTGAGCCGATGACGATAGCGCCGGTCGAAGATTGCGCCATCGCAGCAAAATCAACACCCGTCACGACTTGGCCGGTCGAGATCGTGCCACCCGACAACGAAACATCGTTGGCCCCGAGGGTTTGGCCAGTGACGGTCAGGTTGTTACCGCCCGAAAGCGAGATGTCGTTATGCCCTGTTACAGTGCCGAGGCTGAGATCCGCGGCTGTCGCCGTGATGGTTCCGGCCGCAAGCAAAGCATTTGCCGAGAGCTGACCGGCGGCCTGTAGAGACAGGTTACCGGTCGTGCCCAAGGTGACATTGCCGCCATTGGCTTGTGTTGCGGCAAAGTCCAGACCGCTGATGACTTGATTGAGGGAGACCGAGCCGCCAGAGATCGAGACCTCCTTTGCTCCGAGAAGCTGGCCGGTGGCCGTGAGGCTGGAGCTGCCGGACAGGGTGACGACTTGGTGGCCGGTCACATTCCCGACGTTGAGATCTGCGGCCGTGGCAAACATCGTTCCTGCCGCAAGCAGCGTATCTGCTGACAGACTGCCAGAGGCCTGCAACGTCATATCGCCGGCATTGCCAACCACAAGATTGCCATTGGCCGCAGCGGTTGCCGCAAAATCCACGCCGGATACGATGGCGCCGGCTTGAATGGTGGCGCCCGAGATCAGGACATTGCTGCTCCCAAAGATCTGGCCGGAAACGTTTGTCGATGCATCGACAGTGAGTGTTCCGTGGGAGATCACTGTGCTTGATGTCAGCGACGTCGCAGCCACCGTCAGATCGGTGGTCGACTGAAGGCTGCCGGCCGTCATGGTGCCGGCCGCCGTTGAAGTGAGCGCTCCGGCAGACAGAAGGTTGCCCGTCGCGATATTGCCGCCTGTGGCCGTCAGGCTGAGATTGTCAGCGGAGCCGAGAACCACGTTGCCGTTTGGATCGGCACTGGTAGCAGCGATATCGATGCCCGAGACGACCATGCCCGTCGAGACTGACCGACCGGCGGCAGTGAGATTGCCCTCAGCCAGCACGTTACCGGCGACAGCAATATCCAGCCCGGCATTCAGCGCGATGTTGCCGTTGCTTAACAGGGAAGCGGCCGAGAGCGAGCCGGCCGTCGCGGTCAGAGTGAGATCACCGACGCTGTTGGCAGCACCTGCGATCACGATATCGCCGGAGGTGGCGACAAGCGTTGCCGCACCATTGCCAGCGGTGACGCTGCCGGCAGCAATGCCGCCGCCGGAACTCATCTGCACGGCCGTGCCGCTGGTGACGTCTTCCACCACGCTTATGAGGCCGGCTCCGCTCACCAGGGCAATATCGCTGTCAGCCGCAACCGACTGCAAGGTGATGCCCTCGTCGGCCTGGACATTGACTTTTTGCTTCGACGCAACCTTTGCAGCGGTGACCCGGTGTTTCGAGGTGATGGTCACGCCATCGCGTGCCGACGCATTGCCGATCGAGATCTTGCCGTCAGCCGAGAGGGACAGTTCACCGGCATTGGCGGCCATGTCGCCGCTCATCATGACGCCGGCACCCTTCTCGGTGACGACGATCTTGATGCGGTCGGCCTGCATGGCGCCGAGCGCCGAGCCATCGATCGCATATTCCGGCGTGCCGGAGGTCGCCGCCAGCGCGGTTGCCTCGCCTGTGGCATAGTCGTATTTGCTGGCGCCGCCCGTCAGTCGGATTACCTTGCCATAAAGCGGCGCGTTGACGTGGATCTGGCGCGAGACGACGTCGAACAGGTCGACGGCACCGGGGGCAGCCGCGAGATTTGCCCCTGCCCCTTCGAAGGTGACATCGCCGCCATTTACGGCAAACCCTGTCAGACGACCGTCAGCCCCGATCTCTGGAACCCCCGTGGTGAGCGTCGCGCGCGGGGTGTTGATGAAACCGCAGCCCGAGCACGTGATCCCGTTCGGATTGGCGATGATCACATCCGCCCTGCCGCCGAAGACTTCGGTCGGACCGTTGAGCGCCGAGCGATTGCCGCTCGTCACCTCGTTGAGGATGACGGAGGCCGGACCGGAAGTCTTCAGGTTCGGATTGCCCGGCGTGACTCCGCCAAGGTTCGATGTGCCGACCTCGCCATTGAAGTTGTTGAGGATGAGGCCAGGCGTGCCGACATTATAGTTGTCGTATTTGTTATGGGAGAGACCGGTCGCGTTCGGCGTGACGATATCGACGAGCGGGACACCGTTCGGCGCTGTCCCAACGCCGGGCTGATTGGCTGCGGGGGCTGATCCTGCAGCGGAGACGGACTGGGCATTGGCCAGCATCGGCTGGAAAACCAGCAGGCCGCTCAAGAGCATCGCAAGCGATCGTCCGGCGATCACACGAAAACCTTGCCTGGTGCGCTTTGAAAAGCCAGCGCTTCCCAAAATCTTGATGCGATCAGTCATGGTCACCACCTCACGGATGTGCTGGCGAACAGAAGCCCGGCGTCGTGCCGGTCAACCGTTCCGCCGAATATGTCCGAATAGCCGATATCGAAATTGACATGGCCGCCAGCGAGCTTGGCGCCCACCGTCCAGCCAAACATGTCGCCACCCTCGATGCGGTAGCGTGATTGCGAAGGGATGCGCCCGTAGTCAAGACCGACATAGGGACGGAACTCGCCAAATAATTTTACAAGTTCCGCATGATTGGCGAAGGGCTGTGTGCGCCAGGCCAGATCGTTGCGGACAAAGAAGCCGTTATTGCCGTAAAGCATGGTCTCGCGCGTGCCACGCACGTTGGAATATCCGCCAATCGAGAATTGTTCGGCGCCGAACAGATTGTCCGGGGAATACTGTCCAGTGATGATCGAGTTGACCTCAAAATGCTGTTCGGCGAGCTCAAACGGCTTGGTCATCGTGATGGTGCCGGTAAATTTGGAAAACCGGGGATCTGCGTCCCCTGCCCCGACGTCGCCCGGCCCGACGGCGTCAAAGAGATTGAGCCCCTGGCTGTAGGACAGGTCGAAGACCCAGAGCCCTCCCAACATTCGGCGCGAATGCGAAATACCGAGATCGCCGACCGTATATCTGCGGCTGCCGACCTCGATCTTGTTGCCGAGCAGGAAATTATTGGTTTCCTTGTAGGTCAGGCCGCTATTGAACGTCGTGATCGAATCCTTGTCGCGGAAAATCACCCGGTCTGCGCCGATGCCAGCCTGTTTGCTGGTACCAGACGTTTCCAACGGACCGAAATTGCCGGGGACGGAGCTGTCGTAACCATACCAGGAACCGTTCAGCGACAATGTCCAATAGCCGTAGGGAACGCTGACATTGCCGGAATAGCTGTTGCTCCTGCCTTGCCCGTCATCAGGCCAGGGATAGTCCGGGCCACTATGCTCGTAGGAAAAATTCCATTGATCGTTGATGCCGAAAAGGCTGTCATAGCCGACCGAGGCAGAGGACTTGGAATATCCCGTCTGCTCCTGGCCGAGATTGTTATTGCCGAAGGACAGGTGCCAGGGATGGTCCGGCTTGTTCTCGATATTGAGGATCGTGGTTCCATCCGTCTTGCCCGGCAGCATGGCTGTCTTGGCGTTGTTGGACGGGAGACGGTTGATCTGGTCGAGACCCTGCTCGATATCACGCAGGTTTGTGATCTGGTCCTTCATGCCGGGAAAGGCAGTCGCCAATACGCCGGAGCCGGGGGCCGGTTTGCCATTGATGTAGATATCCGACAGCGTACCTTCGACGGCGACCAGGCGCAGCATCTTGGTCCCGGCGATATCCTGTGCGGGCACGTAGACGCGCGAGGCTACGAAGCCCTTGTCGAGGTAGAGATGCGTCAGGTCGCGCAGCAGTCCATTGATCTCACCCATGCCGACACAGCGGTTCGCATAAGATGACGTGACCTTGGCAATGGCAGTGGCCGGAAACTGCTTCACTCCATCCACCTCGACATGGGTGATCGCAAAGCACGGGCCAGCCTTCTGACTGCTGGATGGTGCTGGTTGCGGAGCCCCTGCGGGCGCCGGCTTCGGCGTCATCTGTCCCAAGGTCTCCAGACGCTTCTGTTCAGCCTCTTGCGCTTGCCGGCGCGCAAAGTCGTCATTGGGCGTCTGGGCGGCGACCGGCGATACGGCAAGAGCTGCCGTCAGCAAGGCGCTGGCGGTCAAAACGAGATTGCGGCGGGGAGCAGCTGGTGGGGGCCGGGCGGACTTCATAACTCTGTCTGCCTCTTGCCTTAGGGAGTATCAGTCTTCTGCAAAGCATCCAAAGCCGCCGACAATCCTTTCAGCGAGAATTTGATGTTGACCTTCTGCCCATTCATCATCTGCACGTGACCGGTGCCATCGGCTGCCTTGGAAAACGCCGCGATCATGCGGGCGTCCAATTTCTGCTGAGACCAGCAGCCGGCCTGAGTGCAATTGCGGTAGGCCAGCTGCACCACAGGCTTGTCGGCCGCGTCGATGCTCAGCCCAGACGGCAGATACATGTTGAGCGGCACAAGGGCGGTGAGAACGAGATCACTTGCCGGCGGCTTTGCACCCTTTTTGCCTGATGTGGCCGGTACATCTGCCTTGGCGATGGCAAGCGTCAGTACGTTAACGTCCTGGTCGCCCTGCTTTACCGTCGCAATCTGCGCGACCTCACAGTTCGTTGTCGCAGCGCCATCGGTAGCCTTGCCGTCGATGCAGCGGTAATACCAGTCGTCGAATTTCTGGACGCGGGCTTGGGGCGCGGGTGCCGGCTGTGCAGGTGGGCCCGCGGTGGTCGTCTGCTGGCCATTTGTGTTTGCCGGAGCGGTCTGCTGGTCCTGCGCGAGGCTGGAATACCCGAACAAGGTTGATGAAAACAGCAACGTGGATGCCAACGCCCGCACTGAAAATGCTCTATTTAAAGCCGTTAAAATCATGCAATCCCCACCAGCAATGCATTTGAATGTGCAAGTCGACCCGATCAATCGACTGTCCATCAAAGTTTTAAAAATACAGGTTTTTAGAAATACGAGGCCACTCATTGGCTGCGTCCGAGATATCAGACTAAAAGCACTATGGGCACACTCAGTCTTTCGCGCGCCGGTGTATTTGCGACGTTTCTGACGGGACGTGCTAATTCTACATCACCGACCCCTGCAGATTGATGGTAAATCCCACTGCTGTTCTCGCTGAGTGCACCCTGAGATTTTTAAAGCATAGGGCCGGACAACCCGGTTCGTTTCATCGAAGCTTTTGTTGACGACATTGATCTTACGACCCCAGCTTCGTTCAGGCGGCAGCCAAGGACACGGGTCGGCCAAGCTTTGATCCGCCCAATTGGACACCTCTATTTTCCGGGTGCGGCGGGCAAAATGGCCCCGTGGATGCATCATCCGCGATGACCTCGCGCGGATGACCACCCATCTTTTGTGATGATTGCCGCATCTGCCGCATACATTTCGGCCTTCCGGCCAGCTGCGCGTTATGCGGTCCGTGGTTTTCCAGTCAGCGTTGGATCTCCTGGGAGAGCATGAGCCGCTGTTCCTGCCGCTACAAGGCGGCAAGGTGCTGGCTGCTCCTGTCGGCAGTATACTGCCACTCATCAGGACGTTGTTCGATCTGTTCAATCTGGCTGGAGGTGTGGTGCGGACGGGCGACTGCGGTTGTCGTCGCTTGATGCCGCAAGCCTTGCCGATCTGGAGGAAGCCGCCGGCGCCGTCTGGCAGGGCGGTCAAAGAGTGCTTGCGCTGGGGAAAAAGCTACGCGGCCACGACGGCATTCCTGCAGTCGACCTGCCGCCGTGGCTTAATGCGACATTGCGGCCCTATTAGGCGCACGGGCTGGCATCGTTGGCGTTTCTCAAGGGTGTTGGGCTTGGCGGCATCCTTTCGGGTTGGGTTTCGGAAAAACGGTCCAGGCGCTAGGCCTGATCGCCATCGAGAAGCCACTGGGCGACTATCGACCCGCGTTCTAGTCGTCGCTCCCACCAGCCTCATGGTCAATTGGGCGACGGAACCCGGAAAATTTGCGCCGGAATTATCCATACTCGTTCTGCAAGGTGCCGACCGCAAGAAGCATTTCCAAAGCCTTGAGGCTGTTGATCTTATGCTAACCACCTATCCGCTGCTGGCACACGACCAAGCCATCCTTGCCGAGCGCGGTTGGCACATGGTCTTCCTTGATGAGGCGCAGGTCATCAAGAACGCAAATGCCGCGAAGACGAAGCTGGTACATGGGCTAAAATCGCCGCATCGCTTTTGCCTAAACCGGGACGCCGCTGGAAAATGACCGCGGCGAAGTATGGTCGCTGTTTCACTTCATTGCGCCGGGGTTTCTCGGCGATTTGAAGAGTTTTACCCGTCAGTGGCGGACGCCGATTGAAAAGAAGGGTGACACGGCAAGCTCGCGGCTGTTAGCAACCCGTATCAAGCCCTTTCTGCTGCGGCGAACGAAGGAAGAGGTGGCGGCCGAATTGCCGCCAAAAACCGTGATAACCGAAAAAGTAGAGCTTTCTGCAGGTCAGCGGACGTTTTACGAATCCATCCGGCTAGCGATGCATGCAAAAGTTCAGGCGGCAATCGCCGAGAAAGGCCTCGCCCCCAGCCATATCGTCATTCTGGATGCCCTGCTGAAACTGCGTCAGGCCTGCTGCGATCCGCGCCTCTTGAAGCTCGAACAGCTGATCGAGTTGGTCGCCAATCTGATCGATGAAGGCCGCAAGTCATCGTATTCTCCCAGTTCACATCTATGCTGGAGTTGATCGGGAAGCGATTAGATGACGCGGGCATCGCCTATGCCTTGCTCACCGGCGATACCATCGATCGTGCAGCGCAGGTAATGTCGTTCCAAATGAAGAAATGCCTGTCTTCTTCATAAGCCTTAAGGCCGGCGGTGTCGGACTGAACCTGACCGCCGCCGATACAGTGATCCTCTACGATCCCTGGTGGAACCCGGCGGTCGAGGAACAAGCTCTCGACCGGGCCCACAGGATCGGCCAGGCTAAGCCGATCTTCGTCTACCGGCTGGTTGCCGCCGACCCGATTGAAGAAAAAATGGACGTGCTCAAAGACAAAAGCGTGCGCTGGCCACCAGCATCTTCGACCATGACTGCCGCCCGACACTCGCGACGACCGAGCCGGATCTCGACTTGTTGCTCGGGGTAGCTGATCGGGGGTGAGTGGATTATGGTCGCAACGCTTAATCTCACCCTGGATGCGGACCTCAGCGCCGGCGTTTCCCGTCCCGCCGAGTTTAAATGACGTCTTCCCAGAAATCGCCCGTCAATCCTCAGCTGTAAATCTCGACACCAATGTTTCGTGGTCGAAGCTGTATCATAAACTCCCTTGCGGGAGACGGCGAAATTCTTCGCGCTTGAGCCGCAAGTCGCAACTAGGGTCGAGACCGCCTCTTTGCCTGCACAGAAGTTGCTCCGAAACGCAGCAGCGGACCCGCCAACAGCGCCCGACCCAAAGCCTTTATCATCCGAAACTATTAAAGCTGCTTATTTCAGACTTAAGTCGCTGTTTCTCGGCTGCCGAACAAGCGGTGGGGTATACGTCGTAAACAGCCAGGGTTTCTTCAGCATCGGTACGCCTTTGGGCCTGCTCGTGGTTGAGGTCATTAAACTGGTACCATGCTTGTGTCGCCGGCCTCGGCATGGTGCTGGGGCCGACTTTCCTGAGCGGCCGGGAAATGCGATCCGGCGTGATCGTAGCGCTTTCGGGACATGAGCCTGTCGAAACCGGAACTTATCGGTACTAGCGTCGCTCGGAATCGCGCGGTCCGGCAATTCTGCGGCAGGGTGGGTGCCGAAATGCGGCGACTGGAGTGAGAGCAGGTTACGATGACGCACCCGCGCCCAAAATTCAGGGATGTCATTTTAGCCGATAAATTGAAAACGCTCGACGTCTTAGTCGCCCAAACTCTCTTTCGCGCAAGGGCGATTTTGCTTGATCGCCGATTCGCGCACTAGCCGATAGACTCTTTCGGGGACAGGAAGGTTTGCGCAATCGTATAAATCGCGGTCTGCACAATGGCCTTTCCGCATCACCGATCCGCTTATTCGCCAAAAAACCCGTTCGCTTAGAAATGGATACGCCTGTCCCATTGGGTGAGAAGCTCCCTGCGGTGAACAAGAACCAGCGTGTTGCGGCTTCGATGTGCAATGAGTGCAGCAGCGACAACTGTCTTGCCGAAGGCGGTCGTCGCGGCGAGCACGCCGTTGTCGTTGGCGACAAGAGCAGCAAAGGCCCGCGATTGTGGCCGTCGCAGTTCCCCTTGGAACGAGACGCCGGCGGGTAGCGCATCTCCGTCTTCGCGGTGATCCTCCAAAATGGCGGTCGCGCCATGGCTCTTGACGAGCTCAATTGCTTCGTCGAAGCAGCCTCGTGGCAGCGCGACATGGCGTGGATGAAGCTCGGCACAGGAGATGATCCGCGGCTTGCCGAATGTCGGCAATCGCATTGCTTGCGCACGATAAAATTCCGGGTTCTGGAATGCTGCCAGGCGCACGAACTGCGCAATCAGCGCGGACGGAAGCTCGGTCCTATCGATATAAACCTGATCGGCGATCACGACCTTGATGCTTTGCGGGATCGCAGCCTCAATTCGCCGCGGCTCGCTCCGACGTGACGGCAACATCATCCACGGCTCATCGGCATGTTCGTCATCGACCGGCATCCGGACGCCCAAGACCCGCCCCGACAATTCGGCTTCGTCGGCGATCCTGAAGACTTCGTCCGCCGACAACCTGGGTAAAGACGACAGGTATGCCCACTGGTCATCGTAGGGTTGCAGGTCGCCATCGATAAAAACGCTGTTTCCATTTTCGCGAGCTTTCCTTTGCAGGGGAAGCGCGATCAGATTGCCGAAGCCGCCAAGTGGCATGGTATCCTGGTTGGGAAAGAAACGGTCATAGGACGTGAAGCCGATCTCGGGGCGGTTCTCCATCGTCTCTGTGATCAGTGCGGCCCCCAGTTGTCGGGCGACCTTCGCGGGAACGGGTTCGGAGAAGAATATCCAGACATGGCCGCCGTTTCCCGACCTCGACCGTTCGAGGGCTGCGGCAATTCCTTTTGCGTGACAGGTTGCCAGCAACGCTCTGGTATCGTCCGCCCAGCTTTCCTTGTCGAAGTCAGCAGCAAGGAACCAGCATGTTTCGTCTTGCAGCAATGGATATACGCCGGCAACAAAGTCGCTTGAACGGGCATCGCCGCCACGAAGGTGCTTTTCGATGATATCCTCGGAATACGGGATGAACGCCTGATGCGGGCAGTCCCCACATTTCACCTTCGGCTTGCCGCAGATTCCTTTCGCCCACTCGTTGGAACAGGATGGCGAATAGCCGGTGCGTCCATCCTTTCTATTTTCCCATCGCACCGGAAAGACATCGGGGCGCCCGGCAAACAACTGCCGGAATAACTCCACCTTCTCCATCGACGGCGAGCTGTTGGTAACAGGGGCATCGGTGAAGGCTGGCTTTTCGGCGGCAATCTGGCTATCGGAAATCAGCTGTTGCTCAAACACTTCCAGCTCACGCTCAAGCGCCATCCGCTCTTCATTCAGATCGGCTAACCGCCGTCGAATGCGAGCAATGTTCTCCCAAGCATCATTCTTTTCCGCCAACTTTGAAGCTTCCGCCTAAATGATCATGCGGATCAGCATAGGCCAAAGACGTCCGCATTTTAAGACGCACTATCCATCTCAGCGGCACAGAAGGCTCCGGAATTATGCGGAGTAAAATCCACCGCGAGCATCGGCAAAAGCAGGCTTCAGCGACCAACGCTCCGCATAATCCCGCTCTATGCATAATCGACCTTATGCGGTGCACCGCATAATGTCGAATTCGGCGCAGGCTGGCAGAAGCAGGCCCGGGAAACCGAGCGCGCCTGCATCTCGGTCAAACTTGACGATCCGAGTTTTCCGGCCCCGATCTACGCGACGCTCAGTGAAATCCAGGGACACGAGGGACTGCAGCTCATCTGGTCGCGCAACACCCGCCGCTGATCAGACATCGAAGCCCCGCTCGATCCGGGCGGGGCTTTCCTCAGATCACTTGTTGAGCGCATCCTTCAGCGCCTTGGCTGGTGTGAACACCAGCTTCTTGGCGGCGGCGACCTTGATGGCCGCTCCGGTCGCGGGATTGCGCGCCTCGCGCTCCGGTGTATCTTTCACCTTGAATTTTCCGAAGCCGGGAAGGCTCGTTTCGTCGCCGGCAATCGCTGCCTCTATGATCGATGCAATCACCGCTTCGACGATCGCCTTTCCCTGGGCCTTCGTGAGACTGTGCTCGTCGGCGATCTTGTCGGCAATTTCATTGGTGGTCGTCATATCGTTCTCCCCATTGTCATTCGTGCGAAAATCCCTGACAGAGGATCACAGCCCTGTCATCGACCCACCCCGCCAAGAGCAGCGATTTGCTGATTTTTCCACAGCTACCGCGTATTTGGCGCATCACGGTGCATCTGTATTGGTGGATCCGCACGCGGGCATCGAGCCCACTTGCGGATCAATGGGCAGTACGGAGAGGGAATGTCTGCTGCGTCCAACCGAGGATGCCATGGCGGCATGAAGGCCTAGGACGAGCGGGTCCCCGAAATTTCTTGCCCGATCCTGAGGCCCGACCACAGAAGTTCGGCTCACCCTGCCGGCTCCGCCGGTCTCTATCGCGACCGTTGACCCCTCCATCCCTCCATGACCGCGGGCGTCGTCTTTAACAAACGTCAAGGAGACGACGATGGCAAACGAACTGGAACGGAGCATCGTGGAACTGCAGGCCGAGTTGCGGAACGCACACCCGGACGAACGTACACCCGGACGAACGTCGCCGGATCGAAGCGGAACTCGACCTGGCGCTGGCTGGGCGCGAAGTCCTGATGGCCGAACGGGAAGTCAGACTCAGCGCCGAGCCGCCCTTTTGAGGGTGGCTTTCACCATATCGCCAAGGCCACCCTGCCGGATCGACCGGCATGATAGACTGGAAGCTCCATGACGACCAAGACCCGTTCCGCCTGTCCGTCACGGAAGTGATCAGTTCCCACACGGCGCCTTTCGACGCTCTGTGATCGAAATCAAGACCGCGCTGCCGGACGTCGTGCCGCAACGCGACGCCGATAGAGTTTCCTGCGTCTTCGACTTCCTCACCGTCCATTGGCGCCGCGTCCTACGCTTGCACTACGGTCCTATTTCGCGGACTGCCCGTTATTCCGCAACGACAAATTTGGCCTGAAGCTCGCGATCAACAGTCCGTTCTTCGCCGAGATCAAGATCACGTTTGAATCCAATGGGCGAGACCCCGTCTCACGTTTACCGGAAGGCACGCCCTGGCGGTCCTCCTCTCGCAGCCGATCAGATGACGCTCTCCGGGCGGCCATGGGGCTTCGGTTCGTATCCATGAGATCGCCTCTTTCGCAGCAGTTCAAGGAAGAGGTTGCCAGCCTCCTCCTCCGGCGTGAAATGATGCACTCGGCTATGACCACCGGTGCCAAATGCGACCCCATCGGCGGATAAGACAGACCTCGCCGAACAGATTCGGCTCAATCGACATAGAATAGTAACAGGCCATGTTTTTGATGGGGGCCCTGCGTTCGACGTAGAGCTGATTTGGCTGGATGATAATGACAGGCAGAACCGGACACGGCGGATTAATATTAGATGGGATGGCAGGCCGATGATCCGGGCGATCCGCCTGCGGCGGACGTCTCAATTCACCTCGCGAACGAAGCCCGCAAGCGGGTCTCCGCCGTTCCCGGTGACGATGCTCTGGCAGCGATGCATCGTCGTCGCTTGGCGTCGAGGGCGTTGATTAGCGCTGCGTATTGTCGGCAAACTGCGACGGCATCAAGATCTATCCGACACCCGCCCGGCCTGTCTGGCCGGTTGGCGGACGCAGCCCCGACTTACTCAAACACGACGGAGAGGCGGAACGCTTTGCACTATGCCCGCATTCTTCGGGCATGCGCTGAGGGTGGTAATCCTCTCCTGCGTTGCGCTAGCCGTTGCCTCGTTCGGATGTTATTGATATCTCACCGTTTCGGTCACCGACATTCCGACACCTCACGACGACGGCCCGCTTCAGCATCTTCCACGAAATCGGTCTGGTCGCCATGTTATAGTAGTTGCGCGTTAGCACAGTGGTCAAACTGATTTGGTCAGAGAGCAGGATAGGCTAACGGTATACCGTGCCGTTTCGCCCGCGGGGCGCAGTCGCTTTGGCGCGGCGATGATGCTCAATATGGCGGACGTACGCTGGCGATCAGTTGGGGAAAAATCGACGGTAATACCGCCCGTTTGTACGCAGATGCCTTACCGCAAAGGAAGGGCATCGCCGCCATGGGCGCGTCCTGGTGCATCAGAACAACCAATTTGGGAATAGGCGAATGGGCTGAGTAGCAAGATGGCAATCCGGTGTCAGTCGTGATAGAGCGTCTGAGTTCCTTCCTGAGCATCGACCCAAAGCAGATCGGCATCATCGGTGGCGGGAAAAGGAAGCCAACAGGGATCATCGATGTGGCGCTGATCCAAAGCCTGGTTCGCAATGGCGAGGTCGATGACATCGTGGGAAATTACGGTCATCTGATTGTGGACGAGTGCCACCATCTGTCCGCTGCAAGTTTTGAACTTGTCGCTCGCAGATCCAAGGCGCGATACGTGGTTGGCCTATCAGCGACGGTCGCCCGAAAGGACGGCCATCATCCGATCATCTTCATGCAATGCGGTCCCGTTCGCCATCGGGTCGATGCAAGAGTTCAAGCTGCCGAGCGTGGTATGCGCCACCGTGCCCGCGACCGTTCGACGAAGTTTGAGTTACCAGCGTCACTCGTCTCGGCAGAGCGCCCGTCAATGCCAGCGATCTATGCGGCCCTTGCGCAGGACCAAGGCCGAAATGACCTGATATTCGATGACGTGTTGAAGTCCCTCGAGGCCAAACGTTCGCCCATCCTGCTGACGGAGCGTAAGGATCACCTTGATTATCTGCAGCAGAAGTTCTCACCGTTTGTAAAAAATCTGGTGGTGCTACGTGGCGGCATGTCGGCGAAGGATCGCAAGCAAGCCAACACGGCGTTGAATGTCGCAGACGATGATGAGCGTCTGATACTTGCGATAGGCCGCTATATCGGGGAAGGCTTCGATGACGCCCGGCTCGACACGTTGTTCCTCACCATGCCGATCGCCTGGAAAGGCACTTTGGCGCAGTATGTCGGACGTCTGCATCGTCAGCATGACGGTAAGAAAGACGTCTTGGTCGTCGATTACGTCGATAGCACCGTTCCCGTTCTGGCCCGGATGGCGGCAAAGCGACGAGTGGGTTATCGCGCGCTGGGCTATGTGATCGAATGAGGGCGCCCCGCTGTGGGCGGAGCGCCGTGTTTCTGGTCAGCGGGACCAGATGAGCTTGTGCTCGCCTTTGTCGCCCTGGACGAGGGAGGCATAGACCGGAGCTGTGAAGGACGGATCGTCGAGCTTGAGCGAGAGGTATTCGGCGCCGGTTTCCCGGGCGGTCCGGCTCCAGCCGGCTCCGAACTCGACACCCGTTGCTGTGACCCGGAAGTCCGGGGCGCGATCGTTGTCGCGGTCGCAGGGTTTGATTGATGCCTTGACGTTGAGGGTGAGGGTCTTGATGGTACCGTTGTAGGCGCCGGTTTCGTCGCGGGTGAAGGTGCCGATCTGAGCCATTGTCGTTTCTCCTGAGAGTTGTTCGAAGCCGCCCGATGCGGCCTCGATGGCGGTCGAGAGGCGACGGGTTGGCCTGCTGCATCCAAAGGACCACAGCGCCAGCGGAGGACGGCGGTAGCCGAGCTTGTTGGCTCGCGAGGAATGGCCGCTTGCGGTCAGGGGAAGAAGGTCGGCGAAGCCGTTGCAGGCCAAGGCCGGACCGGCGCCAGACCATCCGAGATGAGAGGCCGTATCGGGGCTTCGCGGCATTGTCGGCCGAGAACGACGTGGATGATCGCCTCATCATCAGCAGGAACACCGCTGTCGCAGCGTCATCGCCCCTACCGATGTCATTGCCATTGCCATCATCTTGAGGACCGGCAGCAAGACACGTGGGCCTGTGAGGCCAAACTCGCCGTGCCGATAACGGATGAGCTGCATACCGACTGCTGGAATGGATTTTAAACCTCCGATTTGTTCAATACGCCGGACTTCTCCGGAGCCGACAAGCAACTGGAGGTAATAGTGACAAAGCGAAAGTACAGACATCGCCACAGTAACTGATGCTCGCCATCAACACGTACTTTGCCCAGACTTTCGGCGGACTGCGACAGACGCGAACACAAGTACTGTCGACCATCACTATGTCTCCATCTTAACGCTTTGAAACGGCGTCCGGAAGACGATCCCAGACGCCCGCCTTGCGCCATCGGGAGAACCGATTGTAAAGCGTCGTGCGCGGGC
Organism: Rhizobium rhododendri; assembly: GCF_007000325.2. Taxonomy (GTDB): domain Bacteria; phylum Pseudomonadota; class Alphaproteobacteria; order Rhizobiales; family Rhizobiaceae; genus Rhizobium; species Rhizobium rhododendri. The sequence goes on along the minus strand of NZ_CP117268.1, from coordinate 504,692 downwards.
CATAACGCTCCGGCACATCTCGCCAAGTTGAACCAGTCCTGAAACGCCAGAGGATACCGTTGATGACCCAACGGTCATCAACACGTTCAATTCCACGGCTGTTGTTCGGCAGCAGAGGTGCAATGATAGCCCATTCCTCGTCGCTCAATTCGTGACGGCGCAGAGCAATCTCCTTTCAAGAAAATGAGAATCTGCAATGAGCTCAGTGCAAAGCACGGCCTCGTGGTTTTCCATCCAACGCGCAGCTGTTGATCGGCGCCCACGGCATTGCGCCGGCAACGAACAGCGCGCGAAAGGTCTCCCCCTTGTCGACCGACCGTTCCGGCCCGATGTCGTCGGCCTTGTTTTGGCTTGCCAGCATGACATGGAACTTGCCGGTCAATTCACTGCCGCCATCGAGACACTGAAAACTGATGGCACGCTGCAGGCGGTGAGCCTAAAATGGTTTGGAACGGATCTCGTGTCAGATTGAAGTGGTGGCTCATGCCGCAAGTCCGCAAAAAAGGGCCGGCGGCGGGCAAGGTGGCCTTATATCTGAAGGATATCGCTAAGCCGCAATCTTCCCGATTTCCCGCTTTGATGCCTGAACGAGAAATCCTGACCTGGTCAAACCATGTGCTTCTGCGTAGGCATCCACCTCCTGCAAGACATCCTCGGGCATCGTGATGTTTACGCGGACGGCCTTTTTCGTTTCTTTTTTAGCGAAACAAGAATGGCGGCACCTGAGGAATTATGAGGATCAGCCATAATGTCGGTGAGGGAAGATGCTTCAGGGACAGCCTCTCCATCTTCGACAAGACCGTCGACGTGAAAAGCCAAAGCCTCTTCGGCCATGCGACGGGCGTCAACCAAATCAGTGCCGGCTGTTACGACACCTGGGAAGTCAGGAAAGGAAACACCGTAATCGCTTTCGGCTTCCTTGTGGATCAGTCCGATATAGTTGCGCATAGTGATTACCTCAGTTTTAGCCCAGATTGCTTTTCGATGCTCTTGAGCGTCAACGGGATATCTTGCTTAGGATGAGGAACGGTTACCCGGCGTAGCTTTGACGGGTGTTTGAATTGGACGTGGCTGCCCTTCTTGGCAACCTTAAACCATACATCAATCGTCAAGGCAGAGTTAATATCGACGCTCTTCGGAGAGAGAATACACACACGAAATGTGTATAAATCAAGATTGCACAGCGTCGCTTGGAATTTACGGTAAGGCGAGAGCCATTCCGCGAACAAAGCGTGATTGGCGGCGTCCCGGACGAAATGCAGGGTCGCCGCCTGCCACGGCGTGGTGAAACGCCCGCAAATTGGCGTTAGCGGCTGAGGATACAGGAACATGTCAAGCTCCCAACGGTTTAACCCCGTCAATTGAAGGAGTTCTACATGGCATTCGTCAAAGCAAAAGATGGTACGCAATTGCATGTCAAAGATATGGGCCAGGGACGTCCTGTCCTTCTCATCCATGGATGGCCACTGACAGGCGACATGTTTGAATACCAGACGCTGGCACTTCTGGAAGCCGGATACCGGGTGATCACCTATGACCGGCGTGGTTTTGGTCAGTCAGGCCATCCGGCGGACGGCTATAACTATGATACCTTCGCCGACGATTTGGCGAGTGTCCTGGAGGAACTCGACCTACAGCAGGTCTCGCTGATCGGGTTTTCGATGGGTGGTGGCGAAATTGCCCGCTATCTCAGCCGCCATGGTGTGTCACGCGTTGCAAAGTCGGTGTTGGTTTCTTCTGTTGTCCCGTATCTCCTGAAGGACGGGAGCAATCCCGATGGCGTGGATGCAAGTGTATTTGAGGATATGAAGGCACAGATTCGCAAGGACCGCTTCGCCTTCCTGCAGGCCTTTGCGAAAACTTTTTACGGGGTCGGGATGCTGACCAATCCGGTTAGCGAGGGTGTGCTCGATTGGTCGTTTGCGCTCGGCATCATGGCAAGCCCCAAAGCCACGATCGAGTGCATCGATGCGTTCGGTAAAACGGATTTTCGCGGCGATCTCTCAGCGTTTACCATGCCGACGTTGGTCATTCACGGGACGGGCGACAAGACAGTCCCGATCGGTCCGTCGGGTCGTGCTGCTGCAGCCGGTATTACCGGGGCGACCCTAATTGAGTATGACGGCGAGCCTCACGGCCTGTTCGCGACGGTCCCCGAGCGTCTCAACAGGGATCTGCTCGAGTTCTTAGCTTAGCTGTCGGAATGCGTGAGTAGGTACAGCGAAAGGCGGGCTGGTCCTGCCTTTCGTATTTTTCATGAAAATATTTTGATCAGCAACCATCCTCGCCCGCAAAGGGAAGCCTCACGGAGGTGCGACCTCACCGACTTTGGACTTGCAATGCCGAGGCGGAAGAAGGCCCACGTACTTTTAATTCGTTGGGGGACGGAAGGTGGGGGTGGTTGCTCCATCAACAGGAGTTGGACAGGATCAAGGTTCGTTAATTGAGTAATATAATGCGTTTCCCTGCCCCCGCCATTTCCCGAGTCCGCCTTGAGCAGTTGCTTTCTCTCAACGCTCAATCCAAGCCGATTTCGCCTGAAGTCAGGCTGGGAAGCCCCGCGCCAGAGCAGGCAAGCCTAGATCTTTCCCGGCCAACGGGAGGTACCTCACGCCGAGAGCCAGAAGAAACTTTTTTACATCATTGACTTGGAAGAGATTGCGTCATGCGACTTATGGAATCTGGGGTTTTCATAGCGCGAAAAAAAAGAATTTTACCTAATCGCTTGAATGTCAGCACTCACCGTCGGACAGCTTCGCTCTCAATCTTAATCAGAGTGGTCTGAATTGATTGCCACCATCAATTGCTTTTGATGGCTCGAACCTGTCTCACCCACCACTCCGGATAAAATCTAGAAGAAAATGATGAGCCCGACGGCTCTCACCGCATTTCCAGAATACCTAAGAGCTTACCACGATAGCTATCGCCGATCACAGCGAGGACGATAACGGCACCGATCACGATAGGTTTGACATTATCGTCGGCGCCCAGAAGTTGCAAGCCGGTCGACAATACCTGCAGAATGCACGCGCCGACCAGTGTTCCGACAATTGAGCCTTTGCCACCCGAGAGACTTGTCCCACCGATGATGACGGCCGCAATTGCATTTAGCTCATAGCCAATCCCTGCGACAGGACTGCCGACGTTCAGCCGGAGCAGATAGACCATAGCGGCTATCCCGGCAGTCAGCCCCGAGATTGCAAAGACTGCAATTTTGTAGCGCCGCGGCGTATGGCCGGAAAGGCGCACGGCCTCTTCGTTGGTGCCGATGGCAAACACGAAGCGCCCGAAAACCGTATATTTCAGGATGAACCATCCGATGAGAACGACGACGATCGCGATCAGGAAGATCGACGGCAGCACGCCCCAGAAGATGAGATTTCCGAAATCGACGTATGGCTGCGGCAGGCCCGTAATCGTGGAGTTATCGCTGACCACACGCGCCAGACCGCTGGCGACATTGAGCATTCCTAGCGTGACGATGAAGGAGGGAAGCTTCCACCTCTCGCAGATCCAGCCGTTGAGCCCGCCAAGAATGAGGCCAACGCCCATGGAGGCAACTGATGCCAGAACGATCGCTTGCCAAGGGGACAGACGGGGATCGATCATGATGGTGGCGCCAACCACCGTGCAAAGTGCTAGAAGCGAACCCACCGAGAGATCGATGCCCCCGACGAGGATGACGAAGGTCATGCCGGACGCCAGGACGGTGTTGATCGCCGTCTGAACGAAAATCTTCAGGAAGTTCTCGGGCGTCGCAAAATAGGGGGCTGCGGCCGAGAAGAATATGACGAGGACGACGAGTGCAATCGCAACACCGGCTTCCCGCATTGCAATACGCAGGATGGTATCAACGAGGCGCACCCGTTTCACGTCACTCGTGGTTTCAGTGTTCTCGGACACGACTATACTCCTTGTAGGCCAGTGAGAGGATCTTGCTCTCGTCAAACTCTTCACGTGTCACTTGACCAGCAATCTTTCCGGCTGAAAGAACGATGATGCGGTGGCAGATGCCCATCAGCTCAGGCAGATCGGAGGAAACCACGAGAATGCCCTTTCCCGTGGCAGCCAAGTTCCAGACAAGCTCATAGATCTCGGCTTTGGCGCCGACATCGATCCCGCGGGTGGGCTCATCGAAAATGAGCACCTTCGGTCCGCGGAAAAGCCATTTGGCGATAACCACCTTTTGCTGGTTGCCGCCGGAAAAGGTTCTGACGACCTGTTTGATCGAGGGCGTCTTTATGCGCAGTTCTTGCACCAGACGCCTGGCATTGCTGTCTTCCACCGTCTTCAGGATCAGTCCGTTGCGGGAGATCTTGCGCAGGTCGGTTATCGTCGAGTTCTGGGCGCAGGTCATGTCGAGCATGAGCCCCTGTGTTTTGCGGTCTTCGGTCGCAAGGCAAAGGCCCGCGTTCACCGCATCCTTCGGGGATCTGATCTCGACCACTTTTCCATCGACCCTGATCTCCCCGGCGGCTTTCAGATCGGCTCCGAAAATGGCTCGCACGGCCTGCGTGCGGCCGCTGCCGACAAGGCCGGCGATGCCGACGATCTCCCCGCTAGCAACGGAGAACGACAACTCCGGGCTATCGCGGCTTACCCTGAGACCCGACACTCCGAGGGCTTCGCCATAAACGGTGCTGTCTTTGCGGAACACGTTGAGATTGGCAATCGTTCGGCCGACCATGAGCTCAACGATTTCAGGAATGGCAAGTCCGGCGAGCGGCCGGGTAATCACGTGCTGGCCATCGCGCAATATGGTCACGTCGTCGCCGACTTCAAAAATCTCTTCGAGGCGATGAGATATGTAAAGCGTTGTTACGCCGCGGTTTCGCAGGCGTCTGAGAATTTCGAAGAGGCGATCGACCTCCTTTGAGGTCAGCGTCGCAGTCGGCTCATCAAGCACAAGGAATTTGCTTTCGTAGCAAAGCGCCTTTGCGATTTCGAGCAATTGCAACTGTGCGACACTCAAGCGGCCGGCCTGCATTGTTGGCGCTATGTCGAGGCCGACTTCGGCGAGCAGTTCAGCCGCGCGTCTGTTCATCTGCTTGTAGTCGACCAGTCCGTGGCGGCGCGGCAGGTTCTCGAACAACAGGTTTTCAGCAACCGTCAGATTCGATAGTGGATGGAGTTCCTGATGGACGATGCGGATGCCGGCGCTGAAGGCCTCAAAGGGCGACTGAGGCTCATAGCGCCTGCCGTCGAACCAAATCTGCCCGTCGTCGGGTTTGAACACGCCGCCGAGAAGATTAATGAGCGTAGATTTTCCGGCGCCGTTTTCCCCAAGCAGCACATGTCCCCTGCCGCGGGAAATTTCGATGGAAACGTCCTTGAGCGCCACAACGCCGGGAAACCGTTTGCCGATCCTGTCCAGCCTCAAAATCGTTTCTTCGGTTTCATGTACCAAGTCGATCTCATGCATCGTTCGATCCGGATGAGGGTCAGCAGCACTTCGACGGTTCTAAACAATCGACGCGGCTAGTCATAAGCGGGAATTTTTGCAAATGCCTGCCGGGGAGATGATGCGCCAGCCATGAGCCAGCGCATCCGGTTTTGTTTGGACTACAAAGTGACAAGCTACTTCGTTATGAGCTTGATGTCAGTCTTGACCCAGCCGGTGAACTTCTCGCCCTTCATTTCACGAAGACCGTAATCGATGCCCATGGCAGCCATCTGGGCACCATATTGCTCAACGGTTGCCAGCACCTTGCCATCTTTGATCAAAGGTTGAACGGCTGGAATATTGTCGAAGCCGACAACTTTGATCTTGCCGCTCACGCCAGCCGCATCAAGCGCTTTCACAACACCAAGCACCATCGAGTCGTTGGCAGCCATGACGCCCTGAATGTCATGATATTTGGTCAGAAAATTCGTCATGACAGTGTTAGCTTCTTCGGTCTCCCAATGCGCGGTTTTGCTGTCGAGAAGCTGCAGACCACCGGCCTTGATCGCGTCGGCAAAGCCTTTCGCCCGCTCCTTGGCATTATCGGCTTCCGGGTTGCCTTCCAGGACGACGACCTTGCCACCCTTACCGAGATCCTTAGCAAGAGCATCGCCGGCCAGCTTGGCGCCATCCCTGTTGTCAGGACCGAAAAAAGCGAGATCGATACCGGCGGCCTTCTTCGCACCCTCATCGAGCGCAACATCAATATTGATGACCTTTACGCCCGCTTTTACCGCCTTGGCCAGCGGTGTTACCATGGCCTTAGAGTCTGCCGGAGCAACGACGATGATGTCGTACTTCTGCGTCACAAAGTTTTCGACGGCATCGACCTGCGATGCGAAATCACGCTCGTCTTTCATGCCGACGGCCTTGAAGTCGAACTTGTCCTTATTCTTGGCGGCGTAATCGTCGGCGCCAGCCTTCATCTGCTTGAAAAATTCGTTGGAAAGCGACTTCATGATGAGGCCAACTTTCGGCTTGTCAGCGGCGAAGGCCGGAGCAGTGCTCATCGACAATGCGACGGCCACAAAAAGCGAGCCAGCCGCACTGAGTTTCAGCACGTTGCGACGGGTTTTGATATGAAAAGCACTACGAATTCGTAGATTCGACATTTTAAACCTCCCCAATGTCTTGGAAACCAGGGCCTCCTCGCCCGTATGAACCGTTTCCAATCGTCGACGGATACCAAGTCATATATACGCTGTCAATGCCGTATCCTCGCGCAGTTATGCAACTTGGAGATGTATCTGGCCAGGAAATTGACAGCGTGACATGAACCGGTTCTATATTGCGCGAAGCAAAGTTCGCTCTCAAACTCAGGTCAAATGACGGCTATTGAGCGCGCGGATCTCCATCGATATGAGACAGGGTAAATCGGACGTTCGGTCTCCGAAGCACATAGGCAGAGCCTGAAAATGAAGAAGGTCGGGATACGAGACGTTGCCAAGCGCGCCGGGGTCGCGACTGGGACTGTTTCCAGGGTGCTGAATGGCCACGCTTCCGTGGCGCAGGACGTGCGCGACAGCGTTGATAAGGTCATTGCGGAGCTTGGCTATCGACCGGACCCCCATGCTCGCAGCATGCGAAGCAGAGTGAGCAGGCTGATCGGAATCGTGATCCCGAATTTGTCCAACCCTTTTTTTGCCGAAGTTGTGCAGGGTGCGGAGCAGGCCGCAGCATCGTTCGGCTACAATGTCATCTTCATGACCTCGCTCGATGACGTTGCAAAGGAAGCAGACCGGCTGGAGCAACTGGTCGGACGCAAGGTCGATGGGATCATCCTTGTTCCCAGTGACGGCTTTCACGCAACGAAACCTCCTCTTGGTTTGCCGCTCGTCGTGCTCGACCGGCTAATTAAGGATTATCCGGGCGTTGCTGCCAACCATCGTCAGGGCGCGAGGCTTGGCGCGGAATATCTTTTGAATTTGGGCCATCGCAGTATCGGTATCGTATCCGGGCCGTCCGACTCTGTCCCTGCAAATGATCGTCTCAGTGGCTATCTGGAGGCCGTTGAGGTTTTCAACGGCAGCAGCGGCCAATCGTGCAGTACCATGGTCGTGGAGGCCACATTCGATTATGAAGGTGGCTTGCGGGCCGGGAGTTATTTGCTGGCACAGGCACGCAACGAGAGGCCGACGGCGATCCTGGCGAGCTCAGATCAGCAGGCAATCGGCTGCATGCGGGCTGCCTACGACCTCGGCATTCCCATACCCGCTGCCCTTAGCATTGTCGGGTTCGACGGCATTCCTCTTTCTTACATGACGACGCCACGATTGAGCACTATCCGACAGCCGATAGCGGCGGTCGCTGCCGCGGCGGTGGAAATGATCTTGGGCCGCCGCGAGTTTTCCGAAGCCGATAAACCCCTTCTTCTGAAGTGTGCGCTCCTTGAAGGTGAGACCGCATCATCGCCTAGCCAGGTCCCGATGCTAAGAAATACATAAATCAAAAAGCATGTGCTGGACGTTTAAACATTTCCATATTAAATACCTGTCGACAGATTGCACGCAGATTGCCACTGATCGCATTCTCCGGCTGCATTGACATAACGGGAACGCTATATGGAATTGGTCCGCACACGCGGTTCTGGCACCCAGACAGTCTACGCGACCATCAGGCAGGAGATTCTTGCCATGACATTGGCGCCCGGCTGTCCTCTCGACGAGGTCAAGTTGTCTGAGCGCTTTGGAATGTCGAGGACGCCGATCCGGGAAGCCCTTTTGCGGCTGTCTGCCGATGGACTGATCACCACCTTGCCGAACCGCAGCACCATTGTCGCGGCCATCGATTTCGCGACGCTTCCCACCTATTTCGAAGCACTGACATTGATGTATCGCGTGACGACACGCGGTGCCGCCCACAAGCGCAATTCTACCGCCATGGCCCACATCCGCGCGTGCCAAGCGGATTTCGCTCAGGCTGTGGCGTCCAGGGATGCCTACGCGATGATCGAGGCGAATCGCGACTTTCACGTCGCAATCGCGGAACTGGCCGGCAACCACTATTATACGACCTTCTTCTCCCGGCTGCTGGATGAGGGACGCCGTATCCTGAGGCTCTACTATTCGACGTTCGACGACCGATTGCCACGGCAATATGTCGATGAGCACGAGGAGACGATCGCCACGATCGAGGCCCAGGACGTCGAGAAAGCCGATGCGCTGGCAACCGGCCACGCGGACCAGATTGTTGCGCAGATCCAGGAATATGTTGCCCGCGATGCCGGCAACGCCCGTCGCATCACGATCGTCTAGCGTCACCCGCCGCACGGGTGATCCGCGTGTCGAGCGCTGCCGAAAACCCGTTTCGGACTGGACGCTTTTCGTAACGGTCCATTCCAAACCGCCATTACCACCACGTCTTCAAATCATTGATTGCCGAACGCTGCAGGAGCCCACACATGGAATGGAATTTCCCCGTCGCAAGGATCGATGACCCGGAGCGCTTGCAGCGGGTTGGGCTATTGCAACAGGTGCTGGCGGCTGCCGATTGCGGCGGCATCCTGCTCGGCCCGACAGAAAGTCTGCGTTATTTTACCGGCCTGGTGTGGCATCAGAGCGAGCGTTTGCTGGGAGCGCTGGTGACGCCCAGCGCTCTCTACTACATCGTCCCAGGCTTTGAGCTTGGCCGGGTGGAGACGTTGGCGAGGTTGCCGGGCGAGGTCGTCGTATGGCAGGAGGAGGAAAGCAGTGCCGCCCTCATCAGCGCGTTGCTTCCTCCGAACAGCCGCCTGGCGCTCGACGACGCCTTGCCGCTCTTCGTCTATCACGCGCTTGCACAGAATCTTGGTGCGGAACGCCTCGTCGATGGCGGGAGGATGATCCGCGACCTGCGCCTGTGCAAATCCAGCGCCGAGATCGACCTCATCCAGTTCGCCATGAACCTGACGCTCGAGGTGCAGCGACGCGCGAATGCCTTCATCAAGCCGGGCATCCGCGCCTCGCAGGTTGTGCAATATATCGATGAGCAGCACCGGGCGCTCGGTGTCCCCGACGGATCCAGCTTCTGCATCGTGTCCTTTGCCGAGGCCACCTCCCTGCCCCACGGCGTCGATGGAGACCAAGTCTACCATGCCGGCGACGTCGTCCTCGTCGATACGGGTTGCCGCATCGACGGCTATCATTCGGACCTGACGAGAACCTACGTCTTGGAAGACCCGGACGAAGACTTTGCCCGGGCCTGGACAATCGAGCGGGAAGCGCAACAGGCGGTCTTTGATGCCGCGAAAATCGGCGCGGCGTGCAGCACGCTCGACGACGCCGCGCGCGCCGTACTGTCGAGATATGGTCTTGGCCCCGACTACCGGCTGCCTGGCCTTCCGCATCGCGCCGGCCATGGGCTTGGGCTGGACATTCATGAAGAGCCCTATCTGGTCCGTGGCAATGCGACCGTTCTCGCACCTGGAATGTGCTTTTCTAACGAGCCAATGATCGTCTTTCCGGAGCGCTTCGGTCTCCGGCTGGAGGACCACATCTACATGACGGAAACCGGGCCGCGCTGGTTCACGACCCCCGCAAAAGGACCGGCCGAGCCATTCGCCAATTGACAGCAATCGTCCATGATCGCCGGCCGGCCTGCGGGTGATTGTCGGCACCGGCGCCGTCAACACCAAGATCGCCGCCGAGCATGCGGCCCACGCCCAAAAGGTCGGCGGGCATGGTCTGATGGTCATTCCAAGGGTCCTGTCGCGCGGCACCTCGGCGTCTGCCCAGCGCGACCATTTCAAGACCATCCTGTCGGCGGCACCCAACCTTCTGGCGGTGATCTACAACAGCCCCTATTATGGCTTTGCGACCCGCGCCGAGTTGGTCTTCGATCTTCGCAACGACCACAAGAACCTGATCGGCTTCAAGGAATTCGGCGGCCCCTCAGACCTGCGCTACGCTTCGGAAAACATCACCAGCCGCGACGATCAAGTGACGCTCATGGTCGGTGCCGATACGGCTGTGTTCCACGGGTTCGTAAACTGCGGCGCGTCCGGCGCCATCACCGGCATCGGCAATGTTCTGCCCAAGGAAATCCTGCATCTGGTCGCGCTCGCCCAGGCGGCGGCAGGGGGCGATGCGGTTGCCCGCGCCCATGCGCTGGAACTCGAAAGCGCCCTCGGCGTGCTCTCTTGCTTCGATGAAGGCCCGGATCTGGTGCTCTATTACAAGCACATGCTCGTTCTCACCGGCAATCCCGAATTTACGCTGCATTTCAACGAGACCGACAGCCTGTCGGACAGCCAGCGCGATTACGTCGAAAAACAGTTTGCCCTGTTCCAGGCCTGGTATGCGGATTGGTCGAAGCAGTTCGCGTCGCTGGAAAAATCCAAGGCAGCGTGAGGCAGTAGAGCCAAGCCGACGCGCAGGACACCGGATCGAAGCGGCCAGAGTCGCTTTGATCCCATACCACAAGAGCGGGACGGCCTAGCCTTCAGTTTCGGCCGCTGCTTTGACGAACGACGAGCCGGCAGGCAATGCCCCGCTCACCGGGCGCAATCGCCTCGCCCTTGGTGAGGCCCAGAATGGCAAGGCCCGCCCGCCGCCCGAGCTCCTTCAACTCCATGTCGATCGTCGTCAGGGCCGGCCGCGTCTGCTCGGCAATGACCTCCCAATTGTCGAAGCCAACGACCGCGACGTCCTGGGGAACACGCACCCCGCGGTCGCGCAAGGCATCGATCACCCCGCGGGCGATCTGGTCGTTGCCACAAAAGATCGCATCGGGCGTCGCGTCTCGCTCGAAGATCATGTCGATCGCCGCGTGCCCCCACTCCTCCGTCCAGTCGCCGAACAGCACTTCCGCCCCCGCGCCATAGCTATCCCGGTAGGATCTGGCGCGTAGCCGGGCCGCCAGATAATCCTCGGGACCGGTGATGTGGATGATGGTCCGTCTCGACAACCCCACCAGATGGTCGACGGCAAGTCGCGCGCCTTGCACGTCGTCGGGCAGGAATGACAGACTTCCGGCCGGACCCTTCGCAAAAGCATAGACGACCGGGATCGAAAGATTGAGAAGCTCGACTGGCGGAACGACATCCAGCCGGGTCGCCGTGAAAATGATGCCGTCGACATGCTTGTCCAGCAGCGCTTCGAGATGAAGTTTCGCAAGAGCGGGGTCGTTGTTGGTGGCGCAGAGAAAAACCGAAACGCCCTGGCTGACAAGCGCCTCCGACACACCTGCCGTCATCGGCAACGTCAAGCGGCCATAGGTGTCGTTCGTCAACATGCCGATCGTCGAGGTTCGCTTGCTGAGCAATCCCCTCGCCAGCGAACTTGGGCGAAAGCCGATCTCGGCGGCTATCTGCTTTACCCGTAGGCGCGTTTCCTCGTTCACGCGGCCGGTGTCGTTCAGCGCATTCGAAACGGTCGAGATGCTAACGCCGGCGCGCTTGGCGACGTCTCGGATGGTGCGGCGGCGATGGGCGAGGCTTGTCAAAATAGGGGTCCCGGATTTTCGTTGCCAAAAGGTTTTAGCAAAGGACATATACTTTGCAAAAAGGTTTTTGCATATTTTTGCACACACAATGTCGACATACCGATTTTTCTCGAATAGCGTCATGGCAACGTCAAACAAAGGTGCTTGACGGCAACGAAAAAAGGGAACGCTTATGCACAAAATCAAATTGGCGCTCATAGCACTTTCGCTTTTGGCGAGCACGTCGCTTGCAAGCGCCGAAGACATCACCCTCTGGGTTAGGACCTCGTCCGGCGCCGTGCTTCAGGCGCTTGCCGACCACTACAACGCGTCCCATGCCGACAAGGTCAACGTCACGCAAATCACCGCCGAGCAGATGGTGCCGAAACTCGGCGCCGCCATCGCCGGCGGCGCTGCCCCCGATGGCGCTGTCCTCGATTTGATCTACCTGCCGACATTCGCGGCGGCCGATAGCCTCGAAGACATCAGCGACTTCGTCAAGTCCGCCCCTTACGCAAGCGCCATGAGCCCTTCGCATATTCGCCTGGCCACCTATAACGATAAGGTCTACGGCGTCCCGGCCCTGCCCGACGCCTCGATCATCGCCTACAACACCGACCTGTTCACCAAGGCCGGCCTCGATCCGTCCAAGCCGCCGGCATCGCTCGACGAGATCGCTGCGGATGCCAAGAAGATCACGGCGCTCGGCAACAGCACCTACGGCTTCTATTTTGTCGCCAATTCCGGCAGCTGGCTGATCTATGACTTCCTGCCGCATATCTGGGCGGCGGGCACCGATATCCTGAGCGTCGACGGCAAGACCGCCACGGTCGACACACCGGCCATGCGCGAGACCATCGCCGCCTACCGCGACATGTGGAAGGCCGGTGCCATCCACCCGACCTCGCGCTCGGGCAATGGCAACAACGCCGTCGAAGCCTTCGCCTCCGGCAAGGTCGGGATCCTGATGACCGGCTCCTATATCGTCAATCTGCTGACCAGCAAATATCCTGACGTAAAGTTCGCGGTGGCGCCGATTCCCGGCCCGAAGAACGGCGCGTCCAGCTTTGCCGGCGGCGATACCTTGGCGCTGATGAAGGGCATCGCTCCTGCGAAGAAGAAGGTCGCCCTCGACTTCGTGAATTTCTACATGCAGCCGGACCAGCAGGTGTTCATCACCCAGGAATCCGGCATGCCGTCGCGCACCGACCTTGCCAAGGAAGCCTATGCCAAGTTCGACCCGCGCAACCTCACTGCCTATGATGTGCTTGCCAAGGCCCGGACGCCCTACACCTTCTCGTCCGACGAACTCTTCGTCAGCCGCACGGGGCCGTTCGTCAACCTGATCCAGGGCGCGATCTTCGGCGATGACGTCAATGGTTCGATCGCCAAGACGCAGGACGATTTCACGAAAATCCTGAAGCGCACCAACCCGAACTGATGTTCCAATCACAGGCGCAGGGCGGCACCCTCCGTCCTGCGGTAGCACACCATCCCCATTGAATGCTCTCAACGAAGCGGAAACTCAGTTGTCTTCAAACCCAGGCATGCGGGCATCTGCAGATCACGGACGCGCCAACAAGCCCGAGCCGACGGGTTGGCTGGGACTGCTGTTCATCCTACCAAGCACGCTCTTCATTCTGCTGCTGTTCATTCTGCCGTTGATCATGACGGTCTGGATGAGTTTTTATAACTGGCCGCTACTCGGTAGGACGAAGTTCATCGGCCTTGCCAATTACATCGAGCTCGCCGGCGATACCCAGCTCTGGCATTCGCTCGGCTTCACCATGCTGTACACCTTTCTGGTGACGACAGCCCTTTTCTTGGTCGCCTTTCCGCTGGCGCTGCTGGTCGATCGCCCGATGCGGATCGCCGGCTTCTTTCGCACCATCTACTTCCTTCCCGTGGTCATCGGCTTCGGCGCGGCATCGACGCTGTGGATGTGGCTCCTCAATCCAGACAATGGCGTTTTCGCTGAACTCCTGCAGGCCGTCGGCCTGGTCAACAGCGCGCCAAGACCACTGGAAAGTTTCTGGACAGCGCTTGCCGTCATCATCCTGATGGTCGTGTGGAAAACGGCGGGCTTCACCATGGTGATCCTGCTGACGGGGTTGCAAGGCATTCCCGACGATATCATCGAGGCAGCAAAGATCGACGGCGCCAGTCCTTTCAGCCGCTTTCGGCGGATCACCCTGCCGCTGATGCGCAATTCGATCATGCTGGCGTTGATCCTCAACATCACCTCGTCGATGCTCGCCTTCGATCAGTTCTTCATCATCACCCAGGGCGGGCCTCAGAACAGCACGATCTCGGCGGTCTACTCGATCTATCTGGCATCCTTCTCCTCCTACCGTCTCGGATACGGCTCGGCGATCTCCTTCTCGCTGCTGGTCGTGCTGGTGGCGATCAGTTCCATCCAGTTCGTGTTCCTGCGCCAAGGTCCGGAGGGCGAGCGATGACCCCGGTGCCTTCGACCGTTGCGCCGAGGCGGCGCGCCGACGGGACCGCGAAGCTCGCCTTTCTGGCTGTCTCGATCGTGTTTTCGATCTTCTTCATCATGCCGATCGTCTGGTCCTTCGCCAACTCCTTCAAGCCAGCGGCAGAGGCGCTGGCCCATCCGGTCGCGCTTTTTTCCAAGGCTTTTTCGCTGGAGAACTATCGCCGTCTCGAACACGTCGGCGCCGGCTGGTATGTCTACGCTCTCAACTCCGTCGCCATCGCCATCGGCACGGTGGTGCTGACTGTGCTGATATCGGTGCCGGCCGGCTACGGCTTTTCGAAATTCCGCTTTCCCGGCCAGTCGCTGATCTTCATCATGGTGATGGCGACGATGATGATCCCGTTTCAGTCGATCCTGACGCCGCTGTTCCTCATCCTGAAGGTCATCCACCTGCAGAACAGTTTGGTCGGCCTGGTGCTTATCTATGTGACCTTCCAGCTGCCGTTCTCGATCTTCATGATGCGCAACGCTTTCGATGCCGTACCACAGGCGCTGATCGAGGCCGGCCGCATCGATGGCGCGTCGCAGACCACCATCCTGCGGCGGATCATGCTGCCAATCGCGCTTCCGGGCGTCGCGACCGTCGCGATGTTCGCCTTCCTCAATTCCTGGAACGAATTTCTGGCGGCGCTGATTTTCCTCTCGGAGCAAAACAAGTTCACGCTTCCCATCATGCTCGTCAATGTCTCCTCCGGGATGTACGGCATCATCGACTGGGGCGCCCTGCAGGCCGGCATCACCGTGACGATGATCCCCTGCCTTCTGCTGTTCTTCCTTCTTCAACGCTATTACGTGCGCGGCCTGACCGCCGGCGCCGTCAAGTAAAGTTCGCGGCTTCCCCCGCCAGGAGTTTCCATGTCAGTTTCCGACAAGACAACCGCGTCCGCGCCAGACGGCCGTCCAGCCCGCTTCGTTCCCGCCGACCACAGCCGCGTCGAATTCAGCGGCGGCTTCTGGCAGAGCTGGACGGAGACCGTTCGCAGCGTCACCATTCCGTCCCAGCACGATCGGCTCGAGGAGGAAGGATTTCTCGAGGTTCTCGACTTCGGAAAGCCGCCGGGTCCCCTTGCGCGCCCGATCCAGCCCAGCGGCCTGTCGATGCAGCATTTTTTCGATTCCGACTTCGGCAAGTGGATCGAAGCCGCCAGCTACACGCTCAAGGCTCATCCCGATGTCGAGATCGAGGCGAAGATCGAAGCGATCGTCGAAAAACTCGAACAGGGCCAGATGGCCGACGGCTATCTCAACAGCTGGTTCATTCGCCGCGAACCTGAGAAGCGCTGGACGAACCTGCGCGACCTGCACGAGATGTATTCCATGGGCCACCTGTTGGAGGGGGCCGTAGCCTATTTCGAGGCGACCGGAAAGCGGCGCTTTCTCGACGTGATGATCCGCGCCGTCGATCATATCATCGACACTTTCGGCCCCGAGCCCGGTAAACTGCGCGGCTATGACGCGCATGAGGAGATCGAGCTTGCGCTGGTCAAGCTCTACCGCGTCACCCGCGACCCCCGTCATCTCGACCTTGCCGTCTACTTTGTCGACGAGCGCGGCGCCATGCCGTCCTATTATGACGAGGAGGCGCGCAAGCGCGGTGAAAACCCCGACGACTACGTCTATCAGACCTACGCCTACAGCCAGGCGCACATCCCCGTGCGCGAGCAGACGCAGGTGGTCGGCCATGCCGTTCGCGCCATGTATCTGTTCTCGGCCATGGCGGACCTGGCGCATGAGAACAACGATCCCGCGTTGTTTGCCATTTGCGATCGGCTCTTCGACAACCTGACCAGCCGCCAACTCTACGTCACCGGCGGGCTCGGGCCATCGGCATCGAACGAAGGTTTTACCCGCGAGTACGATCTTCCCAATGAGACGGCTTATGCAGAGACATGCGCCGCAGTGGCCTTGGGGTTCTGGGGCCATCGGATGGCACAGATCGACCTCGACAGACGGTTCACGGACAGTCTCGAAACCGTGCTGTTCAACGGCGCTCTCTCCGGCATTTCCCGCGATGGGCAACATTATTTCTACGAGAACGTGCTCGAAAGCCACGGCCAGAACCGTCGTTGGAAATGGCACTATTGCCCATGCTGCCCGACGAACATTGCCCGTTTCATCACGTCGCTGGGCCAATATTTTTACTCTGCCAGGGCCGGCGAACTCGCGGTTCATCTCTATGGCGCCAATACCGCGGAATTGTCGGTCGGGAATGCTTTCGTCCGTCTCACGCAGGAAACCCGCTATCCCTGGGATGGCGACATCGGCCTTCGTCTTGGGCTCGAAAACGCCACGCCGCTGACCGTGAAGCTGCGGATTCCGGGCTGGTGCCTTGACGCGACCATCGCCGTCAACGGCGAGCCAGTCGATCTTCGAGCGTGTGTCACCAAAGGTTATGCGTATATCGCCCGGGAATGGCGGGACGGCGACGAAATTCGCCTTTCGTTCGACATGCCGGTGCAGCGGCTCTATGCCCATCCGGCGGCAAGCGAAGACAGCGGTCGCGTGGCGCTGCGGCGCGGTCCCGTTGTCTATTGCGTCGAGGAAACCGACATCGGCGGTGAACCGCAGCGGCTTCGTCTGCCTGCCGATGCGGTGATCGGTACGCGTTTCGATGCGGAGCTTCTCGGCGGCGCCATGGTGCTGGAAGGCGAAGCGCTGGAAGCGGACGCCAGCGACTGGAGCGACAGCCTCTACCGTACGTCTCCGCCAGCTTTGGTTCCGAAACCATTCAAGGCAATTCCGTATCATCTCTGGGCGAACCGCGAGCCGGGTGCGATGCTCGTTTGGCTGCAGGAAAATTAGGAGAAGAGCGATGGCAAGGCTTCAACTCAAAAGCGTCGTCAAATCCTACGGTATTTATGAAGCCGTGCGCGGCATCGATCTCGATATCGAGGACAACGAGTTCGTCGTCTTCGTCGGCCCTTCCGGCTGCGGAAAATCGACCACGCTCCGGATGATCGCCGGGCTGGAGCACATCACCGCCGGCGATATCGTCATCGGCGACCGTGTCGTCACCAATCTCGGTCCGGGCAAGCGCGATATCGCCATGGTGTTTCAGAACTACGCGCTCTATCCGCACATGTCGGTCCGGGAGAACATCGCCTTCTGTCTGCAGCAGCAGAAACTCGCAAAACCCGAAATCGAGGCCAGGATCAGACGCGCATCGGAAACGCTGCATATCACCGAACTCCTGGATCGGCGGCCCGGCCAACTGTCCGGCGGTCAGCGTCAGCGCGTCGCCATGGGCCGGGCGATCGTGCGCAATCCGAAGGTGTTTCTGTTCGACGAGCCGCTGTCGAACCTGGATGCGAAGCTCCGCGTCCAGATGCGCACCGAAATCAAAAGGCTTCATCAGATCCTGCCGACGACCACCGTCTACGTCACCCATGACCAGGTCGAAGCGATGACGATGGCAGACCGTGTCGTGGTGATGAATGCAGGACTTGTCGAGCAAGTTGGACCGCCGCAGGAGTTGTACCACAGCCCGGCGAGCCTGTTCGTCGCCGGGTTCATCGGCTCGCCATCGATGAACTTTCTTGAAGCAGAACTCATCGACCGCGACGGCGTCCCGGCCGTGCGGCTGGCGGATGGTACGCTGCTGGCGATACCGGCACAACGTCTGGCCGGCTATGCGCCGCATGTCGGGAAAGCCGTTACCTTCGGTATCCGTCCCGAGTCGATATCCCCTCGACAGGAGCGCGAGGGCTTTGCGAGTATCGACGTGATGGTTGACCTGGTGGAGCCGCTGGGACCGTCGACGATGATCTATTTCGATGTAGCAAATATCACGCTCTGCGCCAGCATCAGCCCTGACAGCGGTGCGCGGCCCCAGACGACGATGCCGATCTCGGTGAATATGAACCAGATGCATTTGTTCGACCGGGAAAGCGGACGATCCTTGCGTACCTAAACGAGGCCGCACTGTCGCCCGTGTCTACTACTTGCGCTTGAACAGATACGAACTGCCGACCCGCAGAAAATAAAAAGGCAAGCAACATGAACGGAGTAAGCTACGCCCATTTATGAAACCTACCTGGGCGGTGCCGCTACATCAAAGACGGTCAGGGCGCGGAGATCAAAGGACCTTCATCGCAAGTTGAAGGCTAAGCTTTTCAACACGGCCAAGCGGTAAGCCTAGATTAGCGCGTACTCAGCCGCGTAGATATCATGTTCGTCTCAAGGCAGTTGCGAGTCAATTAACAGCGACGTCTGTCAAAAACCACCCGCGCATCGAACGCGTCTAGCGTAACTCGCCCTCCTCACTCGCGCCGCTATGATTTTAACTTAAATCTGATACTTATCTGATCAGCAGGCGTGTGTTTTCTTGCGGGTTTGAAGCGCCATTCGGGCCCGGAGACGAAGCATAGGCCTGAATGGCATTCTACATGATCAACTGAATATGCGACCAGATTCGTTAAGAGCCGAGAACGAAACGAGAAAATGCGAGTGCATTTCGCGCATCTTCATCCATTTTGGCTTCGTCTGCACCATCGCTCAGATCGCGCCACACCCTGATGTTGGAGCCTATCGTTCCACCCGTTTTGACAAAAGGCTCCATCACGACGGCACCAGTGTAATTGATGTCGCGCAGTGCGAGACTGATCTCATGCCAAGGTAGTCGGCCTTTGCCCGGGACACGGCGATTGCTTTCGCCGGTGTGGAAATGCCCGAGTAGCGGGCCCGCGGTGCGGATGGCATCGCCAAAGCTGTCCTCCTCAATGTTCATATGGAATGTATCAAGCATCACTTTGACATTGGGCTTGCCGACATCGTTGATGAAGGCCACGCCTTCTGCCGCGGTGTTGAGAACGTGGTTCTCGAAGCGATTCAGCACCTCGATGCAGAGGTTTATGCCCAGGTCGTTGGCAAAGTCCGCGATACCGTGAATGCCCTCGACCCCGCGTGCACGGTCGCCTTCCTTGTCGACAGGCGTTGAATAGTCCACCGGCCAATAGGAATGGAGCGCACCGCCGATTGTCTTGATATCAAGCTTTGCGACGTTCTTGAGCGTTTGCTGGAAAAATACCTTACCAGCTTGCCGCACGGCAATATCAGGGGACGACAGGTTCTTGGCCTTGGAAGGCCCAATGCCGGCGGTTAGAATGATACTGTTGTCTGCCGCGCTCTGTTTGATCAGGGCAAGATCTGCGTCGCTATAGTCGTTGATGTGGTGCGCAGCCACTTCGATGACATCGAAGCCAAGCTTCGCAACCTTCTCGATGTATGGAGCAAAACTGGCGCTCCACTCATGTTCCCAGTAAGAATAGTAAATTCCATGCTTCATTGGAGCCTCCTTGAGTTTTCAGATGCAGATGTTCAGAACGACCAGCCGTCGAGAAAATTTGATCGGGTTAATATTCGTCGTCTCCTCCTTGCGAATGGAATTACCTTCCTGCCTAGAAGCGTCGCATGACAGCCGGACCGTCCGTCTTTGCCGGAGTGCAAGCTGCGATCGCCGGCGGCAAATGCCGGCTTGACTTCAACGGGAGAACAATCCGTATTGCGCGGCCTTACCGCGCAGAAAAGACAAACCGTCGCCCATCACCTGTTCAACGTCGCGCGCGACCGGGCGCCATGTCGATATGTCACCCGCCATGTCCGCTGGCATGCCGACAAAACTTTCCAGCGTCAGGACTCCCTTGAAATCGACCGCGGCGAGAGAAGCGAAAATAGGATCCCAGGGAACGTTTCCGTAGCCGGGCGTGCCTCTGTCGCTCTCCGACATATGCATGTATTTCAGATGATTGCCGGCGTTCAGGATGCCGTTTCCGGCGCCCTTCTCCTCGATATTCATGTGGAAGGTGTCGAGATGGATGAAGACGTTGTCCAGACTGATCCGTTCGACCAAGGTGACGGCCTGCTCGGCGGAGTTTATCAAGTGGCTTTCATAGCGGTTCACCGCCTCGACACCAAGCTGGATGCCATGAAGCTTCGCATGGGTGCCGGCGGCGTGCAGGGCGCGCACCAGATTGTCATATTCGGCCTGCGTCGGGGGCAGCCCGGTCCGCTCGTTGGTACCACCGTATGTTACACCAGTCAGCGCTTCGCCCCCCAGCGCTGCCGCCGTGTCAATTGCAATCTTGAGATGTTCGATCGCCGCATCCGGTCGAACCGAAGCCCATGCCGCCTGCGGCAACACCAGGGAGCAAGCAGCGCGCAGGGAATGTCTATCGAGAAGTTGGCGCGTGTGTCTTGCATCAACCGACGTCGCGTCCAGTAGTGGTATTTCGATGAAATCCAGCCCGTACTCGGCCGCGCCGGCTATCGCTTTCTCCGCACCGGGGCGGTCCCACTTCATCGTCCATATGCTTGCATGAATGCCGAACCCTTGCATATGCCTAACCTCTTCTGCTGCTGAAAACTTTGTACTGCGATGCGGCCCATCGAAGGATCATGACGCCGACAAGCAGCAGGCCCCAGACGGCGGTTGCCAGATGCTGATTTGCGCCCATCAGGTTCAGGCCAGAAGACAGAAGTTGTAAAACGACGAGAGCGACGAAGACTGGAATGACCCGGCCGAAACCGCCGAATGGGTTGATGCCGCCGAGAAAGCATGCAAGCACCGTAATCAACAGGTAAGATTCACCATGTCCGACCCGGACGGAGTTGAAACGCGCCATCATGACGATACCGGCGATGGCACACATCGCTCCGGACAAGGTGTAGACCAGGATAACCACCCTGCGAGTGCTGACGCCGGAATAGCGGGCGGCCTCGATATTGGAGCCAATCATGTAGGTGTTGAAGCCAAGCTTCGTGCGCGTCAGCAGCACGTGCCACACCAGCACGCAGCCGAGCAAGACGATCAGCGGGATGGGAATCCCAAGCCAGCTGCCGTGACCCAGCGGCTGAATAAAATCAGGAAAGCCAGAAACATCGCCACCGCGCGTGAGGAATTCGCCGAGACCCCGAACGAAGATCATCATGGAAAGAGACACCAGGATCGGGTGCGCCCGCGTGTATGCCACGACGACGCCCATGATCAAGCCGGTGGAAGCGCCGGCTACCACCGCACATAGGCAGCCGACCGCGAATATGAAGGGGTTGGCATCCACGCCGCCATTTGCCTGCAGGATCCAGGCGACGGTCAGCCCGGCGAAGTTAGCGGTGAACGTGACCGCCAGATTGAGCCCACCGGTCAACACCGGCAAAAGCATCGCCAATGTTAGCAACCCCAATTCCGGCAGTTGGAACGCAACGGAACCGAAGGTCGCCTGGCTTAAAAACTGCGGCGACGCGATGCTGAAGAACAAGAGCACGGCCATCAACGCGAGGAAGGGTCCAACCATCTCCTTGCCGAAGCGCCTATAGAAAGTTTCAACGATAGCGGTCATTGCGTTTTACCCTCCTTGCGAAGGAACGGCATGAGCCGATCGATGCGCGTGTTCGACACGGTGATGGCTACCAGAATGATGGCGCCAATGATCATCTTGAAGGCGAAGGGCGACACGCCCATCAGGTTCAGTCCGTTTTGTATGATGGCGATCATCAGGATCCCCAGCACGCAGCCAAGCACCGATCCTTTTCCGCCACCAAGGCGCGCGCCGCCAAGCACAACCGCCGCCAGCACATCGAGCTCGCGGCCATACAGAGCGTTCGGAACCACTTCTTGGGCGTAGTGCGCCTGGACAAGGCCGCCGATGCCGGACATAAGCCCCAGCCAGCCGAAGGCGATGAACTGCATCGCTCCGACATTGATGCCGAACCGTCGCGCGCCCTCCGGGTTGTCGCCAAATGCGTAGAGCTGGCGTCCGATCGTCGTGCGGGTGATCAGCAGCCAGGTTGCGATGACGCACAGCACCATGACGAGAACCGGAAGCGTGATCTCGATCCAGGTACCATTGGGCATCTCGTGTTCGAAAAGCACCACCCGGCTGGTCAGCCAATCCGGCAAATTGTAGATTGACACGCCGCCGGTAAAAAACATCAGCAGGCCAAAATAGATATTGAAGGTTGAGATCGTCGCAACGATGGAAATGATGCGGAAGCCATGGATCAGAAAGGCATTGAGCGCGCCCAAGAGAATTCCGACCGAACCGGCGATAATGAGCCCAGACACCCAGCCGCCGCCGCCAATCCAGCCGAGCGCGATGACGGTGACGTATTGCACGACGGACGCACTAACCGCGAAGGATATGTCGATGCCACCGGCGATCAGGACGACCAACAGGCCGACCGCGAAGATGATGTTGACCGAGCTTGTGTTGAGCAGATCGAACGTATTGCCGAGCGAGAAAAAATTATCGGTGGCGAACGACAGATAAATGCAGATGACGGCAATGACGCCGATGAGCGCACTTTCGGTCGCGTGAGTACGAATAAAACTACGCATAAACAGCCGCCTCGATTTCCTGGAGTGAGCAATGCCGCGGATCGAACGAGCCGACGATCTCGCCTTTCGCCATGTGCAGCACCCGGTCTGCGTTGAAATAAACCTCCGGCACCTCGTCCGAAATCAGAATGATCGCCAGTCCGGTCTTCGCCAATTTGGCGACGATCTCGAAAATTCCGGCCCGAGCACCGACATCGACACCAACCGTCGGCGAATCGAGAATGAGCAGCTTCGGCTCGGTCGCCAGCCACTTGGCAATCGCAATGCGCTGCTGGTTACCGCCTGAGAGCGTCGAGATCGCGTCTTCCTGAAGCCCTATCTTGACACCGAGTTCGCGGATCCATCCGGCAACGAGATCGTGCTTCTTTTTGTCCGAAAGAAACCCGCCGGATCGGATTTTGTAGAGTGACGAGATCACCAGATTGTCGGCGATCGACTGCGGTTGAATGAGACCAAGAGACAGACGGTCCTCCGACAGATAGGCAATTCCAGCATCGATGGCGTCCCGATTGGACGAAAACCGGACAACCGAGCCTTCGAGCGTCACAGTGCCGGAGTCTGGCCGGTTCATGCCGAACAATGCGAGCGCCAATTCCGTCCGCCCGGCGCCCAAAAGCCCGGTGATGCCAAGCGTTTCGCCACGTCGAACGGTGAGCGAGATATTCTCGAACTGACCGCGACGACTAAGCGACTTGACCTCAAGAACGGTCGGCTGGTCTTCTTTCAAGGTGGCCCGAAGGTGATTGTCGAAATTCTTGCCCGTCATCAGTTCGGTGATGCGAGACTGGGTCATGCCCTCCGTCGAGTAGGCGCCGACCAGGGCTCCGTCGCGAAGGACGGTCAGGCGGCCCGAAATCTCCAGCACCTCGGCTAGGCGGTGACTGACAAAGACGACGGAAACGCCGTCGGCGGACAGAGTGCGCACAATATTCAGAAGATGATCGGTCTCCGATTGCGTCAGCGACGCGGTTGGTTCGTCCATGAAGACGATCTTCGCCTCGCCGACTAGGGCGCGGGCAATCGCGACGATCTGTCTCTGCGCTATGGGAAATTCCTTGAGCGGCAGATCGATATTCAAATCGACTCCAAGCCGCTTGAGAGCGCTCAATGCCAGCCGCCGCATGTGGCGATAATTGACGAATCGAGGCCAGCGACCGAGAACGGTCTGGAAGGCAATGTTTTCCGCGACGGTCATCTCCGGAAAAAGTGCAAGATCTTGCCAAATGACCTGGATGCCCTTTGTCTGTGCCGTGACCGGCGACATATCCGGGTAGGCCTGACCATCGAATTCAATGATTGCCCCAGGCGCCGGACAATATACTCCAGTGATGATTTTGATCAGGGTGCTTTTGCCAGAGCCATTCTCGCCGGCAAGGCAATGGACTTCGCCCGGCAGCACATCAAAGGAGACATTCTTCAACGCATGGACGCCGCCAAACGTAATATTGATGTCGCGCAGCGACAGCAGCGGTCGGCTGCCCGCAGTCGCACTATCGATCTCATGCATTCAGATGTGCTCGCCCGTTTTGGTGGATGGTCAACGAGCCGGGCCAGCCCAAGCAGGCCCAGCTTGCTGGGAGGAACAAGTGTCCTAGAGGCCCATGGCGGCCAGACCAGCGACCGTGTCCTTGTTGATCTGGACAAGCTGGTCGACTATGATGTTGTGGTTAGTGAAATCAGGATGGATGACGCCGAGACCCTCGATCGTATCGCCGTCCTTCAGTTGCTCGCCCTTCATCAATTTGTCGGCGAGCGTCACGAAAACTTCGCCGGCTTGCTTCGGATTCCACATAATCCCGCCCGAGATCGCATCCGATTTCAGTAGCTTCTCGCCCTGACCGGGCGAGAAGGGACCCAGGACAAAAATCTTGCCGGTCTTGCGCCGCTCTTCAACAGCACGGCCGGCGCCGATTGGCCCTTGGCTGCCGAAAGCCAAGAAACCCGTCAAATTCGGGTGTGCGGAGATCAGATCCAAAGCGGTGCTGCGACTTTTGTCGACATCCTCAGCCACGCCGTAGCGATCGCCGACCAGCTTCATGTCCGGATTATTTTTCTTCAGATAGGCAATGGCCGCATCGGCCCAGGCATTGTGCAGGGGAACCGTCAGCGAACCGACAAATACCGCGTATTCGCCTTTTCCGCCCATCTTGTCGGCGAGCAGCTTTCCGTAAGCCTCGCCGAAGCCCTTCGAAGAGGCGAGTTCGAAGTCCCAATCGGCGCCTTTCTGACTGGGCGACTCATGGGTGATGACGATGATGCCCTTTTCTCGCGCCTTGGTGAGTACCGGCTCCAGAACCTTAGCGTCGTTCGGCACCACACCGATGACCTTCACACCCTGGGCAATCAGATCCTCTATGGCGCGAACCTGCAGTGCGGGGTCAGAACTCGTTGGACCGACCATCGACGCATCAATACCGAGCTTCTTGCCTTGTTCCTTAATGCCGGCTTCCATCGCATTGAACCACGGGATGCCGCCAATCTTGACGACCACGCCGACTTTGCCGGCGTCAGCGGCAAAGGCGGCTGCAGCCGTTGAAAGCGCCAGCGACGCGGCCAGCGCGGCAACGATAAATTTGGTCATTATTTCTCCTCCACAGTTCCCGCAGGAACACGCAGACGCCCACGAAGGCGCCCTCTCCTCATCCCTGACGACGGCCGAAGCCTTCGCCACCTCATTCCCCACTTCCCGATGGGGCCACCAGAAGCACAATCGATATTTCTTTTTGCGCAATCGATGGTGCAAATATCATCTATCTAATGTGGGCTTTCGTCAAGAGGGGACGGAGGATAAGAGAAAATTAAGGAGCGACCATGAAAGACGACAGCAAGAAAAAGGCCACGATTTACGATCTCTCTGTGCTTTCGGGAATCTCCGCCTCGACTGTCAGTGCGGTTCTCAACGGCACGTGGCAAAAGCGGCGCATCAAGGAAAGTACGGCGGCGCTCATTCGCGGCCTCGCCGACAAGCATCAATATACCGCCAACCGCCAGGCACGAGGCCTTCGCAGCTCCAGGTCCGGCTTGGTGGGCCTTATGCTTCCGGTCTACGACAATCGCTATTTTTCGTCGATGGCTCAGGCATTTGAAGCGCACGTGCGGCAACGGGGCCAATGCCCGATTGTCGTAAGCTCGGGTCGCGATCCTCAGGAAGAACGCGAGACGGCAGAGGATCTCATATCCTATTCAATCGACGAGCTGTTTATTTGCGGTGCCACCGACCCTGATGGTGTGCATGATGTCTGCGAAGCCGCAGGGTTAAGACACGTCAATATCGATCTGCCCGGGTCGAAGACCCACTCGGTGATCAGCGACAACTATCAGGGTGCGAGGACGCTTACCGAGGCAATTATTCGGCACTTCCCTGCGGACGATCCGTTGCGAGCTGACGAGATCTTTCTGTTCGGCGGGCGTGACGATCACGCCACGCGTGAGCGTATACGAGGGTTTCGAGATGCTCGCGGTGAACTGCTCGGCGTTGGAGTGGAAGACGGAACCCAATCTACCGGCTACTCTCCGAACGCAATGCAGATTGCCTTTGAGTCATATTTTCAGCGTACGGGGAAACTTCCAAGGGCATTGTTCGTCAACTCTTCTATCAACTTCGAGGGTTTGCTGCGTTTCATGTCGGCTCACCCGCACGAACTTTTCGCTGATTTGGTGGTCGGGTGCTTTGACTATGACCCCTTCGCTTCATTCCTTCCTTTTCCGGTGTTCATGATGAAGCAAGATGTAGAAGGGATGCTTTCCAAGGCCTTCGAGCTCATCAAACAGCCTTCTACCCACCCGTTGATGCATCTCGTTGCATCGCAGTTAGTTCCTCCGCGTACTGCACTCCTTGGCCCATTGGACAACCTCAAAGATGCTCTCTGAAAAGTCGCCAAACCTTGTTGTCGAGTTTGGCGGCTTTGAAATTACCTAGAAACGCACGCCTTTAAAGGATTCGAACTGGCGTGCTTGTAGCGAGAGAAGCTAAAATATTGATCTTTTGGGTTGCGCGGCTCTCCAACTCGATCGCTCAGCTGATGGATGGAGCGGGAGAAAAGGCCAATACGGGAAACGCCAAGCGTTACCAGCTCACGAACCCATTTGGGGTTATCACACCCTTCCCTCTGCGGACAACGGTCGATAAACGAGCATCCAGCGGGCAGGTGTCGGTTGCTTGGCAATTGGCCTGTCTCGGCATTCGGCCAATCACCATGAGGCATCGCAGATGCGTGACGTTATCCACGTGGCCAATCAGTTTTAATCCAACGCTTGCAGATACCGGTGAAGTTGGATCGTGACGTATCCGGATAGAAGGGTTGCTGGGAGCACTTGTTGCGCGAGATATACGATGAATTGGCCCCACACAAGTGGGGCCAGCCGCGCATCAATAATCGCCTGGGGGCGGTGGTGCAAACCCCGGCGGTGGCCGTGGTGGTGGCCCGCGCCTGAAACCAGGCAGTGGTTCGTCGTCATAGCCGTTCCAGTGCCGCCGCGGCGGGGGTGGTGGCATACGATTAAAATAGCACGGCCCGTCAGGACCCAGGTGTCAGCCTCGCCCGAAAGCATAGTCTACATGCAGCACGAACAATGACACGCCCGCTGGGCTAACGGTACCAGGCACCGCCACTGAAGCGGTCGAAGCAAGGCCTTATATGGTCAGTCCTATAGTCAAGAACATTGTTTTCATAAGGTGTTCACATAGGTTTTGAGGTCCAAACGACATGATGGAAGAAGCCGCTCGGTGTCTGGCCCCGACTAGGCGGGGCCATCTCTTTTAGTTGTCGTCGCCGGGTGGCGGCGGCGGTGGTGGCAAGCCACGATCATCGCCAGGGCGCGGATGGTTGAGATGGCGACGCGGCGGTGGCGGTGGTGGGCCATTCCGAATGCAACGGCCGTCGCGTCCAAGATGGCGACGCGGGCCACACTCACGGTCAACCAAAACAACCGAGTTCGATTGAGCGACCGAAAGACCGGCCGCAGGCATGGCGTAACTGGCTGAGGCGGACATACAGCTGGTTATAGCGG
This sequence comes from Rhizobium rhododendri, assembly GCF_007000325.2. Taxonomy (GTDB): domain Bacteria; phylum Pseudomonadota; class Alphaproteobacteria; order Rhizobiales; family Rhizobiaceae; genus Rhizobium; species Rhizobium rhododendri. The sequence goes on along the minus strand of NZ_CP117268.1, from coordinate 477,008 downwards.
TGAACACCAATATTAGCTTTTTCACTTTCTCTCCTAAACTGCCCCACGTCGGATCAGTTAGCGCATCCCGGGTGAATATCCAGTGGATCATAGAGACAACTAGAGGAGCCCTGGTGGAACGACCTCGTTTCGATCTCGCGGCCCCTGCTATCGAGATGACCCCACAGAACTGGAACTGTGAGGATGTGGACGATTGCAGTCACAAAAAAATGCAGCCTCCTCGTCGCCGAGCACGCATCCGGACAGCAAGCTCGGCTCATTCTTGCTGTCATTGTCGCGCCATAACTCGGGAGCCCCTTCAAGAACATCCTAAAATACCCTCGAGCTTCCTCGAACCTGCCGTATGGCCGGGTTGGCTGTGACGGCAGAAGTCAGTTCCGGCATTGACTAAGGTCAACTTTGGCCTCCTCAACGTAACCCGCGCCGTCCTGCCCTTCATGCGCCGGGCACGTTCCGGCCGCATCCTGAATATCTCGTCGATCGGCGGCTATCGCGGCGTCGCTGGCTTCGATGTTTACCCAACGAAATTCGCGGTCGAAGGGCTGAGCGAGGCTCTACATGACGAACTTGCACCGCTTGGCATTCAAGTCACCGTCATCGAGCCGGGCTATTTCAGCACCGACTTCCTCGACAGCTCATCCTTGTCCGTCAGCGGTAATATCATCGGCGATTATGCAGACACTTCCGGCAAGGTGCGAACCATAGACCGCCGGTCTCAGCCATAATCAACCCGGCAACCCTCAAAAGCTGGCAGAGGCGCTCATCGCCTTCACTGACGCCCCCAATCCGCCGGTCCGCCTGCCGCTCGGTAGCGACACGGTCGCCGCGATCGAGAAAAAGCACGCACAAGACGCTGCCATTCTCTCCGAATGGCGCACCGTCTCGTTCTCGACCGACTTCGCCGTTGACTAACGACGGCGCTCGTCTGATTAACTTCGTGAAATGGGAGGCCGCTTTCGGGGCCTCTCATCGCCTTAAAAGGTATCGAACCGCGTTTTTCAATTCTCGGCGATTTAAGAGACTGAAGACCCTTCCAGTGACTAAAAAACCCCGACTTAAGGATAGTCCCGTACTGAACTGAACCGTTGCCAACGCCGCGCCGCATACGCCGTATGTGGCCACAGCTGCGTATCCCCGGGCAAATATTTCAATTCATCTGCGTGAAAATCAGGGTCCGCAGCTCTGACCGCACCGTGTTGTGCAAAAACAAGGATTTCTCTAACAGCCCCCGCAATCATCTTCTTTCGCTCAGCCGTCGCGCGCTTTCTCCTTGGCGACCTGCTGCACAAAATCGAGGAAAGCTCTGACCTTTGCCGGCGGCAGATGGCGCGCTGGATGGTACGCGTAGAGGGGATAATGTTCGTCCGACCAGTCTTTGAGAATTTGTCTTAGTCCGCCGCCTTTCAGCCAGGGATCCAAACCGATCTCCAGGCTCTGAAAGATACCTTGGCCGGCAATGCAGGCGGCGATCGCGGCGGATGGGTCGTCAAAAATTATCCTGCCGACGACTTTTACGCTGACAACTTCACCACCTCGATGAAATTCCCAAGGGAAAGCTCGGCCGGTCTCGGGGTCTCGGAACAGAATAACTTCGTGTCCACCTATCTCCTCCGGCCGGACCGGCTCGCCGAATTTCTCGAGATAGGCGGGGGCCGCGCACGTGATGACGCGGATATCCAGAAGCTTTCTTGCGATGAGTGACCCGGCATTGGTCGATCCAAATCGGACGGCCACATCGAACCCGCTCATCATGTCGTCACGGGCGTTCGTCGTCATAAGATCGATTTTCAGATCCGGATATTTCTCGGTGAACCGCGGAAGCTGGGGCGCTAATACCATCCTTGCAAACCAAGGGTCGATCGATACGCGCAGCCTCCCGCCGACCGCTGCTGCCGATCCCGAGGCGGTCGCAGCCGCTTCTTCCAGGCCCGCCACGAGCGGCACCGCTTGTAGACGAAACAAACGACCCTCTTCGGTCAGCGCGACAGAACGGGGTGTGCGGTCGAAGAGACGCACGCCCATCCTTGTTTCCAGTCGTCCGATTGCTCGGCTGATGCCGGAAGGGGTCACTCCCAATACGTCCGCGGCCTTGGCAAAATTGCCGGCGTCGGCAACTGCCAAGAATACACTTACCCCAGTAAGAAGACGTCCGTCGAAGCTCATGACAAAGCTTTCGCATTCCGGGAAAACGAATAACAGTGATTTTTTGTCATTTTGAATATGACTATTATGATCTTTTAGCATGGCTCGGCTGTTGGTAGGTATTCGCCGTCAGCCTTTCGAAGGCGAGCGGTTTACCAGACCCGCGATCCGTCTGGATTCAAGGTAAACAATCATGAGTGAGATCACGAGAAGAGCGGTGCTGACACGCGGCACCATGGCCGCCGCCGCGGCATGTCTTGGGGCAAGCGCTGTTCAGGCGGCCAGCCAAAGCCCGCGCCTCAAAAATGCGAAGTTTAACTCGATCGATGCCGCGATAGAGAAGGCAGTCAATGACCGCACGGTCGCTGGTGCGGTCGCTATGGCTGCAACGCAGAAGGGAATCGTCTACGAAGGCCTTTTCGGCAAGGCAAACGTGGACACCGGTACCGCAATGCGGCCTGACACGGTCTTTTGGCTTTTGTCGATGACGAAGGCGATCACAGCGACAGCATGCATGCAGCTGGTTGAGCAGGGCCGCCTCAAGCTGGATGATGACGCATCGAAATACCTGCCGCAGCTTGCTGCACCCAAAATTCTGGTAGGTTTTGATGCCAACGGTCAGCCACAGCTGCGTTCCGCCAAGAACTCAATCAAGGTTCATCACCTTCTGACGCATACCTCCGGCTACACCTATGCGAACTGGAGCGATGTGATAGTGCGCTACGAGACCGCCACCGGTTTACCCGATATCGCAACCTGCCAGAACGCCGCCTTCAATGTGCCGCTCGAATTCGAGCCGGGGGAACGATGGCAGTACGGCATCAGCATGGACTGGACTGGTAAGCTGGTCGAAGCTGTCAGCGATCAGTCGTTGGAAGTCTATTTCCGGGAGAACATTTTTGCGCCTCTCGGAATGAAGGATTCGGGATTTCTGATCAGCAGCGAGCAGAAGCGCCGTGTCGCGACATGTTTCAGCAGAGAGACTGATGGCGGCTTGAAAGCAATGCCGTTCGAGATGCCTCAGAGGCCGGAATTTTTCATGGGCGGTGGCGGCGCATACAGCACCCCGCAAGACTACATGATGCTCCTTCAGGCATTGCTCCATGGAGGCAAGTTGAACGGGGTTCAGATGCTCAAGCCTGAGACCGTCGCGATGATGATGCAGAACCAGATCGGGGATCTGAATGTTCGCAAGATGGAGTCGGCCGCACCGGCCTATTCGAACAGCTTCGATCAGTTCCCGTATCAGAAGCACAAATGGGGCTACTCTTTCGACATCAACACTGAGGCTGGGCCACACGGCCGCTCCGCAGGCAGTGCATCCTGGGCTGGGCTACTCAATTGCTACTTCTGGATTGATCCGGTTCGCCGGGTGACTGGGTCCCTCTTTACGCAGCTTCTTCCTTTCTATGACGACCGCGTCGTTGCTCTCTACGGCGACTTCGAACGCGGGCTCTATGACGGGCTCGCTTAATCTCTCCTCTTTCTGAATGGAAAATCAGACATGTACGCAATCACTGGAATCACCGGCAAAGTCGGCGGCGCTCTTGCGCGGACTCTGCTCGCCAACGGCAAAGCCGTCCGTGCGATCGTTCGCGATCAGGCCAAGGGCACTTCGTGGGCCGCTCTCGGCTGCGATGTCGCTCTAGCCGAGATGGGAGACGGAAAGGCGCTTTCGGCGGCCTTTGCCGGCACTGAGGCCGTCTTCATTCTTCCGCCGTCCGAGTTCGACCCTGAGCCTGGCTATCCCGAAGCGCAAAAGGTGATCGACAGTGTCGTCGCCGCTCTAAAGACCGCACGCCCGAAAAAGGTCCTCTGCCTGTCGACGATCGGCGCAGACGCGAAAGAGGACAATCTGCTGTCCCAGCGCACGATGCTGGAAAATGCCCTTAACGAGCTTGACCTGCCTGTCACCTTCCTCCGACCCGCATGGTTCATGGAAAATGCACTTTGGGACTTAGGCACGGCCCGCGACACTGGCATTCTTCACAGCTTCCTGCAGCCCGCGGACAAAAAGTTCCCGATGATCGCAACGAAGGACATCGGCATCCTGGCGGCAGAGCTGATCCAGCAGGATTGGACCGGAAAACGCGTCGTCGAGTTGGAGGCTGCTCAACGGGTATCGCCAGATGACCTCGCGCAAGCCTTCGCAGTGGCGCTCAACAGGCCGGTGAAGGTCGAAATTGTCAACCGCGCAACTTGGGAGGAGCTGTTCCGCTCGCAGGGGATGAAGAACCCGACGCCGCGTATTCGCATGCTCGACGGCTTCAATGAAAGCTGGATCGAGTTCAAGGACAGCGGTCGCCTGGCGGAAAAGGGAAACACCTCGCTGCAGCAGGTCGTGGACGCACTCGTGGCCGGTGACAACACAGACGATCGCGCCTGATCGAACGATTAGGATGCAGGGGGGCGCCCACCTGCATCTCCAGCTTTGTTGTTGTGGAAGGAAAATATCCAATGGACACGATCGAAACGCAAGGTGTGACGATACCTCGTCTTGGCCTCGGAACGTTCCGGATGCCGGGTGCCGGCGCGCAACCGGCGGTGGAAAGCGCGCTTTCGCTCGGATATCGGCATATTGATACCGCGGCAATGTATGAAAATGAGGCGGCGGTCGGTACGGCGATTGCAGGCTCAGGCATTCATCGCCGCGAACTCTTCGTCACGACCAAGGTTTGGCACGATCAACTGGCGCCGGGTGCTTTGCAGCGAGCCTTCGCGACTAGCCTCGAAAAGCTGAAGATGGACTATGTCGATCTTTTTCTCGTGCATTGGCCGTCGGCGGACATGGACATTGCGGCGACCCTGACTGCCATGGGCCGTCTTCGTGAACATGGCTTCGCGAGAGCAATCGGCGTGTGCAATTTCAACATGCCAATGATCCGGCACGTTGTGGAAGACATACAGGTTCCGATCGCGGTTCATCAAATCGAGTACCATCCGTATCTGTCGCAGGCGCCCATGCTTCAGTACCTGCGCGCCAAGGGAATTGCGCTGACCGCTTATGCCCCTTTGGCGCAGGGCCGCGCGGCGAGCGATACGACCCTGCAGTCGATTGGCCGGAAACACAATGTTAGCGCGTCGCAAGTTGCTATCGCCTGGCTCCTTGGCCAGGACGGGGTGATCGCGATCCCGAAGGCTGGACGAACCGAGACCCAAAAGGCCAATCTCGCGGCGGCATCGATCCGGCTGGATGACGAAGACCTCTCTTTGATAGCCTCCCTCCCCAAGGACCAACGCTTCGTCAATCCCCCGTTTGCGTGTGACTGGAATGCCACCGACTGAAGACTGGGCGATTACTCAGGAGCGCTGTCAGGCACGGCAGTGAGCGAGCAGCGTCTCCACCACAGTGATTCGTGATCGCCGCGCCATGGTGGCGGGGCTGTAGCAGGCGCGATGTCCAAAACGTGGTCGCGTTTCGGCGGAGGCTTCACTGGGTCAACTGCAATCCAAGCACTTTCTTACAGCCAATAAGAATCCGATGACGAGAATGAAAGGGATAGCGTCTTGGATACCGATTTCGACGTAGCGCGACCGCTTGGCGTCGTTGAGGACTTCTTCTGGCTCTTCGATCATAGTTGTCCCAAGCATTTCTGTATCGTCGCAGAGATAAAAGGTCGAACTCTCGTGACTGATTGGAAGGCGGCGGCGGATGCATTGCAGGCACGTCATCCAATGCTATTTGTCTCGATCGATTGTACGCGACAGCGAATACCCCATTTCTACAAAGGCTCTCGGCGCCCCATCCCGCTGCGCGTCGCGCCTTCTGGAACAACTTGGGGGAGAGAAGCGGAACGTGAGATCAGTTCGCCGTTTGATCCGACGGAGGGGCCGCTTGCTCGCGGCTTGTCATCAATCTCTTTGCTGCGCGATTTACTTTCGGCAATTTCGGGGCAGCAACTGGATCCCTATGAATTCCCGCCCCCGATCGACTAGAAATTGGATGCTCCTACGCGACCATCATCGGCACCTGGCAAGAAACTCTCGCACACGCTCGCTGTCGGATGCTTGAAACAGCCAGCGGTTACCCGACCGAGTACTCAACACTCTGGTAGCCTTTGAGCTTCGACGTAGTGGTGGAGCCTGACGAGCCACTGGAGAAATGCACGGTTGCGCGTCTAACCTCGTCGGCAACCGCAGGCACAGCAGCCAACACCGCAAGACCAAACATCAGATATCCGATCATTCGCATTGCAAAGCCTTTCCGGGTTGATATTGGCAGAGGGAATTAAAGACTGGATCTGCGGCATTCGCAAAGCCGACGAGACGAGCTATCAACATGACTATAGCCGCACAGGAGGTCGCCTTGGACTTTATGAAACTGCTTAAGTCGCTCGAAGAGCTCCTCTATGAGCTGGTGTCGTGGCTAGTGTTTTACCCGCTCACCATGTGGCGCTCTGTCGTCAGACCCCTCACCATGATGCGTTATGCCGATGCTGAACTCACTGACGAGCCTGCGGATCAGTACGAAGATACACTGAGCCCACCTCTCTTTCTTCTGATCACGCTGCTGCTGTCACAGTGCCTATCAGCCGCCTTTCCGTCCATATATGACACGGCGACTGCAGCCAAGGAGCTGGGCTCGGGATCAAACCTGCTTATCGCCCGCGGCGTGGTCTTCGGGATCTATCCGCTTTGCATGGCAGTCACAGCGCTGCGTCATCAGTCGACAAAGATTACCCGGAACTCACTGCGTCCACCGTTCTTCAGCCAGTGCTATGTCGCAGCGCCCTTTGCGTTCATGATTGGCTTGGCGTTCGACTTCATGTTCATGCCCCACGAACAGGGCCTCACCATCGGGGTCCTGACGATCGCGTCGGCTACACTCTGGTATGCGCAAGCCCAGGTAAGATGGCTTATGCAGGATCTCAAAATCGGAACACTGAGAGCGACGGGTGCTTTCGTTATCGCTTTCGTCTCTGCGAGCGTCGTCGCGCTTGTACTGGCGGTCACAATCGCCCTAGAGGCCAAAAACATAGCAGCTAGCTAAATCTCGATAATCTCTTTGCGCTGTTGGACGCCTTGATGGCATTCGAACCGCAGCCGGATGATAATCAAGTTTCTAAATCATTGATACGACAAGGCTTCTAAACAAATTTACTGCATTTGGATCCATGAATGACTGTGATTTTCGCCGGACCGCTCGACCAGTCAAACAACGCCACCACGATTAACCATCCGCGCGCCAAGACCCCGGCTAATGTAGAGGCTGTCTCGTCGCAAGGGAGCATCACCACATTACGCGCGCGGGCTTCGGAGATTGCTGACACAAACTGTCAACACCACGACATAACGTATCGCTATGTTTCCTCAACGAGACCAATTTCCAATGACCCCAATCGTTATGATCCCTGGCTTGCTGTGCTCCGCAGAGCTTTACGCTCCCCAGATGGCTGCGCTGTGGCCGCTCGGCCCCGTTACGGTAGCATCGACACTATCCGGGACAACCATGCCGGAAATCGCTACAAACATTTTGAGAGACGCGCCGCCGAGCTTTGCACTCGTCGGTCTATCGATGGGCGGATATGTCGCCTTTGAGATCATGCGTCAGGCACCGGAGCGAGTCAGCAAACTGGCATTGCTCGATACGTCTGCTCGGCCGGACACCCAAGAGCAAGTTGCGCAGCGGCGCGGCATGTTAGCTCAAGCTAAAGGTGGCGATTTCGAAGAGCTTTTGAGCCAAGTAATGTCGATACTCTTGCACCCTGCCCATCGAGATGATCAGCATTTGCTGGAGGTCAATATTCGCATGGGCTTAACGGTTGGTGTTGAGGGGTTTGAACAGCAGACAGAGGCAATCATTGGACGCGCCGACAGCCGTCCGCATCTCGCTGATATTACCGTTCCAACCCTCGTTCTTGTTGGCGACTGTGATTCCATCACACCTCCTTTTCTGTCAGAGGAAATTGCAGCGGCCATCCCCGACTCCAGCCTCGTCATCATTCCGAAGTGCGGTCACGGGTCAACGCTTGAACAGCCAGAGGCAGTAAACCGGGCGCTTGTTACATGGTTGGAAGGCGCCTAATCGGAATATCCAGACCGACGTCGTCCGCTTTATCCTTCATGGCTGGAACATTTATTTCTGGGGTCAGCCTGTACCTCCTGTTTCGCCCCCGTTGGATTCCAGAAAGGCAACGAAGATGAGCCTGCCTTATCCAGAACAATCGCAATGCTCCGCTTCGCTCTCGTAACTGCGACGTAGAAGCTGGAAGCGGAATTTGCCTCTAGATAGGCACCAGATGCGATGAACTTAGCGATGGGCGCGGTCGGGACTATCAGGACGCGTTCATATGTCAGTGCTTCACTCCATCCAACCTCTGCATAATCCCTAGAACGATCCCCTCGATTTGATCGGTGTGAAGCTTCGGATGCATTATCTCGTCGCAAGTTACGGTGTTGTAGAACAGCGCCGAAAGGCCGTGTTCTACGATGTGCTTTTGGATTTCTTCTCGAAGAACGTCCAGTGACAGACGATAGACCCCAAAGTCCCGCGCGAGATCACTTTTATAGAATCTGTTGAAGAAGTCTTTGATGTTGTCTCCATCCCTGAGATTCTTCACCCCGATGATGCTCGAATCGATCATGGTCTATCCCCGAATCTTTGCGCCGCACTGTTGCGCGTCATGCCGCCGCTGGATCGGAAGGCGTTAGTTTTTCAGCCATTAGATGCCTCCCACGGATTGATGACAGTCAGGCCGGCGGCCTCGAAAGGGCTGGTGTCGCGGGTGGCGATCATCAGACCATTCGCCTTGGCCGTGGCAGCGATATAGCCGTCTGAATCGCCGATCGCCTTGCCCTTCTTCGCCGCTGCGGCCCGCAGCTCGGCATAAGCCTGGGCGGCGGCTTCATCGAACGGCATGATGCGGCCCCGGAACAAAGGCAGCATCAACCGATCAAGCTTTTCCTGCGCGGCTTGTTTCTTCTTGCCGTCAGGATGCACGGCGATGCCGTAGCGCAATTCCGCGAGTGAGATCGCAGCGACGTAGAGGGTTTCGACGGCCTGCGTATCGATCCATGCGGCCACCCGTGGATCGGGTTGCGACTTGAGCGGCTCGGAAATAACGTTGGTATCGAGCAGGATCATTCAAAGCTCACCGGCGGCGACGGGGTGCGGTCTCGCTCGATCGTCAGATCGAGGCCGCCGACTTCCTGGCCTATTTGTGTGAGCAGGCTGCCGAGTTTGACTCGGCCTTCCGGCTTGGCGGCCTGTTCCAGGATGATGCGAATTTCCGCCTCGGCGCTGCGACCGTGCTGAGCAGCGCGCACCCGAAGCGCCCGATGCACTTCGTCGGGCACGTTTCGGATCGTGATAGATGCCATGGTATTGCACCTCCTTTAACTGCTGCGAATGATATCAGTTCTTATATATGCAAGCAAGGCTGCCCCTCCCTGTCGAGACAAAAAAGCCGGCCGGAGCGGGGCAAATCATTGGGTGATGCCCCGGAACGCCGGGGCGCGGGCACTGTAGCTGGTGGCGGCTGAACTGCTCAAAAACCCAATGACCCGTTTTTTGCACATCTGTCGGCACCGTAAAGTTAAAGGGCTGCGGCCAAGATTGGCAAGTGCCGATTCCTCTCACGCAGCTTGCAGTCGCGCGACCTCACTCCACATTTGCATGGCTGCGGTTCTCAGTTCACGGTGATGGTGGGACGGGATATCGTGGCGTGGAATGTGGAAGAGATTGGCGACCGGGTCATGGATGGAGACGAAACGCTGGAGATGTCGAGCTGACGAAGCCCTTCATGATGCGCTCTCGCCGTCGTGTCGGCTGATGTGAATTCTCCGCCCGGTTGTTCAATCCCTTGTGCGAACGGTGTTCGACGCCGGGCATGATGTCGCGTTTGGCCGCGCCGTAGGATCGGAGTTCGTCGGTGATCATCACACGGGGTGCGTGACCGTGTCCTTTGAGAAGCTTTCGCATGAGACGTTTGGCTGCCTTGGTATTACGGCGGCTCTGCACCAGCACATCGAGAACAAAGCCATCCTGATCAACGGCCCGCCACAGCCAGTGCTTCTTGCCGCCGATGGAGATGACGACTTCATCGAGATACCATTTGTCGCCAAGCTTTCCGGCTGACCGACGCCGGATTTCATTGGCAAAGTGGCGACCGAATTTCTCGACCCAAAGGCGGACTGTCTGGTGCGAGACAATGATCCCGCGCGCCGCCAGTAAGTCTTCGACCATCCGCAGACTGAGCGGAAAACGAAGATAGAGCCAGACGGCCTGGGCAATCACTTCAGCCGGGAACCGGTGGCGGCGATAAATGGGATCACGAACGGCTTGGGTCATGCCGCAAAATCGCACAGGCAAATCGCCGCGCGGTTAACGTTACGACGCCCGGTTGGCGCATGTAGCCTCCTGGCCCACCGGGTAGGCAAAGGCGGTGAAATCGAGATCGTCCTCTACCGCGAAGCTATGGCCATTTTCGGAAAGAAATCGAGCGTCGTGGGCGCTGAGCTGGTCATACGCATACCGTTCTAGGAAAGCTTCGTCAGACCTGAAGTAGGCGCCGGCATCATCTGCGAACAACAAGCCCTCGCCTGCAGCGTGCCGGAATCTCAACGGAAACACCGTCATTTGCCCATCACACCTTCCATGACCCTTGTCCGAAGCGCAAGATTGTCGCTGTAGACCTTTTGCCGATACAAACCGAAATTTAAATCGCGTCGGATCGCGTTAGCATCCTCTGTGGGGCATTCGATCGCTACTTGGTTTGCTTCAACGAAGAAACGGGCCGCCGGATACAGGAACCCGAGACGGACTATTGTGTCTGCCAAAAATTGGAGAAACGAAGTTGGAACATTGATGTCCAGCTTTACGTATTCCTCGCTCCGAACGTCCACGACGTACCCCCAACCCTGACGCTCAATCGCGTCACCACCCTTGGCGGCACACTATCAGGTTGTTGACAGGTTGTTGAGAAATCTTGCCGGACTTCGAGGAAAAGTTCGTGCCGAAACATTTTTTTCAGGCCCGATTGACTCTCTCAGCGGCAGGGAACAAAATAGGAACATATTCCGCGATTGGGATTGTGTCTTACATTTTGGGGAGTGCCGACGTGTCAGCTATTGGTTGCCATGATGATATTGATTTGTTCGAAGAATGCTTGGTGAGAGACTTGGTTGCCGCTTACGGGCGGGATGCGATCGCTGCGCTTCGCGCCGTGATTGAGGACGCCACGTTCGAACAGAACGAGCTTCCGACGGCGCCCGGCATCCTCAGTAGCTTTTTCGCTCAAGGATGGCAGCCCCACTTCCAGCGGGAGGCTTGAAAATGAGACACCGTCGCGGCGTTGAGTTGGCGCCATTTCAACCTGCAATTTTTCGGGAGTTCGATGGCTACGATTTTGACACCATCCGGATCTTGAAGGAATGGGAAGTGCTGGGAGCCAAATGCGGAATATGCGGGAAGACTGTTTGGCTGGACAAAAGCGCATTTATCCAACGCTATGGGAATCAATACCTTAGGTACATGGGTAGCAAGCTTCGGTGTACCTGCGGCAACCGCGAGGGTAACCGTGTGCTGATAGGGAAGCTTGGAAGAGACTGAGATCACTACTTGCGTTTGAACGGATCTGAACCGCGACCCCGTAATTGCCGAGGGGCGTAACGGCTATTTATGGAACTCTTATGGCATGTCGAGAAGTCGCGCAGGTGGCATGCATCTGCCATCTGCATTTATTTCGTAGGAGATCCGCCGCAAGGCAATTCCCTTTGATCGTCACTCAATTAGGATGCTCACCGCATCGCATGATTGACTTCATAGGCTCGACTCCAGCGTTATACTGTTCTTCAAAACCAGTATAACCCGTACTCGGCAGATAATGTGAAATGGTCGCGCGGCGTTGCCCTGCTCACATGGGTAAGTGCCTGATAGGACAGATGTCTGTTTATACGTGTTTGATGAAATATCCCTAAATCGCGCTGAGACTTACTGAATCGGCACAGTCTGCCGTCTGTTCACAGTTTCTCAAAAAGAGCCTTGAGCTCTGAAAAGTCGATTTTTAATCTTAGCGCCATTGGTTTAGCATTAGCCGTCATACCCACCACGTGAACCCAACATCCGTTTCTACTATTTCGGATGGCGCAAATTTGATGAATAGGGATAAAATACGTCTCGACGAGGTCGCCTTTGTAGCCAAACGATTCGACTTCTAGAAGTTCACTCATTGGAAATACCTATCTCCCGGACTCGCACTTTAGCGGTATGAATAACTGAGCCAAGGCATGAGTTAGTTGCCAAATAGATGCCGGTATGCCAAGCCACCAGCACCCGGCGTACTCATCCCGTTGAGTTTATCGGGTCCTTCATAGCAACGCGCCATCAAGGAACTTAAAAAGAAGCTTTCGATCGAAAACCCCAACCTTGTCCAGCATCCAAGCTCCCGCCTTACCTTGACTCCAGGGCTTCCGGTAGGGCCTCGCTGAGGTCAGCGCATCATAGACATCACAAATTGCGGCAATGCGCGCATGCCTGCTTATCTGGTCTTCCATAAGCCCCTTTGGATAGCCGCTTCCATCCAATCGCTCGTGGTGATGTAGACAAACATCCAACACGACATCCGGCATGCTACCATTCCGCTGAAGGAGCTCGTGTCCTATAGCCGGGTGCTGCTGCATCAATTTGAGTTCGCTATCGTCAAGGGCGCCAGCCTTAACAAGAATACCGAGCGGTATTTCGATCTTTCCGATGTCGTGCAGGAGTCCGGCTATGCCGAGGAGATGAACCGTGTTTTCGTCGTATTTCAGATAGCGGGCTAACCGGATCATAAGGCTCGATACGGCAATCGAATGAAGAAATGTCGTGTCGTCCTTGGATTTCAGGCGCGTCATGCTGATCAATAGGTTTGGGTCGTCCGTGATGGATTTCACCAAGATATCGACGATAGGGGCGACTGCTTCAAAAGCGATACCGGAAATTTGTGCTTTGTCAAAAACACCTCTTAGCAGCTCAGTCGTCTGCATGATTGTCGCCTTGCCAGCAGTCGTTCTGCTCTTGGCAAGGCTCCTCTTTGGGGCTTCCTTTTGATGCTCAGTGCGCGAAGCCTGAACGTTTGGCTTCGTTCTGTTAATGGTTGGAGTAATCACTCGCTCGGGAGCCCTCAGCGCGTTGGCATCAATTTCTGCTTCAATCAGAAACCGGTGACCCAAGTTAAGGCCCTTCGTTGAGGGCAACTCGGTGACTTTCATGATCGCTCCTATTATGATCTGATGCGCTGAAGCGACTTTTACTTCACGTTTACTCTCGATATATCAGCAGCGTCGATGCGGAGCCCTAAGCCCCCCGGCATGGCATGCAGGAGGGCCAGTTGCGCCCGGGTTTCCGTACCAATTCGGCAAGTGCGATCTCATAAAACGAATAGCTTTCCGTATCATGTCCCGGTTGGTTAACCGGCGTCATCTTGACGGGAAATGCGATGATGGTCGCCATACCACTGTCGTCCTATGAGGATGGTTAAACGAGCACTATGCGGCGAGTAGGTTCGACGCTTCTGTATTCTCAAACATGCGCTCCAGATTGAGAAAACAGATCATGCCAGCCGGCTGCGTAATGATGCCGTCGGCATACCGCATACCGCTGGAAATGCTAACTTCCGGAACGGGTTGGAGCAGACTTGCCGCGATCGTCAGGATGTCGGAGACGCCGTCTACGATCAACCCCATCGCCATTCCGTGAACTTCCGCAACAACAATGGCACTTCGCTCGTTCGGTTCGGTGCTTTCCATCCCAAGCTTGTTGGCAAAGTCGATGATTGGAATGACTGTCCCGCGCAAGTTCATGACACCGATCACATCGGCGGGAGCATGGGGGATCGGAGTGGCAGGACCCCATCCGCGGATCTCGCGGATGGCTGTCGTGCGGACGCAAAACTCCTGATCGTGCAGTCGGAAGGCGATGATCTCAAGCATCTCGCCTGTGTTGATCGCGCTATAGCCCGAACCGGTCATCAAAACTCCTCCCAGCTTTCCTTGACCGCTGCGTTACCGGAAAATGCTTTGGCGACCTTTCCCGCCAGACGTTTTACCGGAGAGGTGACAGGACGATGCATGTGCCCTGCCGCCATGACCACTGCCGTTTGGCGTAACGCACTGCCAAGCTGGAACTGCGAAATTAGTTCCCGCAATCTGCCACTTTCATTGGCAAGCGACGCGCCCGCAGCGCTGGTTTCCTCGACCATAGCCGCATTCTGCTGAGTCACCTGGTCCATCTGGTTGACGGCAGTGTTGACCTCGCCGAGCCCGACGGACTGTTCCTTTGCCGATGTCGCGATCGAGTTCATGTGCTGATTGACGGTGACGATGTAACCTTCGATCGTCTTAAGCGCCGCGCCCGTGTCGCTGACCAGCTTGACCCCATTTTGGACCTCGGCCGAGGAGCTGCGGATCAACTCCTTGATCTCTTTTGCTGCTTTCGCTGACCTTTGCGCCAATTCGCGCACTTCCTGCGCCACCACAGCAAATCCCTTGCCCGCCTCTCCGGCTCGCGCCGCCTCGACCCCGGCATTCAGCGCCAGGAGGTTAGTCTGGAAGGCGATCTCGTCGATGACGCCGATGATATTGGAAATCTCGTTTGAAGACTGCTCGATCTTCTGCATAGCGTCGACGGCATCGGCAACCACCTTGCCGGATTGGGCCGCACTCTCGTTAGCTCGAACCGCAACACTGCGGGCCTCATCGGCGCGCTTAGAGGAATTCGCAACGTTGACAGTGATCTGGTCGAGAGCAGCGGCAGTTTCTTCAAGGGATGCAGCCTGCTGTTCGGTGCGCTTGGAGAGATCGTCGGCACTGGCGCTGACCTCACGGCTACCATTGTCGATGGCGCCCGTTGCTTCCGCGACGGCCCGCATCGTTTCGGCAAGTTGGCCGACGGCAGAGTTAAAATCTTCACGCAGGGTTTCGAAATCTGCAGCAAACGGTGCGGTCAGCTGGAAGGTCAAGTCACCATCAGCCAAATGCTTCAGGCCTTCACCGAGACCGGATGTCGCCTGTGACATGGCCTCACTGCGAGCCCGGTCGGTTGCCGCCTTTTGCTGGCGCTCTTCCTCGGTCAGGCTTCGTTGCGCATCAGCCTCGTGTTCAAGGCGCAGCGTGGTCACTGCATTGGCGCGGAACACCTCGACAGCGGCTGCCATCTCGCCGACTTCGTCCTTGCGGTCAGTGCCTGGGATAACAAGGTCAGTTTTACCGCCTGCAAGCATCTTCATCGTTACGTTGATACCATTGATGGGTCGTACCAAACCGAGATTGAGAATAAACATTCCGATCACAGCCACGAGCAGCATGGCAGCGCCTCCGCCGAAGATTGCTAACTGCGCAGTGGATGCGGCTGCATCCGCCGTTGCAGCGCGCGTGACCAGAAGGCCAGCTTCATCACCAGCCATCTCTTTGATCTTTGCACGAATACCGTCCATGGATGCCTTGCCTGCACCTGAGATTTCAATCTGGCGAGCTTGCTCATAGGTCGCGGCATTCTTCATCAGCGACAGTTCCGGATTAACGACCTTCTGCGTCCAGGTTTTGACCATCGCGTCGAGTTCGTCGAGGCGTCTTTGCTGAACGGCGTTGTCAGAGGTCAGTGTGCGTATCTGAGACAGACTGTCGAGATAGACGGCAGCGCCAGCCTTTTGTGGATCGAGGAACTTCTCATCACCGGAGATGACATAACCGCGCATCCCCGTTTCTTGGTTTACCATCGCCTCGACGATGTTTTGCAACACGCCAAGAACTTTATAGGTGTGGTCACTCCATCCCGCGGCCTGCTTCTGCGCCGAGAGCGACTGAAGACTAATCGCACTCACCCCAAGGCTGACAATCATCAACGCAACTAGGGTCAGAGCGATCTTACGAAGAATTCTCATATTATTGAAGAAGGCGAGCATTAGCCGAAGTCCCTTAGAGGTCGTCCCGTGAATGCTCAGCCGCAGACGGAACTCTGCTACCCAATGAGACAGGGACTTGACATGGATTTTTTGATGTTTTGGAACGGTTTGCGTCATGCATCCGAAGTGGGGCAAATCAGATGTTGAGGCATACGCGATAGGTTTTTGAGACCTAGCGAACGTTCGTGATCCGACTACCAGTACAAAACAGGAGGAGACAAATTATTTTGCCTGCCCCTGGAAATCGAAGCGCAGCCCCACTGCGACTAAGACAGAATATTGTACAGAGTACATTACTCCATAGTAAGAGTTTGACGAAAAGAAATTAATAATCAATAAAGGCAAATTTGCCGGCTAAAACATTTCTTCAAGAAATACGAAGTCATTCTGATGAATGGGAACGTTAGCGCAGTTACTCGATGTCGGTGCTTACGATAACCTATGCACACTAAACCCTTGGTGCGAATACGGGCAAAGTGTTGAACGTCGAGAACGCGGATGCTTTAACCACCTTCTCTCATCGAAAGGATGCCGCTCTATCTGACGTTGAAGGCGCCGCAGGTGGTATACGTTCCTTCGGAAGATGGCCTGCCTTTGTCAGTCAAGTGCGGCTCAAATCGCCATTCACCACCACACTACCGCGTTTAACCGACTTTGCATGGTACAGCGCGGCATCTGCGGCTTTCAGCGCCGCATCACAATTTGGCGTTCTTTCATCAGCTTGGCTTATGCCGAATGATGCCCCGATCGAAACCTCACAAATCGACAACTTAAACTTCGCTGCGAGCAAGGCTGACAGTCTTTGGCAAGCCTCTCTGGCTTCCTCGGTCGAGATACAGGGCATGAATATCGCGAACTCGTCGCCACCAAGACGGAAAATCCGATCCAAGCCGCGTGTCCCAGATCGGAGCCGCTCGGCCACCACTTGCAGCAACTCATCGCCAGTCGCGTGACCGTGGCGATCGTTTACACCCTTGAAGCCATCCAGATCGAGACATATCACCTGCGTCACACCAGCGCTCGTGCAAGCGACGAACTCCAGATCCAACAAAAATCGATTTGGAAGACCTGTAAGAAAGTCATGGGTCGCGGCATGGCGCATTTGACGTTCGCGTCCCAGAAGGGACTGGGCGGCGGAGTGGGACGTTTTGATCATCAGATACGATCCTATAATTAGGACCAGGCCTACCGTGACAATCAGGGGAGACGACTGCCACAATATATCGGTTGCCGGAGTTGGTGAACGCCATGATATGACTTCGACCTCGCCTTGTGGCCCTACCGCAATTGCAGCCCTCGCCCGGTCCGGCGAGACCTCACCCAGGGGCTCGATGCGTGCGTCGTCCAGATCGAACCGCTCCCCGAAAACGCCCT
Organism: Rhizobium rhododendri; assembly: GCF_007000325.2. Lineage (GTDB taxonomy): Bacteria > Pseudomonadota > Alphaproteobacteria > Rhizobiales > Rhizobiaceae > Rhizobium > Rhizobium rhododendri. The sequence continues at coordinate 459,612 of NZ_CP117268.1, read as the reverse complement.
GCAGCGTGCCCGCTATCGGCATGGCAGTGATCAGAATGGGTCCACGCGGTCCCTTGGGCTTCGACGTCCCGAAGTCCGGTTGAAACAGGCTTGCGGAAAGGAGAACAGATTCGTCGCCGATGACCATGATCCGGCTTACCGCAATCGGTTGAGGAATCCCGGGTTGCTTGTGCTGCTGCTCCCTTATGCGAACGCCTTTCACCAGCTCAGCCGCGTCCTTTGCGATCGACGATGGCCCCCTGACAAAATACGACAGACCCTGCACGGTCTCATCCGTCTTAGAATAGATGATCTTATCGGTGGCATCTAGCACGATGACCGCACGTGTACGCGATGTACCGATCAAAGATGCGCCAATGTTGCGGTCAGTCCATGAGCGATCGAACACATTGTCGAGATTGGCGATTGCCTCGTCCCAGACCGTCCAGGCAGTCAGGGAAAATTCAACCTCGCTGATCCAGATAGAGACGTTCCGTTCGACCAACATTTCCTGCCGTCGCCGGGTCTCCGCATCTAGCCGCCCTACTCCGAAATAGGAAATGGCGGCCATACCGGCGATAAGGACAGCCATGCCGAGAATAGTCGGGCCAACCAGTTTGAAACGAACGAAACGCATACGAGGCCGTATCGATAAGGGATCGCTCACCCAAGAGCTAGGACTTGATAGCCGGCAGTCCTTTCAATCTAGTTATCTCAAACACGAAAGTTTGTCGGACTTCTACCAAAGCCTGTGGCCCTGAAGGGAACTGAGCTGCCGACCTTGTATTTTTAAGCACACGGCTGCTTTAGTTTGTGTTGATTTCACAAGTACACTTGTGCTCGGGCGCCATTCATAGGTCACACTGGCAGCCAATAGTGCCTGTATGACCTTGGATTGAGGCCTATTGTTAGCCCGCCAGCAGTACCGGCAGCAATTCGTCGAGGCGCTCCATGGTCGAAGCCATGCCATCTTTCATGCCCATGTCGATAACCGTCTGGAGAGCCTCTGACGAGGCGTACTGAACAACGGTTGTGACCAGCGTGCGCTGGCTGGCGCCAGCAAACCTGACGTCCCAATGCGATCCCGGCATGTCTGGGTTTACGGCGCCGGTCTCGTCGCAGAAGCCATCCAGGGCCGTGTAGCCGTCGATTGGCGTGATTGTCTTATAGTCCAAGCGGTTCCAGAATTTCTGGTTGTCAGGGGTAATCATGGCATAGTGCCAGTATCCACCCTCGCGGAAGTCCATGTGCTTCGTTTCTGTGGTCAAAGGCTTCGGCGCAAACCAGCGGTCGAGCAGTTCGCGTTTGGTGTGGCAGTCCCACACGAGCAGGTGGGGAGCATCGAACTCCCGTACCACCTTAATCACGTTGCTGGTCATGTCGGCGGAAAATTCAAAGCGTAAATCAGACGTCATTCTTGTCTCCTTTCAATGTTAGCAATAGATTGTCTAGGTTTTCGTACCGGCTTTCCCATTGCGCCCGTATGTCATCGAACCAGCGTTCGGCCGCGACGAAGTTCCCGCTTTCGAGACTGCAGGTCCGGATGCGTCCCTGTTTGCGCGAGACAATCAGATGCGACTCCTCCAGCACCGCAATATGTTTGACGAACGACGGCAGCGCCATGTCGAACGGCTCCGCCAATTCGCTCACCGTTGCCGGGCCTTTGGTCAGACGCTGGATGACCGCCCTGCGGGTGGGATCCGCAAGTGCGTGGAAGACCGAGTTGAGAGCCATAGTTTGGTTAGCCATAAAGCTAACTATGCGCGAATAAGATACTTAGGTCAATGGCTAAGTTTTGGTCAGTATAAAATTGATTGATGACGGGGATGGCTTTCGGACGCGGGACGGTCGCGTGTATGACCAATGGCCTCCAGAAGGCCTGCAAGAGAGAATAGCCGGCTTTTACCGCAAGGCCGAAATCTGTCCCAATGAAATAAGTTAGTTGCAGTTTAAGGTGAACGCCTTGAAAGGATCGGAACCTTTGACCACTCACGCATCAAACGTTTTTCAAACGAAATCAATGAATTGTACCGTAACGCCCATTTATGGAACCCTAACGGACTAACTGCCTGCCTTTCCGGGCGGACACCGACGCTGATCCTCTTCCCTCTATATTGTCCCGCACCCGCCATGGCGAAATCCGATGTGGCACCGCAATCCAACTTCAGACGAAGAATCTCTTAACCGGTAGCTGTTTAATCGGATAGGCTGCGCACCCGCGCAGCCCAACGAGGTTTGCAGGAAGGATCGTGATGATGGCCTGACAGTCGAGCGGCGGTTGGAAAGCCAGGTTAAAAAATGGCACTGGTTGCCGAAGTGTTTATTGGGGCTCTGAACGTGCGGATGTCATCATTGGCAATGAGGCTCCTCATGAGACCGTATACGTTGACGCTGACTGATCAGCAAATCGTACAATCCTCATGCAAGCGGGACGGGCCATACGTTTTCTAAGGCCCCGGTAAAGTAGCTTGACAGGTTCGACGCCTTCACACCATTATTCTTTTCCAGCCATGCCACCAGGTCGGGCATGGTTACGTCCCGTTTCGCCTTTACGTTGATGATAATAGCATCCTACTAAGGGCCCAATTTGCCACTGCCGCTGGGTTGCCCGACGCGTTGCGCCCTGCGTTATCGCATTAACGTTCCGCTGGCGAAGATCCAAAGAGTAGGTGCGTGACATGGCAAGTCCTCCTGCCATGTTGAATTATAAATCGAAGCCAAGGGAAATCGCCGGATTCAAAAAGGCCGCGCGACGCTCTAGTCATGGGATCCATCCTCATCTTCGGATGCCAAATCAGACACCGCGAGCGAGCGAATGAGTGCGAGTAGTGCGGTCCGCTGCTTTCCCGGAATAGTATCGAACAGTTTCATCGCCTTTATTGCAGTGCTGGATTGGTCCTTGGCACGGGGGGTAGTCACAGCACCCAAGTCGACGTCTTCGACACCGTAGAACAGGTGCACGATGGGGCAGCCAAACAGGCGACAGGTCATCACAATTTTGCTTGCACTGATCCGGTTCGCCCCTTTTTCGTATTTTTGAACCTGCTGAAACGCTACGCCGAGATGCTCCGCCAAGGTTTCCTGAGAGATGCCTAGGCGGACGCGTAGGAAGCGCATATTTGCGCCCACCTGCAGATCGATGGCATTGGGGACTTTGGTCATAGCGGTCGTCCTAATCTTGATGGAAGGTGATGGGTATCTACTACACTCTGTTCCGCAAAACTTCATCGATGTTGGGGACGCGATACCAATTTCATCACTTGCCAGCCGCTTCTCCCGGTCCCTTTCGGTTCACGTGAGTTGCACGGCCGCATCCCACGCCTGGCACCAAATCAAACTGCCGAAACAGCGATGGGAGGCCGTTTTAAAAAGAATACTGCGCGTCGACTGCGGGTGGAGTGACTGACATAGGATGTGGCATAAACAGCTAAGACAGAAAACCCGACTGCGGGTGTGCTAGCGCTTTCAGCAGTTGTGTCATGGAGTAACCCGAGACGATTGAGGCGAAGCCGACGCTACATCGAAGCGACGTACTGGAAGGCAATATCAGGATTCTGCTCCCTAGCCGCAGCTACTCACGTACGATCGTCTTAATGATTCTCGTGAGCACCTTGAAAGATTCGTCGGCGTCTCTGAGAGTGGCCGCTGGGGCAAAAGGATGATCAATTATAGGTCTAAGTGTCGTCGCGACTTTAGAAGCCGATTGTTTGAGGCTTTCAACTGGCGTGTCCGAATTCTCGATTTCGACCGCGACCGCGTACATGGCGCGGTAGCTGCGAACTGCCCGACAGCGGTGAAGTATATGGGAGATGTTGCTCTCGAGAGGAACGGCATCGGCTGGACGATTGGAAACCCGGAGCCGCCCCTGACGGGCAGCGCCTGGCGTAATTATCTTGCGGCTCGCAATCCAGCAGATGGCGCCGTGAGTTGACAGACAACACCAGTCACTTTGTAATCAACATGGACATCAGCCGCCATTTCGATCGCCAGGATCTGCTGTATCATCCTTGATCCAAACCCTTTTCGCTCGGGCGGCCGAACCGGTGGGCCATCATGCTCGGACCAGGTGAACCGGAACTCAGGGTCGGGAGCGCCGGTCTCAGAGCCAGAAGACCAAGTGATCCTGATACGGCCGGAGGGCTCGCGCAAGGCCCCGTACTTGACGGCATTGGTGCACATCTCGTGCAGGGCCATCCCAAGCGCCAAGGCCGCTTTGGAGTGAATCGTCAGATCCGGCCCCAAGACGCTGAACTGAGACGCCTCCGGATTATCGAAGGGTGTGACGGCTGCCGCCACGAGTTCGGCAAGACTGGCAGCTTGCCAGTCGTCCTTCATCAGCAACTGATGGGCTCCGCTCATCGCGGTCAGTCGTTTGCTGAAAATTTCAAGCGCTTCGTCCGTGCGCTCGTGGTCCCGGAAGGTCTGCCGAGCAACCGCCTGGACAGTCGTCAAAAGGTTTTTGACGCGGTGGTCGAGTTCGCCAACCAGCAATTCCCGCTGCTTCTCGGAGCGCCGCCGCTCCTGGCGGGCGGCAACAAGCTCATCCATGAACCGGTCGATCGCCGAGCCAACCACCCCGAACTCGCCATCCCGTTCGTCCATGCCGGTGCGCGCTCCCACATCATCCTTCTGCCAGGCCTTGATGGTTGTGACCAACCGGCTAACCGGCCGACGCACGAGTTGGGTGCTTGTGAACCAGGCTAGAAAATAGGCTGCAATGACACCCAGGAAAACGATCGCCAGACTGATGTAGGTCGAGCGGTTCAGGTCGGCATAGAAGTCAGCGGTAGAGATGCCGGCACTGACATAAAGGCCTGCCGCATTACTTGCAGGCGGATAATAGCCAAGGATGCGGTTTGTCCCGTCCTGGCTGCTGACTTCCAGTGTGCCGGGAGCAAAAGCGCTGACTAGCCCCAGGTATGCGCTAGGGATTAGAGTGCCGACAAACCTGTCGGGGAACGGTTCCCGCGCCAGGATGACGCCGTTGCGATCCGCGACGGTCAGTGCGTTGTTACGACCAAAATCGCGCTCTTTCAGGCGTGCCGCCAGCCAATTCAGATCCAGCGCCCCGACCACGATGCCGGAGATGCCTCCCGTGTCAGCCGTGATCGGCAATGCCAAAGGCAGAACGTTGGTGCCGGAGACCCTACCCTTGGTGAATTCGCCAACAACGAAGGTGCCTTTGCTCATGGCTTCGCGAAAATAAGGCCTGTCGCCAATTGTGATGCCCAAGCCCTTCCCGTCCTGAATACAGCGCACGGTGCCACCACTATCGACCACACCGAGGCTGGCAAACTGCGGCAGGCTCTTGCCCAAGCGCTGCAAATAAGTGTTGCAGCCATCGACGTTGAATACCTGAACCACCGGAGCAGCTGCCAGGGTGGCCATCACGTTCTGCAAGCCATCGATGATCCGCGTTATTTCCAACGAAGCCAGTTCACCCGAGCGCAGGGCCTCAACCTGAATTTCGCGCTCCTTTACTATGCGGGTAGACGCAACATTGTAGAAAAGGATCGCCATCGCCGGGGCCAGGGCCAGCGACGTCAATAGGAATAGGCGGCGAGATAGCCGAGCCTTAGCGATGTTCCCGTCCTCCCCTGAAGTAGCCAGGTCTTGTCATCCGCATTTACACGGGACAAACTCTTAAACAAGAGGAAAAACTTCCCGAAGTCAGCGCCATGGCAACGATAACGGAGGGCCCTCTCACAGGCCGTACGAAGTTTGCAGTATTTGCCGGAGCCCGTGAGGCGTGTCTTCGAGAACCAGAAAGCTAGTAACGGGCGAGCGAGTGACCATCGCTATGTTACTCATGGCAACCACGCTTAAAATGAATATACAGAAATCGCTTCGATGACCGAGAAGATGGCAAGAGACGAGATATTTGATCTATCGGCCGCTCTTAAGGATGCGAGCGCAAGGCTGACACACTATACACCGAGGTCTTCGCTCGCTGACTGGCTAAGATGGAGGCTGTTGTCCGGAAAATTATTGCCGCCGTTCAAAGGATGGAGGGAGACACGGAGCTCCCGCCAGGTGGAAAGCTGCACTCGCTAGACCATAGACGAGACCGCAGGCGGATGGGTCGGGCGCTCGGCTGCCGTTTCGTTGGCTACGGGAAGAAACTGGAAAAATCCCCGTATTCACCATCCCCATCGTGCCCAGTTGACACGCTTGCGATCTCGAATAGACAATGAGTTTTGAATTCCACTGTTCCGCCAAATGTTTTCTGTCCGCTGGCGTGCAGAACGACCTGAGCACGGACGGGAGAGTGACAGCACGGCAGTTCGCTCCCTACGCGGAATGACATCGAGCAACGGGCGTGCTTTCATAGAAGCACGGGACGGCGGGGCGACATAAGAAAGTAGGCAAGGTTGGTCAGTGAGTGGCGACCAGGATGTTCAATAGCGTACCAGCGCTGTGGTGAGTTCGTCTCGTTGAGATAGGAAGCGATGTTTCGAGGAGCAAGATTCGATGCCCGACCCCAACGCCTTAATGTTCACTCTCGATCCCGCGCCGAAGGTTATTACCTTCGATTGCTATGGCACGCTCGTGCAGTGGTACGAAGTACTTCTGCGCGAGATCGGTGCAATACTGACAGCGCATGATGCGGGCGGCGCCAGCGCAACCAAAATTCTCGAAAGCTTCTCCGCGCAAGGGCAACGGCTGACGGCGGAGAGGCCGCACCGGCTTTACAAGGATGTTTTGCGCCTCGGCTTCGCTGCAGCATTCGCCGAACATGGCCTGACGCCGACCGCAGCCGAAATCGATCGCATTGCGTCGTCACCGATGGTGATGGGTCCGCACCCCGAGGTTCCGAATGTCCTGCGTCGACTGCGCGAGCGCTATAAGCTCGCGATCTTCACGAACTCTGACGACGATCTCATCGCGCCCACCGTTGCGCGCATCGGCGTACCCTTCGACTACGTCATCACCGCGGAACAGGCGCAAGCGTACAAGCCGTCGCGCCAGTTGTTCGAGTATGCCTACCGCGAGATGGGCGTGACGCCAAGCGAGACGGTGCATGTGGCGATGGGAATGTACTGGGATATGAAGGCGCGACACGAATTGGGTCTGCGCGGCATCTGGGTGAACCGGCGGCGGGAGGTAGGCAATTCAGATTGGCGGCCCTATGCAGAGGTCTCAGATTTGAACGGGGTGGCCGCATTGCTCTTGCCAGCATGACGCTGCCCGGCGTGGAAGATCTTCCGTCTGGCGTAGATGGGGAGCCTTGGCCCTCGGCTAGCGGCGTCCGGGCTCAGGGGCATGGTGCTTGACGATATCATTCCGCAGAGCGAGCTCTTCGCCGGCAGGCTCTACAGGTCACGTGAAGACTTTTCGCTTTCAGGTGACCCGATCCTCAGGGGGGTATCTGATCGAACAACCGCAGTGCTCGTGGCAGGTTCCCTGTTTTTGCCATTTATGGAAGCCAAATACTACCGTTCAGTTCAATAACAGCTGAGGCGGAAGAGATGATAGACGAGGCCTACCATCAGAGTAAAAACAGAATCTCAGATCCAAATGATGCACTGAGCGACATCCGTCGCTCTTGGTCAGCCCTCAGCCTCTACGAGCGTTTCGAGCAACTGGTAATCGTTGCGTTGACAGCCCTGATCAGCCTCGTGGTCATCGCTGCATTGGCGGGGTTGTCGATCCGGGTTTTCCAGTTAGTTGCGCAGGGCATTATCGACCCGGCCGATCACAGCGTTTTCCAGACCGTCTTCGGCATGATCTTTACGGTGTTGATCGCGCTAGAATTTAATCACTCGATCATCAGCGTCCTCAAGCGCCATGAACACATCGTCCAGGCCCGCGCCGTGGTACTCATCGCCCTACTGGCGCTGGGAAGGAAGTTTATAATTCTGGATGCCTCGGCCACGGAACCGCTGACAATCCTGGGCCTGGCCGTCGCGATACTATCGCTTGGTGCGGTCTACTGGCTGGTGCGCGACCAAGACCGGAAGGATGCCTTGGAAGAGCGTTGCCGACCAAGTTCACGATAAGATCGTCGACCGTAGCAGGCAGACGGCGGCAACGAACAATTTTGGATCTGATCCTGTTGAACGGTAACCAAACTGTCGAATTCGGGTTCCGTGCGCTTTACGAGGAAATTCGATGTTGCGATCGAGCCCGCTCTTCCTAATTGCTGTGCCGGCGGTGACCCTGAGCGGTCTGGTCGTCATAAATCCTTCCGGCCGGAACTTGGGCAACCGAGTGGCTTCAGACACGTTCGGCAATGAGTCGCCTGATCTTGATCGCGAACGCAACACCTCGTTATTTTGATGCACGGCCTGGGTGGTGCAAGCTCGCTTCTAATGCAGGTAGCTGGGCATTGGCGGCAGGCTTTGCCTTCGACGTAGGTTGTGTTGCGCCGATATGGCAGTGTCGGCGATGAGCGAAGGCAGTCTCATCCGCGTCCTTGAAGACTGGTGCCCGCCCTTCCCCGGTTACCATCTCTACTACCCCAGTCGGCGCTTGCCCTCACCTGCCTTTGCCGTCCTGCTGGAGGCTCTGCGTTATCGAAGCTAGCGACGCGCACTTTGCCCGCCTTGAAAGGAATCGAACCATCGACCGGGAGATTCGCCGGCTTTCAAATCTTAGCCAAGTCCAGTGCTGGTCTTGTGCGCTGAGGTCTTTCCAGCTATATTACCGGGAATAGCTAGGAGGTCAAAATGTCTAGTTCCCAGACCCGCGCAATTCAAAACTACAGATCCCGCTTGAGTGACCGTGGGCTCGCTCGTTTCGAAGTCATGGGCCGCGACGCCGATCGTGACCTCATCAGAATGTTAGCGCGCCGCCTCGCAGAAAATGGCCCGGAGTCCGTCAAACTACGTGCGGCTTTAAATGATACCATCAATGGTGAACCGCCAAAAAAAGGCGGAATTCTCGCAGCGCTTCGCCGCTCTCCACTTGTCGGCGCTAACCTTGAAATCTCTCGTCAACGTGAAGAAGGTCGTGAGATCGATCTTTAATGCGCTACCTTCTCGATACCAATATCCTGAGCAACATCACAAAGCCGGAGCCATCGGTCGCTTTGATGACATGGATGGCCGATCAGACCGACGATAGTCTTTTTATCGCTTCACTTACTGTGGCTGAAATCCATAAAGGCATCTTGGAGAAGCCCGCCGGCAAGAAGCGTACTTCTCTCGAGAGCTGGTTTGTTGGTGATGAGGGGCCGCAGCGTCTCTTCGCCAATCGTATCCTACCCTTTGACGAAACGGCAGCTCTCATATGGGCGCGATTGATGGCCGAGGGAAAAGCAATCGGGCGATCACGCGGTGGCCTTGATACCATCATAGCGGCCACCGCCCAGGCGAACGGATGCATCGTCGTGACCGACAATGAGAAAGACTTTTACGGCATAGAGATAATCAACCCGCTTCGCATCGGCAAAGGCTGAGCACGAACTACTCGCCTTGACGGGGCTCGAACCGCCGACCCCATCGTTGGCTCATTCGTTCGCGCCGAATTTCGGTGTGCGGGCAGCTATTTGCTTTCGGAAATGGCTGACAGGGGCCGCTTCGCGACTGTCCGGCTTTGGTGGTCTAGGCTAAAATAGCTGCCAAAGAGCGCGAGCTGCATCTAGGCCTGCTTCCGACTTCATCCCAGTCATAGCCGACAAGTGACAATCTCTCCGTAAGCGGACACTTGTATCTGTAGTTGGAAGTTCACGAGTGCGGATCGGGCGCATGCTCCCACCCGCCCCTTGACATGCAGGTATTTACCTGCATATTCATGCACTCGTACAGATTGAGACCAATGCACGCTGACAAAGTTTTCAAAGCGCTGGGCGACCCGACACGCAGAAAGCTGCTCGACCTTCTCTGCGAGAGGAACGGGCAGACGCTCAGCGCGCTCTGCGAAACCCTGGACATGGCCCGGCAATCCGCCACGCAGCACCTCGGTATATTGGAGGATGCTAATCTGGTGAGCACGGTCAAGCGTGGGCGCGAAAGGCTGCATTTTATCAATCCAGTGCCGCTGCACGAAGTCTACGAGCGGTGGGTGCAGAAATTCGAACGCCAGCGGCTCAGCCTGCTGCACGACTTGAAGAAAGAACTGGAAGGAGAGTAGCAATGACCAGAGAGACGACCAGCTTTGTTTATGTAACCTATATTCTCTCGACGCCCGAAAAGGTGTTCGAGGCAATAACGAAACCGGATGTCGCAAGCCGTTACTGGGGCCACGAGAATATTTCCGACTGGAAGATCGGATCGAAGTGGGAACACATTCGTGCCAATGATGAACGCTCCGTCGAACTTGTCGGCAAGATCATCGAGATCTCTCCGCCGACCCGTCTAGTTATGTCCTGGGCGAATGCTTCGCAGGCTACCGATCCGGCCAGTCACAGCCGTGTGACCTTCGAGATAGTAGAGTATGACGATATGGTCAGGTTGACTGTCACCCATGACGACCTAATTGCGGGCAGCGGCATGGCGAACGGCATCAGCAAAGGCTGGCCAACCGTCCTCTCCAGCCTGAAATCCCTTCTCGAAACCGGCAAGGGTCTGGACATCTTCGCCAAGACAAAGGCGGCCTGATTTCAGGCGGCGTCAAATCTCACTCTCAGAAAGAATAGTCATGACCAAAGCCTATACCGGCGGCTGCGCCTGTGGTGCAATCCGCTATGAAACGGCGGGCGAACCTATCTTCGAGAATCACTGCCAATGCGGCGATTGCCAGAAACGCAGCGGCACCGGGCATGGATCCTATCTGACGTTCGCGCAGCGCGCCGATGTGGCAATCTTGGGCGAGGCCAAAAGCTGGCGGGTTGCGGGCGAAAGCGGAAATGAAAAGATACACGCCTTCTGCCCGGCCTGCGGAACTCCAGTTTACCTGACATTTGCCGCGATGCCGGAACTGATAGTGGTACACGCTGCCAGTCTCGACGATCCAGGCAGGTTCAATCCGCAAGTCGTCACATATAGTGTCTGCGGCCAAGTGTGGGATAAGATAGATCCTTCGCTACAGGCATTTGAGCGAATGCCGCCCTCATAATTTTCGCCGAAATAGCCCGAATTCGCAACTGTATTAACGGGTCCGATAAGAGCTCGATCGGGACATCTAGTCATTAAAATGAAAGTCGGCTTTTCAGGAACGACTAGCAAAAGAAGACAGGCCGATTCCGTGGACCGTCAGCTTATAGGAGATCGAAAAGCAGCTCGAATGGCCAAAATGACGGCGCAAAGCTGCCATGGAGAATGGGTCGCAGCCACTATTGAGCACAAAGTCGAACCGATATTTCAGGTCTTGAAGGGATATGAACGTCCGGCTCGCTATTACGCTTGTGCGGACAGAATATCGCAATATCAAACAGAGAGGCTGAGCCAACGCTCAACAGACCTTTACGAATGGAATGTCTAAAAGCTCTGCCAGCTTTTCAATCTTACCGCCGATGTGGCCGACACCGACGGCACAATGGTGTGCTGGCCCTTGCGCGTTCCAATTCTCCGTAAACGCTCGTGCGCCAATGGAGAATTGATATCGGCTGTTGGTGTTTCCGATTTCCAGGATAGGACCCTCGACCGAAAAGCCCTCAGCGCAAAGCAGCTTGAGCGTGCCCGCGATTTCGACCACGGAAAGCAATGTGACTGGTCCGTGCTTGACGGACATTTCAACGCTGACGCCCGAGCCGACTTTACCGTGGAAAACTTGGAGGGGCCGTATCTTCGTACGGCCTTCGGCTATCTTCGTGTGACCTGGGCCATCATGGCCCATGAGGACGACGTCAGCCTTGAAGTCCATTGCGTAGTACTCTGTGAACGATCCGCCAGAGCCGAAACTGTCCATAATCTTCATCGCCTGAGCGTTCTTGATCTCGTATTCACCAGCAACCGGAATACCCTCGGCCGTCAACATCGAGCACCCGACGATAACGGATGTGATAATGTTCTCGTATTCATGGCCGGGAACGGATTCGTAGTAGTAGGCCAGAGAACCGATGCGCTTGAGTTCCACGAGCTTGCGGAGGGCAACGGCGGTCTTTGCGGCCCGCGTCAGTTCCTCTTCGTCGCAATCGGCCTGCACATCGAAATCGGACTTGATCTTAGCGAGGCATGCCAGGATTTCGCTGTCGGAGACTTCGCGCCTCAAGCGCGCCAGTTCGTCGATTTCCAAAACCTCGATATGCGTGCCGAACACGGCGCTTTGCGCGGTAAATACAGTATCGGCTTCGCCAATCTTCAGCGAGACATCGCCTTTGGCGTCCTTGTCGAAAAAGGAAGATCCTGAAGGCCATGGTTCAGGATGCATTCAAGGTCACGCGACCGAAGAATGGTAACATCAGTACCAGATCACCGTCCGGATCCAGCGGGCTCACGACTTTCTCTCCAATACCGACAAATCGATCAAGGAGATCGCCGGGCTACTAGGCTTCAACTCAGCCTTCCATTTCTCCAATCAGTTCAAACAGTCAACAGATCTCTCCCCAAGCCAATTCAGGCATGCCGTGGGGAACGCTCAAGCTTCACGAAAGTGACCTGATGAAGAATGAAATCGGACAATTTTCTCCGAAAGGAATGCGAAAACAGGGCTCCGTAAAGTAAACCTTCCGGCGGTCGAGTTGTGCGATGTTGCAGGATGACCCAGTCGCTTGTGCGGTAACCGGGAGGGTAACCGTGTGCTGATAGGAAAGCTTTGAAGAGACTGAGATCACTACTTGCGCTTGATCCGATATGAACCGCCGACCCTTCTTGCGCCGCCAAAGATATTGAAAAATCAGCTCCCGCCGCTGCCAAAGGCTTTGATTTGGAAGGGAACGCGGCTATTTGCCACCATAATGCTGTGTTGCAGAATGTAAAATCGTCAGCCCAGCCACGGATCAACGACAATCGCGCCGGTTCCGGCAAAATCTTGAACGTTACGCGTTACGACGGTCAAGCTATGAACCAGCGCAGTCGAGGCGATCAAAGCGTCAGCCTCGTTTCGACGATCTGGGATATGAAGATGAGCGCAACGCGTCGCAATCGCATCATCGATCGAGAGAATACGGCCCTCGAACTCAGGGCGGACGCGTCTGTCCATCCATGTCCGCAAGAGAGCCGCCTGAGACCGATCGCGACGTTGAAGGAGCAATATCCCTCGCTCAATTTCGAGGATCGTGATAGCAGAAATAAACAGATCGCTCGAATGCTGCGAGTTGAGCCAACGCGTAACGTTTACATCTGCCTTGCCGTCTCCGGCCTTACGCAGTTCGGAGACGACGTTGGTATCGAGCAGGTATTTCAAAACAGGTCGACCTCGCGGGTTACGATTTCTGCCCTCGGCGGATCCAGGTCGACCACCGAGAGACCGGGCATTGAAAGCGCGTCAACGAGGCTCCGCCGTTTTCCCGTCAGACGCTCGAACTCGCTGTAGGTCATCAACACATGCGATGGCTTACCACGGTCTGTGATGATAACGGGCCCCATCTGGGCAGCTTTCTTTGCCTTGCTAACGTCGTGATTAACCTCACGGCTGGACAAACTCGTCATACTCATCGAAAGCCTCCTAGTAGGTAGGTAAGTAGGTAGGTAGGTAGGTACGTACCTACATATAAGAGAGATTCGGCTTGGTAGCAACACTTTACGCGACTATAAACCCGGCGCCGTTTAAGTTTGATCGCCGACTTGGTAAAGTGATTCATCCAAATCAAGTGCTTATTCTGGCTCGGGCAAGCTCTTGTATGGGCGATGCCGTCGGCTGTTGCCGCCGCACCTTCGGTCTGATAGCGGCCAAACATCAGGCACAGGTCGAGCGCATGCCACGCGGTGTGTGCTCAAAACTCACGCAAAGGCCGCGCAAGGGAGCGCAACGCAATGAGCGGCAAAGCCGCCAAAGAGCCGAGTCCCATCGCGCTAACCGTCGGCGTGTGCTCAACAGCGACCGGATGGGCGGCCGACAGTCTTGCTATCGGATTGGATGTTGGCTCGTCTGTCGTACGATCATCACCGAGAAACCCAAGATTAGGAGAGTTCGCTTTTTGAAAGTTCGACGCAAAGATTGGATATCTATTCCAGGATTGTCAGGCAGCGGCCGGTGAGCTCAAAGGCCGCGCGTTCGCGTTCGTTCTGAAACGGGATAACTCTTCCGCGGACATCGGGCGCCCTACCATATATCCCTGAAGCTGATCACACCCGGCATCTCGAAGAAAGTCGGCCTGCCCTTCGTTTTCAATCCCCTCTGCTGTGACGGGGATTGATAGTGCCGCGGCGAGCGCGATCGTCGCCTTCAATATGTCTCTTCCACGCCCATCGTCGAATGCCCAAACCAGAGACCGATCGATTTTCATGCTGTCAAAGCCAAATTGTCTAAGCGCTCCGATACTGGCATAACCGCAGCCAAAATCATCGAGAGAAAACCGGACACCAATCTTTTTAAGCTCATCGATAGCCCTTTGCGCGTGGGTTGGGTTCGACATTAGGACACCCTCGGTAATCTCCAGGGTCAGCCGAGTGGGTTCAAAGTTCTCTTCCTTTAAGAGGCTTGCAACCCGGTGTGCGAACGAGGCATTGCACATTTGCACCGGAGAAACATTGACGGACAGCCCAAGCTCCGGCCAGTCGGCAGCCGCTCTTACAGATTGACGTAAAATCAACATGCCCAGTTGATCAATCAGGCCAGAGCGCTCTGCCAAGGGGATGAATATTTCAGGGCTGATTGGACCCGTCGGGCTCTGCCATCGAGCGAGCGCTTCTACACCGTTCAATTTACCGCTCCCTGAGGCGACAAGCGGCTGATAGGCAACACCGATATCGCCATTGACAACGGCACGTTTCAGCTCGTTTTCAAGCACGGCCATCTCTTCGCGGTCGCGGTCGAGTTCCGGCCGATACCCCACGGCCCTTCCCTTGCCGTCGTGCTTTGCCCGATAAAGAGCTAAGTCGGCACGGCGAAGCAATTCGAAGGAGTCGGTGACGTTGACCGAACGCGCGCTGCCAATGCTAACACCAACTTCTACTGTTCGACCTTCGATTTCGAATGGCTTTTCGAAAATCGACAGAACCCGCGCGCAAAAATTCGATGAAGGACCGTGGTCGCACTGGACAAGGGCAAACTCATCGCCCCCCAATCGCGCCGCGGAGACAATTTGCGGGTGGCACTGAGAAATTGTGTTAGCAACTTTTTGGATAAGGACGTCGCCGATCTGATGACCCCAGGTGTCGTTGACCGCCTTGAAGCCGTCAAGATCCAGGAGATGAAGTGTAACATCGTCCCCGTTTTCGAGTGCTTTATCCAAATCCGCCAAAAGCCCGTTTCTGTTCAAAAGGCCGCTGAGACCATCGTGGCTCGCTTCATATCGAGCCAACCGCGCCATTCTCGCCATCCGCCGGGACTCTGCACCTCCGGCAGTTACCACCACGACAAGGAAAACGACCAAGATGACGCCGGCGGCTAGTACTTCATTTCTGACCTCCTGATACACTCGGGTGCCCGGTCGAAGTCTATTCCATCCCAGGTAAGCAACGGGTAGGCCTGAGGCACTCCTCAGCGCGACGACGAGCATATTGCGAGGTGCTTCCTCGTAAAGACGCAGGCCCTCAAGCTGATATTGCTCCGCAAGCAAGCCAAGGTCAGAATCCCGCACGTGCCTGAAGAGCGACAAAACCGCATAAGGGGTACTAATTGTCGTGCCGCCGTCTGGATGTATGATTGTCGATGCCAGGATATCAACACCATCCCACGTCTTGACGAATTCGACAAGCGGCTTTCCCTCATTCTTCAGAGCTGCCGAAGCTTGCGACTGGAGAGTACCTCGGAAGCGAGTCGAGGGATCGAAGGTTGAGCCTTTGTAGCTCGCCATAGCGGTCGCACCGCTGCGCGTCGTTACGATCGCTCCATCGTAGATAGATGCGGCTCCGCTCGTTCCGCGCCATTTCTCAATGGCCCATCGAGAGAATTCCCCCGCTTGCGAAACCTGGTAAGCATCACTCGAGCCGGCATTGTCGAGAAGAGTCATAGAAACCCGGTCTTTGAGAGACCGGATTGCCGACTGGGCTGCTCGAGACGCACGCTCGTCATCACGGATATCTGCAGAGCGGCGCATGGTTGTGATGACATTTGTTGCCAGAGCGCCCAGAGTGACAAGTACTATAACAAACAAGGCAGTGGAGAGAGCAACAGGCCACTTCGAGATGTTGGTCTTCGTTATTGGCATTGGCCTCTCCCCCAGATAAAAAATATAAGCGATATTTTGTAGTTGAATCTTTCCTCGACTTTGAAAACTAACTCAGCCTTATTATCATGTGACTTACGCTTGTGGTTAAAAGCCAGTTAACTTAAATGAACTTGCAACTACTTAACCGGCGTCGGCATCTCGAATATTGGGCGTTGGTTTGTGAAGTACGTCCGGAAAGTTGCGCGGTTGCGTTACTGGCCTACAGTCGAGGGAAGGTATAGATCGAGGCTCGATCTCTTCTTTGCTAACACGAGCATGAATTGCCTTGTCGTGTCTGCGGTCTCCCACGTGACCACTTCTGACGCAGGGCATCAGATTTCGTTGGCATTTGGAATGCTATCCATGCCTTCCCTGGCCGTGACGATGAAAAGGCATCGACACTCAAGCGGGTTTGCTGCAACACCTTGGCATCAAGCCGTGCGGGCGGATCGACGTCGACCAGTTGCCAGGCGGCAAGCTCCGGGTAAAAACGGCTTTACCAACCGGCACGGCACAGCCGGCAGTGAGCAAAGCGATCCGTACGCTCGAAAATCATCTGGGGGGTTGCACTCTTCAAATCGAAGCACGCCGAACGCCACCTTGACGGATCAAGGGCAAAAAATATTTCGACAGAATGAAACCACTGCTCAAGGCGATCGAAGCTACTGATCGAGAAGTTAAGGGCAGCGGCGCCGACATGTCTGGGTCGATCCGCATTGCAGCCCCTACCACATTCGGTCGACTTCACATTCTGCCAACCATTCCGAATTTGCTGGCCGAATATCCTCATCTCCGGGGGGATCTGGTTTTATCGCAGCTTCGGCGGGACATGATCGATGATCGGGTCGATCTGGTGATAAGAGGAGTTGTCGAGGAGCCCGATGCCGTCGCCAGGCGCGTGACAAACCTTTCTCTGGTATGCGTAGGATCTCGCCAATACCTCGAAAAGCACGGCGTCCCGACCCTGGCTGGGTCGAACCCGAGAATCGACGCGCGGACCACTCGGCTCAGCGCCGATTTTTCCGCCAGGCCGTCCTCGTGATCACAGGATGCTTTCTGACATGCAGCCCGCCCGACATGCAGCCCGCGGCGAGGGACTTCAAGGCAGCCTCAGGCGCCACGAAAGACGCATGAGGTTGCCTGGCCCGGCGAGACCTTGTCAATCCAGCGGATTGTAGGCAATGACGTCCATCTCTACCTTGACATCGACCATCATCGGCGATTGGACGGTGGAGCGTGCCGGCGGATGATCGATGAAGTGTTTCTGGAAAACGGCATTAAAGCTGGAGAAATCGCGGGCGTCGTCGAGCCAGACATTAACCTTGACCACATGTTCGAGCGTGCAGTCGGCGAGCGCCAGGACGGACTTGATATTGGCGACCACCTGTTCGGTTTGAACAGCAATATTGCCGACTACGACCTCGCCATCGATGGTTGGCACCTGACCGGAGATGTAGATGAAATCGCCCGCGCGCACGGCCTTGGCGAAAGGTCGGCTCTGGCCGCCTGCCTGGGCGTCGGCGATATCGTAACGAATGATCTTGTTGCTTGTCATGGAAGTGTCTTTCAGTTTTATTTTACAATGCGAATTTGAACCGTTGCCCCTTGGGAGTGGCATCAGTGCGAATCCTGGATGAAATGGCCGGGCGAGACTTCCCGAAAAATGCGCTTCGGCGGAACGTAATCGAATGGACGGATAGGGCTTCTGATCTCTTCAGTCGAAGGTGGTACAGTCCGGCCGCGGCGTGCCGGATCGGGAATAGGCACCGCAGAGATCAGACGGCGGGTATAAGGATGTTGCGGGTTGTCGAAAATTGCCGCCCGCGGACCGATCTCAACGATTTCGCCGAGGAACATCACCGCGACGCGATGGCTCATCCGCTCGACGACGGCCATATCATGGCTGATGAAGAGATAGGCAAGACCATGCTTTTCCTGCAAGTCGAGCAGGAGGTTGGAAACCTGTGCCTTAACTGAAACGTCGAGCGCCGAGACAGCTTCGTCTGCGACGATGAATTTCGGATCGAGTGCCAAGGCACGGGCAATCGAGATGCGCTGCCGCTGGCCGCCGGAAAATTCATGCGGGTGGCGCTCCGCCATCGCCGCCGACAGTCCGACCTGTTCCAGCAGTTCGACGACGCGCTCCTTGGCATCCCGCCGTCCCATCAGCCCATGGGCGAGGATCGGTTCAGCAATCGCCGAACCGACGGTGAGGCGCGGATTGAGCGAGGCAAAGGGGTCCTGAAAGATCATCTGCGAGGTGCGACGCATGGTGCGCAGCTCCCTTGTGCCGGCTTTCGTCACATCCTGGCCGCCGATGACGATCGAGCCTTCGGACGGATTGATAAGCCGGATGATGGCACGGCCGGTCGTCGACTTGCCACAGCCGGATTCGCCCACCAGCGACAGCGTTTCGCCAGGGCGAAGATCGAAGGACACGTCTTCGACCGCATGGACGCGGCCGGTCGGCAGGTCGAAGCGGACGGACAGACGATCGACCTTGAGGATCGGCTCGACGCCCAACGCAACGGCAGACATCTCGCGGCCATCGTTTGCCACGCCGGTCGACGCATCGACCTCCGGGAAACGCTTTGGCGCGACCGCGGCTCCCATGGTGCCGAGACGCGGGATCGAGGCGAGCAGCGACTTGGTGTAAAGCGCCTTGGGAGCGGCGAAGATCTCCTGCGTCGGCCCTGTCTCGATCGTGTCGCCGCGAAACATCACAACGGTACGGTCAGCGATTTCCGCCACAACACCCATGTCATGGGTGATGAACAACACGCCCATGTTTTCGTCCTGCTGCAATTCGCGCAGCAGATGAAGGATTTCAGCCTGGATCGTAACGTCGAGCGCGGTTGTCGGTTCGTCGGCGATCAGAAGCTTCGGGCGACAGGCAAGCGCCATGGCGATCATCACGCGCTGGCGCATGCCGCCGGAGAACTTGTGTGGATATTCGTGGAGGCGTGCCTTTGCCGCCGGGATCCGCACCCGCTCCATCAGCCGCACGGTCTCGGCCTCGGCTTGTGCCCAGGACAGGCCGCGATGCAGGACCAGCGCTTCCGCGATCTGGTTGCCGATGGTAAAGACCGGATTGAGCGACGTCATCGGTTCCTGGAAAATCATGCCGATCGAGCCGCCGCGCACTTTGCGCATCTCGGCTTCGCTTGCAGCAAGCAGGTCCTTGCCATCGAGAAGAATACGGCCTTCAGTGCGTGCCCGACCGGCCGGTAGAAGCCGCATTGTCGATAGCGCGGTGACACTCTTGCCCGAGCCGCTCTCGCCAACGATCGCGACCGTCTCGCCGGCATCGACATGCAGGCTGATATTGCGGATGACGGCCTTCCAGCCTTCCGGTGTCTTGAAAGAGGTCGTCAGGCTCTCGACTGCAAGGACCGGCTTGTTTGTGGTCGCGTCGGTCATGATCAGCTTTCCTTGGCGAGACGCGGATCGACAAGATCGCGCAGGCCGTCGCCAAGCAATTGCAGGGAGAGAACGCAGAAGACGATGGCAAGGCCCGGAAAAACCATCAGCCACGGTGCGTTGTTCATATATTCGCGCCCCGACGCCAGCATCGTGCCCCAGGTCGGCATGTCGGTGGAAACGCCGACGCCGAGGAAGGAGAGGCTTGCCTCCGCGAGCATCGCCGAGGCAAAGACGAAGGTCGACTGCACGAGGATGGGCGAGGCCAGATTGAGCAGCACGTGACGGACAAGGATCTGCCAGGTTGGGAGCCCCATGGCGACGGCTGCCTCGATATAGGGCAGTTCACGCAGGACCAGCGTCGAGCCACGGATAATGCGGGCCAGGCGTGGCGCATAGGTGATGCCAAGCGCCAGGATGACGGTGGTGAGCGACGGCCCGAGCGCTGCAACGAGCGCGATCGCCAGCAGGATGTCCGGGAAGGACATCATTGCATCCAGCAGGCGAGAGATCGGCGCATCGAGGCCGCGAAAGAACCCGGCCGCAACGCCGAGGATCACCCCGAGCACGGTCGAGATGAAGACGACGCCGAGGCTGACCAGAAGCGAGATGCGGCCCGCAAAGATGGCGCGGGAAAAGATATCACGGCCGAATTCGTCGGTTCCAAAAAAGTGGACCATGGATGGCGGCTTCAGCTTGTTGACAATCGACAGTTTGTTCGGCGCATAGGGCGCGACAAAGGGGGCCAGCAGCGCTGCGAAGACGACGACGACCAGAATGATTGCGCCGAAAAGCATGGCTCGGTTGCCGAGCAGGCGGCGTAGGCCGGAGGACAAGGGCATGGAGACGGAAGCCATGGTGATCATAGGCGCACCCGTGGATCGACGACGATATAGAGCATGTCGACGATGAAATTGATGAGAACGTAAATGGCGGCGACTGTGAGCAACGCGCCCTGAATGACCGGATAGTCGCGGCGCAGGACAGCCGAGACCACGAGATTGCCGACGCCAGGCAGACCAAAGACGGTCTCCGTGACAACCGCACCGGCGACCAGCATGGCGACCGACAGGCCGATGACGGTGATGATCGGTATCATCGCGTTTTTCAACGCGTGCTTGAGGACAACGCGACCTTCCCCGGCGCCCTTGGCCCGGGCGGTGCGGACATAATCCTCACCGAGGACATCAAGCATGGCAGCGCGGGTGAAGCGGGTGATCAGCGCCGAATTGACGATGCCGAGTGCGACAGCCGGCAGCACGAGATGATGCAGCCGTTCGAGAAAGGGTGTCTCGGGGCCGCCGTAGCCGGAGGCCGGGAAGCAGCCCTGACCGACGGCGAAGATCTGGATGAGCATCAGCCCGAGCCAGAAGCTTGGCACGCTGGCCGCAACCATGGTGAGCGTGACGACGATCTGGTCGAAGATCGTTCCGCGCTTGACCGCCGACAGGATGCCGACAGGCAAGGCTATGCCGACCGCGATCAGGATTGAGAAAAGCGTCAGGAAGAAAGTCGGCTCGGCACGCGAGGCAAGTGCCGTCGTCACCGGCTGATTCAGGAAGATCGACTGGCCGAGGTCACCATGCAGTATGCCCAACACGAACTGGCCATACTGGACGATCATCGGTGCATCGAGCCCCATCTTGGTGCGCAGCTGGGCGATGTCCGCAGGGGTCGCATCCGACCCCAGCATGACTGCGGCCGGATCGCCAGGCGTCACGCGAACGATGATGAAGACCACCGCTACGACGAGGGCGAGCACGACGGCCATGCCCCCCAACCGTGTTAAAAGTGCCTGTGCGATCGTAGCCATGGTCGTTCCAAGCCCTACTTCTTCGGATTGACGTTCCAGAAATGCGGCCAGTAGGTTGGCTCGTATCCGGAAACGCCGTTTGCGAGACCGGAAACCGCATTGAAGTTGCCGACTTTAAAGAGCGAGGCGTCATCATAGATGGCTGTCTGGATACCGTCCCAGGCCTTCTTCTTGGCATCATCGGTGGTTGCATCCATGTAAGCTGCAACAGCCTTTGTCTTCTGGTTGGAAACGTACCAGCCCGGATAGCTGTCGGTGATGGTGTTGATCGTGGTAGGGTCGCCCGGAAAGTTGGAATGGGTGATGAAGATGTCCCACTCCTTTGGATCGGCGCGCCGGGTGGTCAGCGTTGCCCAGTCGACAACCTGCAGGTCGACCTTGAAACCGGCAGCTTCCATATAGGCCTTGGCGACTTCGCCGATTTTGTAGTGGAATTCGTACTGGCGGCTGGTCATGAGGCGTAGCGGCGTGCCGTCATAGCCGGCTTCCTTTAGAAGCTTGCCAGCGGCTTCCTGATCGCCTTCTCCGTACCGGGCAACGCCGGCTTCGGTGTGCCAGAAGGAGCCCTTCGGGAAAATCGAGCCATCGACGCTGAAGAAGCGGTCATCGGAGAAGGCGGCCAGCATCATGTCATTGGCGTTGAGGGCTGCTTGCACCGCCTGACGCAGCTGCTTATTGACCAGAAGGCCCTGCTTCATATTCATGTTCATCGAAGCCCAGCCGGCATTCTTGAAGATCACGGGTTTGGCGTTGCCGCTCTTTTCGACACGCTCGTAGGCGCTGACAGGCAACGAATCCGCATAATCGAACTGCCCGGAAATCAGGCCTTCGACGCGAGTGTTGGCATCTGGAACAGGAACGAACCGGATTTCCTTGGCGATCGCCTCTCGCTTGCCGGCATAGTTGCTCGGCGTGCCCTGCGGCGACTTGTAGCCGTCGAAGCGGACGAGCTGGGTGTACTGGTCGGGCTTGCGCTCCTTCAGTTCGTAAGGGCCGGTACCGATGAAATCGGTGAGCGTATCCTTGACCTTTTCGGAGGGCATGATCACGCAGGCCTGCGACAGAGTGGCCAGCAGCGGCGCATAACGCGATTTCAGCTTGATGATGACGGCATGATCACCGTCTTCTACAAGGCTGTCGATGATGGCGGCAACCTGCTTGCCCTTC
This sequence comes from Rhizobium rhododendri, assembly GCF_007000325.2. GTDB lineage: Bacteria > Pseudomonadota > Alphaproteobacteria > Rhizobiales > Rhizobiaceae > Rhizobium > Rhizobium rhododendri. The sequence goes on along the minus strand of NZ_CP117268.1, from coordinate 437,098 downwards.
GAATTGATCGCCATCCACCGCTTTAGCGAGGCGGTCACGTCCTTGGCGTCGAAGTCGCTGCCGTCGTGAAACTTCACGCCTTCGCGCAGCGGGATCCTGTAGGTCATGCCGTCTTCGGAAATCGTCGGCATGGCAGCGGCGAGCAGCGGAACCGACTTCCATTCTGCGTCATAGGTATAGAGCGTCTCGAAAATATGCTGGTCGATGGTCAGAACGATATCGGTCGGCGTCTGCATGACATCGAGCGTCGGCGGCTCGCCGATCGTGGCAACGGTCAAGACGCCGTCACTTTTCTGAGCCAATGCCAGATTGCTCGTACCGGCCAATGCCGCAAGCGTCATCAAAACAAGTGCACTGTGTTTCATCGTCATCCCCTTGTTGTTTTCGGTTCGGCCAGTTCTTTCGGCGCGGTTTCTGCCGGTCGAGAATTCAGCTATCCAGCCCCAGCGGATCGGCAACGCGCGGCCAGAGTTCGAGGCTCGCCTTGCGATAAAGCGTCGTTGCAGGATCGGTCGGATAGGAAGTCGGCGCGGCGATATAGACGATGTCTGACGAGACGGGTTGGAAACCGGCATAAAAATGATTGGTCGACTTGATCAGGAGCCAACACTTCCCGGCGAAATCGATACCCTGGTTGGAGAAGATATCCGGCTCGTAGGTCTGCGTGCGGCTTGTGATCAGGACGATATCGATGTGGGTACCGACCGGCCTGATGACCGCGGCACTGCCGAGCGTGACGCGCGAATTGCGGAAACTCTGCCAACCGGCATCGAAGACTTTTTGCACGGTGACGCGCAGGTCGAGCGGTTCGCCGCCCTCCGGGCCGGACTTGCCGCCGACGCGCAGAGAAAGTTCGGCGCCCTCGCCCGCTGCATGGCAAAAGGTGACGGCGATGGGGTCCCAGATCGTCGCAACGGCGAAATTGTCCATGCCGCGTTCCATCATCCGGCGCAGGACATGGGTGGCGTCACCGGCGACGCCACCGCCGGGATTGTCCCAGACGTCTGCGATGGTGACCGGCTTTTCAAGATGGGCGGCGCGGATGGCGACCGCCTTGTCGAGGCCCGCCTCGGTGTCGACCATCGGCATCGCGGTCTCGCGGCGGAGGCCGTAGAGCTCGCGACCAAGGCCTGCCGCTAGTTCGTCGCCCTTTTGCCTGTCATTGTCGGTGACGACGACGATGCGGGTTCCCATATCGGGCACGTCGCCGGCCATGAAGCCGTGAATGACCGAGGCCGATAGGATGCCGTCCTTGCCCTCCATCGCCTGCATCCGATCGACGAAGGAGCGCATCGGCTCCCGGCTCGTCGGGAAAATCGTGATCATACGGCAGTCGAAGGTAGAGATGACCGGCTTGATCTGTCCGCGCAGGGCCTGGAGCGCAAGCTCGACGACATGTTCCCCGCGCTGTTCGAAATCCGTATGCGGGAACTCCAGGAACGCGGCCATGAGATCGAGATTAGCAACACGAAGCGCCGTCAGATGGCTGTGCGGGTCGAATTCGGCAGCGATGAGGACATCCGGGCCGACCATGTCGCGAATATGCGAGAGGAAATCGCCCTCCGGATCGTCATACCCTTGAGCGGCCATTGCGCCATGCAGGCCGAGCACCACGCCATCGACCGGCAGGGTTGCCTTCAGCTCGGCGAGGATCTGGTCGCGCAAGGTCTCGTAGGTCTGCCGCTGGATGAGACCGGCCGGTTCCGCCCAGCATGACGTGCCTTCGATGACGGTGAAGCCTTCCTGCTTGCCGCGGCGGCGCAGGATCGGGACAACGGCGGAGCAGAGCGTCGGTGTGTCCGGATGTTCGCCTGGCCCGGCATAAAATGCCGCCTTGAAGGCGTTCATATCCGTTGGCACGGGAGAAAAGGTGTTCGTTTCAGTCGCCAGCGAGGCGGTGAAGATGCGCATGTCTGTCGCCTAAATACCCGCCGGCCTCCGAGCCACCGCAAGGGGGCAGGTACCGACGTTAGATTGTCTATCTGTCTAGTTCCCGCCTGCCGGGCCGCCGTGTGCGACCGTCAGAACTGCAACTATCGAAGTGCCCCCGGACATGGGATTCCCTGTTTTCTGTAAAATTCCCACTCACCGTTTCGGTGTAATTTATTTTCTCCAATATGCGTCAAAGCCGTTTGAAGTCAATTGACGATCTGATTTTTTGGTTATTTCTGTAATTTATTTTCTAGACAGGGGAAAACTTGGAAAAATTCTCAGACCGCGCTCGCGGCCGCAGAAACGGACATGGCGCTTCGATATCTGCGTCCTATTTTGAATCAACAGGTTCTGCCATTCGCGATAGTCTGTTGAAGAGGGCGCCGATTGACCGAGAATGAAAAGGCCACCAGCCTAAAGCATCTAATTTTCATCACTGAGCCGAGGCTGGGCTCTGGCCGGAGCCGGATGGGGATTGGGCGTGGGACGCTTCGCAGACCTACCCCTGCACTGAGAGCCCAAGCGGCTGGTTCCGGCTACGGAAAACGCCGCGGCAGCAAACGCTGGGAATGCACGCGCGCAACGGCCGGCGATAGGCGCCTGCGTTTATTATCGCCAGGCTGCCGAGTTCGATTGATGCCTACCGACATCATGCTATGAAAAATTCGCGGCGGTGAAACTGATTTTCATCGATGCCTTCTGTTTCCCTGTGGCGTTTCGAGGAAAAGACCCAATGGACCTGTTTCACGCTCTTTCCGATGAAAATGGAAAACTCTCGGGCCTGGACGCCAGGCTGGCGAAGTTCTCGCTGGAGAATGTGGATGCCGTCGTCAATTTCTCGATCATCGAGCTCGCAGCACGCGCGGGCGTGTCACCACCGACCGTGACGCGGTTTTGCCGACGGCTGGGCTGCCAGGGCTATTCCGACTTCAAGGTACAACTCGCCAAGATGGCCTATGTCGGCTTGCGATACCTGAAGCCCGATGCACCGACGGCGACCGTTGAAGAGGTTGCACACGATATCGTCTCGAAGGCCCAGAATTCGCTGTTCGAGCTTCATCGGCAGCTTGACCTTGCCGCCATCGAGAAGGCGGCTCAGATGTTGCAGGCTGCCGAGTTCATCCAGGCCTTCGGTGCGAGCGGCAATTCGGCTATGATCGTCAACGAATTGCACAACCGCCTGTTTCGTCTCGGCTGCCGCATCCATTCATCCAACGACCATGGCATGAACCAAATGATCTCTGCCTCGGCACAGCCGGGCACCGTCGTTTTCGGCTCGTCGTTCACCGGTCGAGACATGGAGCTTGTCCGCTGTCTGGAGCTTTTGCGGGAGCGCTCGATCCCGACCATCGCGATGACGCAGGGCGGTTCGCCAGTCGCTGCTGCGGCCGACGTGGTGATCGCGATCGAAATGCCGGAGGGCAAGAACATCTTTCGCCCGACCTCCACCCGCTATGCCTATCTGGCAGCGATCGACATCCTGGCAAACATGGTCGCCTATGCCGACCGGACCACGGCCCTGAAGTCGCTGCGCGCGATCAAGGAGCAACTGGTGCGCAATCGCGACGGCGACGACCGCCAGCTTCTGGGCGATTGAAAGCGGCAAGGTAGACTGACCGCTGACGGCATGCTGGAGCAGCCTGACCAGAACTGATTCAGATATCCGACGCTCTCTCGCCGCGGCGTCGAACATTGTGTTCAGGAGGACCGATCGGGCCTGCAGGGGCCCGATCGGCAACGCTTATTTATTCCGCAGCGACAATCTTGCCGCCGTCCCACTTGTAAAGGGAGAAGCTTTGCGAGGTGAGGTCGCCTGTCTCGCCGTAGGTCAGATTGCCGATTGCGGTCGCGATAGGCTGACCGGACTTGATGGCCTTTGACACCGCATCGACGTCTTCGGCGCTGCCGGCCTTCTCGATGCCTGCCTTCAGGACTTGAACGGCGGCGTAGGCGTTCAGGGTGAAGGCCTCGGCAGGAATGTTCTTGGCCTTGAGCGCATCGGATGCGGCCTTTGAATCGGGGCTCCTGATTGCGTCCGCCGCATTAGTGAAGATCGTTCCAGCGGCAGCCTCCGTGCCTATCTTCCAAAATTCCGTGTTGGAAAGGCCGTCGCCGCCGATCAGCGTTGCCTTGACCGACAGATCGGCTAGCTGCCGGACAAGCAGGCCGCCTTCGGGATGGTATCCGCCGAAATAGATCACGTCGATCTTTTCCGACTTCAGGCGCGTGGTCAGGGCCGAGAAATCCTTATCGCCCGGATTGATGGCATCATCGATGACTTCCTTGGTGCCGGCCGCATTCAGCGTCGCCTTAAAGGCATCCGCCAGACCTTTGCCATAGGCACCCTTGTCGTTGATAATGGCGATCCGTTTGCCGCTGAAGTTCTTGAGGACGTAACGAGCTGCAACTTCGGCTTGCTGGTCGTCGCGTCCGCATGTGCGCAGGACATTCGTCAGGCCGCGCTTTGTCAAGTCGGGTGCCGTTGCGGTCGGCGTGACCATCAGGACGCCGTTTTCGGAGAAGACGTCGGAGGCAGGGATGGCAACGCCCGATGTGACCGGACCGACGACGAAATGGATATCCTGGCCGACGAGCTGGTTGGCGCCGGAAACACCCTGCTTGGGTTCGCCCGCGTCGTCAGCGGTTTCCAGCACGACTTTCTGGCCCAGAATGCCGCCGGTCTTGTTGATCTCTTCGATAGCGGTTTCAACACCGTTCTTCACCTGATCGCCATAGGCGGCGACGGGGCCGGTCAGGGGCGCGATCAGTCCAATTGTTACGTCTGCGTGGGCCAGGGGCGCAAATGCAATCGAAGCGGCGAATGTCGCTCCTGTCAAAGTCTTGAAACCCATTACTCTCTCCTTGGGAATATGATTGCCGAGTTCGAGGCCCTGGCGCTGAAACGTCGAGCGTCGGAGCCAGCGACCGGTGAACGGTCGTTGCGGCCATTTTTGGCTTCGAAACGTCCATGCGCGTTCTATGGCGCCGGTCGGATTTGCGCAAGAAGTTACCCATTCGAATGAATGGCATATATTCAGCGCTTACGAAGGAATGCGACGCGCAACCGGAGGGCAGTGCGGTTAGGGAGCCGAGAGCTTCATCCCTGAGCTTCGCCTTGGGACGTGGAGCACACGAGGCGTTCAGACCGTCTCGCCCGCCCCCATCTCTTGCCAGGCATCGTAGCAAGACAGCACGGTTTCCATCTGCGCCGTGTGGCCGGCGATGAATTCGTCACCATAGATGGTTTCGTCGGGATATTCGGTGATCAGCGTCATCGGTACGGTGTGGCGGTCGTCGACCGAGCACAGGCAGGGAAAGCCGTTGATAATCTGAAAGCCGGTTTCGCCGGCATGGATCTCGTAGAGCGCAATCTGCCGGTCGTTATACGCCAGTAGGCCTGGGATCTGTCCGAGATGGCGTGTAACCCGATCCAGCAGAATTTCAGAGCGCTTTTCCCACTCGGGATGGTGGCGCATGATGAGGAAGAACCCCTTCGGCAGTGTCCACATGCCAAAGCCGCGCGGCACATAGCCGGAGAGCGGCCTTGTCCATTCGTGGCTCGGATAGCCGTGCAGGTTGACATGCAACTGAGCGTTGCTCAGCGCCTGCGCTTGGATCCTGATCTGCTTCTCATTCAGATGGGGGCCGGCGGTTTCCACCGTGCGGTATTCCAGATCGTCACCGAGTGCCGTGTAGCGGGCAGCGTGATGCATGTGGCAGGGATTGTCGTGCCGCAGGCGTTGATGCACCGCGTAGCCATCGGGGTTTTCGAGAGGTGACAGGGTAAAGTGGGCACCTCGACGCGCCTGCAACCGCGCGGCTGCGCGCAGCGCGCCGACGATGCCGGATGTCTCGTTCGGATGCTGGCCGGCACTGATCATGACAGGCAGATCGCGACCCTGGATATATCGCGCCGACACCGCGCGGCCGGAGCGGGCGCGTGCCGCAAACGCCTGCCCTCCAATCGCCTCCAGTCGGTCGGCGATTTCGCGTGCGGCCAGTGGTTCCCGCGCGCTGTCGATCGCCTGATCGGCCCCGTCTTGAAAATCCGTCGACAAGGAGCGCGTCGAGATCGTCACGGAAATAGCTCCCTTGCTTTTGACGATTTCAGGGACGATCTGGCCGGGCTTCAGGCCCCGGTCGCCAAGCGTGCGGCCGGACTTCTGCTGAAAGAACTCCAGCAGGGAAAAATAGAGATCCTCGTGCAGCGCTTCGCGAAGGCTCAGAACCTCGTGGCTGATGTGGAGCGGCTCGTCCTCGGCCGGATGGTCGACGCGGATATTGAGCTCCTCGAAATAGGGCTCTTCCACCCCCCAAGCATGCCCGGTGACGGCGCCGACAGCCGCTTCGAACAGTACCTCGTAATCGGTCTCCAGCCGCTCTCCCGGGTCGGTGCCGGCGTGACGCAGCCAGCCGGTTGGCGACAGGTTGGTTTCTCCCACGGTGTCGCGGTGGACGCGGTTCGGGGCGAGCACGCGGTGGGTTTCCGTCTTGCCAGCGCGCAGCAGCGTGACATTGTAGGCAAGGGTGTCGTCGGTGCTCGGGATGAAATCGATCTTGGCATCCCCGACCAACGCCGCCAGCGGATAGGCTTCCAGCCGAAAACGGTTTTCTGGCGCTGCCGGATGCACGGGGTAGCGGATCTCTATGCTCTCGACGCCGGAAAGATCGACGTCCTCGAGAAAGAATGTGAGCAAGGGCTTGTAGGCACTGCGGATGCGCGCGGTGACGCCCAAGGCGGACAGCCGTGCTTCCTCAGCCCTGCGGCTTTTGGCATCGTCGAAGGTCCAGGCCTCGTAGCGGGCGCCGGGGGTTGCGGGAAGCCGGTCCAGCGTGCGCATGATGCTGTGCTTAAAAATTTCGGTCATGGTGCTACCTCGAGGTTCTGCCGGTCGGATCCAGGCTGTCGCGCAGCCAGTCGCCGAGAAGGTTGAGGCCAAGCACCGTCAGCAAAATGGCAAGGCCGGGGAAGACGCTGACCCACCAAGCGGTCTGCAGATAGGTGCGTCCGTCGGCCAGCATGCCACCCCAGCTCGGAATGGTCGGGTCGACGCCGAGGCCGAGGAAGGTCAGGCTGCTTTCCAGAAGAATGTTGTTGGCAACATTGAGCGTGGTGAGCACGATCACCGGGCCGACCAGGTTTGGCAAAAGGTGCTGGAAGATGATGCGCCAGTCGGCGACCCCGATGGCGCGGGCCGACAGGATGAACTCCCGCTCACGCAACGTCAGCACGGAGCCGCGCACCAGCCGGGCATACTGCACCCATTGCGACACGATCAAAAGGACGATGGTGTTGGTCAGGCTACCGCCGACGATTGCGATGAAGGTGATGGCGAGCAGAATGAACGGCAGGGCCAACTGGATATCGGCAAAGCGCATAACGAGCATGTCCCAGAAGCCGCGATAATAGCCGGCCACCAGCCCCATCACCACGCCGATGACGACGGCGCCGGCGACTGAGGTAAAGCCGACCAGCAGCGAGATCTTCCCGCCGGCCACGACCCGGGCAAGGACATCGCGCCCCAACGGATCGGTGCCGAAGGGGTGGGCCAGGCTGACAAAGGGCCTCATCAGGCGCGCCATCAGGTCGAGGCGGTCGGCACCACCGGGAAAGAGCACGTCGGACAACAGCACGCAGACGCAGATGATCAGCGTCAGTGCGGCGCCGAGAATGAATTCGAGGCTGGCGAAACGCGAGCGGCGAGATGTGGCGGTGGCCATCTATTACTCCGTACGGATGCGCGGATCGACAAGCCCATAGGCGATATCGACCAGGAGGTTGATGCCCACGATCAGCAGCGACAGGACGGTGATCACGGCCTGCAGGACCGGGTAGTCACGGGCCGACACCGCATCGAAAGCCAGCGTGCCCAAGCCCGGCCAGTTGAAGACCCGCTCGATGACGACGATGCCGCCGAGAAGGCCGCCGAACTGCAGACCAAAATAGGTGATCAGCGGGATGGCGCAATTGCGCAGCGCGTGCTTGTAGAGCACCTTGGTTTCGCTGAGGCCCTTGGCCCGCGCCACCATGACGTATTGCGACTGCAGCGTCTCCAGCATCGAGGTGCGCACAAGACGCACATTGGTGGCGGTGAGGATAATGCTCATGGTGAGCGCCGGCATCACATAGCTTGCGGCCCCCGACATGCCGCTCGGCGGCAGCCAGCCCAGCGTGATGGCAAACAGCAAGACCATCATGGTCGCCAGCCAGAAGTTTGGAAACGACAAGCCGATCAACGACAAGATCCGGATAGCCTGGTCGGCGCCCCTGCCCTTGGCAGTGGCCGCCTTGATGCCCAGCGGGATCGACAAGGCGATCGAGACGGCCATGGTGATGAAGGCAAGCAACAGCGTGGCCGGCAAGGCATTGCCGATCAGAAGCGAGACCGGCGTGCCACCTGTAAAGCTGCGACCGAAGTCGAGCGTCACCAGGCCCTTGAGGAAGTTCAGATACTGGACGATGAACGGCTGATCGGTGCCGAGTGCTGCCCGGATGCGTGCCAGATCTTCGTCGGTCATGCTACCACTTCCCTGGAACATCATCGTCGCCGGATCGCCGGAGAGGCGAATGGCGAAGGAGACGATGAGCGTGATGGCAATCACGACGAAGATCGCCTGCAGCACACGCTTGATAAGGAAACTGGCCACGATTTCTGTCCTTCATGGTAAGCGGCAGGGTGCCACCCGGATCTGGGCGACACTTGGACATCGCTGCCGAGATCCCGATGGATCTTTCTGCAGGATGTCCATCTGCCAGTGCGTCAAACTACTCGACGGTGACGTCGGTCAGTTTCAGGCGGTTGTCTGGCGGTGCAATGAAACCCTTTACGCGCTTGGAAATGCCGTAGATGGACTTGCTGTTGTAGAGCGGCAGTTCAAGCGCCCGGTCGGCTGCGTAGTTTGCTACTTCCTTCAGGATCTTTTCGCGCGCGGCCTTGTCGATCAGCGGGCGCTGCGATTCCAGCAGCTTGTCGAGGGTTGCGTCCTTGTCGTAGGGGTTCCACTTTTCGCCCGAGTGGTACATCGCATAGGCCGTGTTGTCGAAATCGAAGGTCCAGCCTCCCCACTTCTGCTGGAACATGCCGCCGGTCTTGCCCTGCGGGATGATATCGTTCAGCAGCACGTTGGTCTCGTACGGCTTGATGCTGGCGGTGATGCCGACCATCTGCAGGTAGCTGGCGACGACCTGCGCCACTTCATTCATTGTCGTGTCATTGCCGCGTATATCGATCTGCAGCGTGGCACCCGGCTTCACGCCAGCCTCTGCAAGGAGCTTTTTAGCGGCGGCCGGATCGTAGGGGAGACCCTTCAGGTCCTTGTCGTAGCCGAAGGAGAGCGAGCTCTGGAAGCTGACGATCTCCGAGGCCTGGCCGGCCAGAATGGATTTCACGATGGTCGAGCGGTCGACGGCCATGATGATGGCCTTGCGCACCTTGGGATCGGCGGTGATGCCGTCACGGGTGTTGAAACGCAGCGCATCGACGGTCGGGCCGGGAACGCTGACGACTTCCAGCTTTGGATCACCTGAAATCACCGGGATCATGCCGACTGGGATGGTCGGCGGAATGACGAGATCGACGCGGCCGGCCTGCAGTTCGGCGACGGCGGTAGCAGGCTCCGAGATGAAGCGGAATTCGAGCTGAGACAGTTTGGGCGCGCCGCCCCAGTAGTCCGGATTGGCTTCGAGTGCTATGTTGACCTTCGGCTGGTAGGAGACGAACTTGAACGGGCCGGTGCCGACCGGGTGGGTATTAAAGTTGTCCTCGCCCTTTTCCTTGATGTACTTCGGCGGCACGATCATCGCGCCATAGCCCGCAAGCTTTGTCAGCAGCACCGGATCGGGGGATTTCAGCTTCATGTCCACCGTGTCGTCGTCAACGACCGTGACGCTGTCGATGGAAGTGTAGTTGGACCGCTGCGGACCCTTGGCACCCTGCTCGCCCAGCAGGCGCTCGAAGGTGAATTTCACCGCTTCTGCATTGAAGTCTTCGCCATCGTGGAATTTCACGTTGTGGCGCAGCTTGAAGCGGATGCGCTTTCCGCCGTCGAGCTCTTCCCAGGATTCGGCAAGACCGGGGACGACCTTGAGATCGGGGCCGCGATAGGTCAGGCCGTCGAAGATGTTGGTGGCGACCGATGCCCACTGCACCAGGAATGTATCGATCGGATCCCAGCTGCCCGGATCCTGCGGCGACGAGATCGTCATCTTGCCGGCGGCCGCCGCCGGCGCGGCGTAGAAGGCCGTTCCGCAAAGGGCAAGGGCCATGAAGGTTGCGGTCAGGCCGCGCGTGAGACTGTGCATATGCTGTTCCTCTTCAGATGCTTTCAATTGTTCGCAGGTTTCAGGCCTGTCTCGCGATGAAATGGCCTGGGCTTATTTCCTCGTGGCGGAAGATGTCGGGTTCCTCGTCGATCCTGTGGACAGGATTGGGAATTTCTCCCTCGATCAGTGTGGTGCTGCGGCCGCGCCCTGGATCGGCAACCGGCACTGCCGACAGCAGGCGGCGGGTGTAGTCGTGCTGCGGCGTTTCGAACACCTGCCGGCGGCTGCCTATTTCCATGATCTGCCCGAGATAGAGCACGGCCACCCGGTGGCTGATCTCCTCCACGACGGCCATGTCGTGACTGATGAACAGATAGGCCAAGCCCCGCTCGGCCTGCAGGTCCATGAACAGGGCGATGATCTGTGCCTGGATCGACACGTCGAGCGCCGACAGGGCTTCGTCGGCGATGATCAGCTTGGGGTCGGAGGCGAGCGCACGGGCGATGCAGACACGCTGGCGCTGGCCACCGGAGAACTCGTGCGGATAGCGGTCCGCATGGGTCGATGTCAGGCCGACGCGCTCTAGAAGTTCGTCCACCCGCCGGCGCACGGCCTTGCCGGACAGCACCCCGTGAGTGTTGATCGGCTCGGCAATCGAGAACCCGACCGTCTTGCGCGGATCGAGCGAGGCGAACGGATCCTGGAAAATATATTGCACATCCTTTCGCAGGCGAAAGCGTTCCGCTGCCGACATGCTCGCGAACGATTTGCCATTGAAGGCGATATCGCCAGAGCGGCTTTTCTGCAGCTGCTGGATGGTGCGCCCGATGGTGGACTTGCCGGAGCCGGACTCGCCGACCAGCGCCAGCGTCTCGCCGGGATAGATATCGAAGCTGACCTTCGACACGGCGTTCAGCCGATGCGTCACCCTGCCGAGCATCGTCCGGCGGATATCGAAGGTGACAGAGAGATCGTTGACCGATAGGAGCGGCGGTTCGTCGTAGCGCGCCGTGTCCTGCACGCGCTCAACGCCGACGAGAACGGGCTTGCCGTCCTCAAGCACTGTAAACGGCATGCGCTTGGGGAAATCCTGGCCCGCCATGCTGCCCAGACGCGGCACGGCGGCCAGAAGCGCGCGGGTGTAGGGATGCTTGGGATTGGCGAATATCTCGGCCACCGGGCCTTCCTCGACTTTCCTGCCCTTCCACATGACGACGACGTCGTCGGCCATCTCGGCCACCACGCCCATGTCGTGGGTAATGAAGATCATTCCCATCCCCAGCTCCGACTGGAGATCGCGTAGGATGGTGAGGATCTGCGCTTGGATGGTGACATCGAGCGCCGTGGTCGGCTCGTCGGCAATCAGCAGTTTCGGGCGGCAGGCGAGCGCCATGGCAATCATCACCCGCTGCCGCATGCCGCCGGAAAGCTGGTGTGGATAGCGCTTCAGCATCTGCTTGGAGTCGGGCAGCCGGACCCTATCGAGCAGGCGGCGCGCCTCTGATGTGGCTGCCGTCTTGCTCATGTTTTCATGCAGCAGCAGCACTTCGCAGATCTGGTCGCCGATGGTGAAGACCGGGTTCAGCGAGGTCATTGGCTCCTGGAAGATCATGGCGATCTCCTTGCCGCGAATGCGCCGCATGTCCTTGTCGGACGTCTTCAGCAGATCGCGCCCGCCAAACAGGATGCGGCCTTCGGGAAACGTCGCGCCCATGATGTCGGCAAGTCGCATGATCGAGAGAGAGGTGACGGACTTGCCGGAGCCCGATTCACCGACCACAGCCACGGTGCGCCCGGGCGAAACCGCGAAGGAGACGTTGTCGACGACACGGTTGCCGCCGAATTCGACGCTGAGTCCTTCGATCGAGATCAGGGGCGGGCCCGCATTGGTCGGTGTCATGTCAGCGCCTCCGGCCGGGAGCTGGCATCGGGTGGAGATGAAGCTGCGGCCGGGCCCGGCGTGATATGCGCGAGGATGGTTCCGGCGGGCTGGAAGGAGCCGGCTTCGACAGCAATGGTGAGAATGCCGGACCATGGCGCAGTGACGGCGGTTTCCATCTTCATCGCATCCATCATGGCAACCACGCTCCCCTGTTCGACGTGTTCGCCGCTCGACACCGTCCAGTGGACGAGGTTGCCCGACAGGGGGGCGAGAAGGGCCGTTTTGTCCGCCGGGTCTGGTGCAGGATGTTTGCCGTTTGCCGGTGCGCGTCCGAGGAGGCTGAGGAACGACGCAGGCAGACGCAGTTCGACGCGCTTGCCGTCGATCTCGACATGACCGCTCAGCGTTTCCTCAACAGCGACGGGCGCTGGACGGCGCTGGCTTTCCAGATTACCGGCGAAATCGGTCTCAATCCAACGGGTGTGCACTTTGAAATCGGCTCCGGCGAAATCCGGATGCTCCAGAACGGCGCGGTGAAAGGGCAGCACCGAGGGCACGCCGTCGATCGCAAATTCCGCCATTGCGCGGCGGGCCCGGGCAATCGCCAGCGCACGATCCGGCGCCCAGACGATGAGCTTTGCCACCAGCGAATCGAACATGGCAGCGACGTCCGCGCCGCTGGAGACGCCGGTGTCGAGGCGGACGCCTGGACCGGAGGGCGGTGCGAACCGCGTGATCCGGCCGGCAAATGGCAGGAAGCCCCGCGCGGGGTCCTCGATGTTGATGCGAAATTCGATGGCATGGCCCCGCGGCGCCGGCATCTCTGACACCTCCAGGGGCTGGCCTTCTGCAATGCGAAACTGTTCGAGAACGAGATCGAGACCGGTGGTCTCCTCGGTGACCGGGTGTTCCACCTGCAGGCGCGTGTTGACCTCGAGGAAGGAAATGATGCCGTCGGCGCTCAGCAGAAATTCCACCGTGCCGGCCCCGACATAGCGGGCTGCCTGGCAGATATCGCGCGCGGCCTTGTGGATGACATCGCGCTGTGCGTCGGAGAGGAATGGAGCAGGCGCCTCCTCGACCAGTTTCTGGTTGCGGCGCTGGAGCGAGCAATCGCGCGTGCCGACCACGAGCACGGTTCCGTGGCGGTCGGCCAAAACCTGCGCCTCGATATGGCGCGGGCGATCAAGAAACTGTTCGACATAGCATTCGCCGCGGCCGAAGGCGGCAACGGCCTCGCGGGTCGCCGAATTAAACAGGTCTTCGACCTCGTCAAGATGCCGTGCGATCTTGATCCCGCGTCCGCCACCGCCATGGGCGGCCTTTATCGCGATGGGCAGGCCGAAGCGGAGGGCAAAGGCCCGTGCCTCGAAAGCACTGGAAATGGCCCCGTCGCTGCCGGCCACCAGCGGCGCTCCGACGGAGCGGGCGATGTCGCGCGCCTTCAGCTTGTCGCCGAGCGCCTCGATGACATCAGGGTCCGGGCCGATCCAGGTGAGCCCGGCGGCCATGACGGCGGCGGCAAAGCGCGCGTTTTCCGACAGAAAACCGTATCCCGGATGCACCGCATCGGCACCGGCACGCCTGGCTATGGCGATCAGTTTCTCGCTATCGAGGTAGCTGTCCCGGGGGCTCGATCCCTGAAGCGCATAGGCCTCGTCCGCAAGTCCGACGAACAGCGCATCGACATCGACATCCGCATAAACGGCAACCGAGGTAAGGCCGTAGTCGCGGCAGGCCCGTATGAGGCGCACGGCAATCTCGCCGCGGTTGGCTATCAACACCTTCTTCATCACTGCTGTCTTCCTGCTATGGGCTGCGTGGCAAACGGAGCGGACGCAACAAAGCGGATGCGCGTACCGACTGGGATCTGCCCTGCAAGATCGAGATGATGGCCAGCGATATTGGCAATCACCGGATAACCGCCCGTCAGCGGATGATCGACGAGGAACAGAACCGGCTGACCGCTCGCAGGCACCTGAATGGCGCCGCGGATCGTCGCCTCGCTCGGCAGTTCCTTGACGATGGACCGCTCCAGCGCGTCGCCCTCGAGGCGCATGCCGACGCGGCTCGATTGCAGCGAGACGGTCCAGTCCTGCGCGAGGAAGCTTTCGATTGCGTCAGGCGTGAACCAGTCCGTGCGCGGGCCGAGCACGACGTCGAGGCGGACCGTTTCGCCAGCGCGAGGCATGGCAAATTCCGGCTCCTGGAGGAGTGCAACCGCAGAATGAGAGCCAGCCTGCACATTGGATATCGAAATGAACTCCCCGACCCTCAGCGGTTCCGGGCCGATCTGCGCCAGCATGTCCGTCGCGCAACTCTTCAGAACGGGGGCCACATAGAAGCCGCCTCTGATCGCCAGATAGCTGCGCATGCCGGACGTCGCGATGCCGAGCGTCACCAGGTCGCCATCCTCGACGGCAAAGGCACAATGATGCGGAGCCTCGATCGCCGCTCCCTCAGCCGTCGCGACGGAGACCCTTGCCTGCGCGCCTGTCATCGCCATGACGCCTTGGCCGTGCATGCGGAAGGACAGCCCGCCCAGCGGGATTTCCAGCGCGACCGTATTGTCCGGATTGCCGACAAGGCGATTGGCTGCTGCAAAACTTTTCCGATCGGCGGCACCGGAGCGGCCGATGCCCTGGTGTACCAGCCCCGAACGTCCGAGATCCTGAAACAGAACGGGAAGTCCGACGGAGACGATCTCGATGGCGGTCTGGCCATCCGTTGGAACGGTTGCGGGGCGTGTGGCAAACGACGGACCGGAAGACCTGGTCTGAATGGTGTAGGCGTGGTCGGTTGCCATGTCGCAAAACCGCACGCGCTGACCTGGCTGCAGCAGCGAGACCGGCTCGCGGGCAATGTCGAACATGTCGAGAGGGGTTCTCCCGATGAGTTGCCAGCCGCCTGGGCTCGCCTTGGGATAGACGCCGCTGAAGGCGCCTGCGAGGCCTACGGAACCGGCGGGAACCAGCGTACGCGGCGATTGCCTGCGCGGCACGCTAAGGCGCTCGTCGCCCTGGGTGAGATAGGCAAAGCCCGGCGCAAAACCGGTGAAGGCAACCAGATAGTCATGTCCGGTATGCAACCGGACCACCTCCTGCGGAGTCATGCCCAGCAGGGCGGCGACTTCCGGCAGGTCTTCACCCTCGTAACAAACCGGGATTTCCAATAACGGACCCAAGGCGGGCCCGGTCCTCGACAGGTCCAGGTCGGCGATTGCAGCATTCAGCATCGCGGTGGAGAGAACCGACGGATCGAACTCGATCATTAGCGTGCGCGCCGCCGGAATGAGTTCGCGAATCCCCAAAAGATTGCGGCGCAGAAGAGCATCGTAAAGGTCCAGTGCCGCTTCCAGATCGACGAGTTCGACAAGTACGCAATCGGCCCGCATGGGCAAAATCTGTGCATCGCAGGCTTTCTGGGGATCCGCCCCTCCCCTGATCATGCGGCGCCCGTAAAGGCGCGCACGGTCAGGCCCGCTTCTTCCAGGCGCCGACGCAGGGTCCTTGCCATCCGCACTGCGTCGGGGCTGTCGCCATGCACGCAGATACTCTGGGCCTTGATCCGCGTGGGCTTGCCGTCGATCGAGTCGACGACCCCTTCGCGAACGAGCCGCACCATGCGTTTGGCGACCTCTTCGGCATCATGTAGAACGGCGCCCGCTTGCCGGCGCGAAACGAGATGGCCATCGCAGGTGTAGGCACGGTCGGCAAAAGCTTCCTCCACCACCCGCAGCCCGGCGGCTTGCGCCTGCGCCACCAGGGGCGCGCCTGCCAACGCCATCAACACCAGTTCCGGATCGACCGCGCGGATCGCGGCAATCACGTCGGCGGCCTGCCGGGTGTCGGTGGCGATGGTATTGTAAAGGGCGCCGTGGGGTTTGACATAGCTGACGCGCGTTCCGGCAGCTTGGGCAAGACCCTTCAGCGCACCGATCTGATAGATGACGTCTCCGATCAGCTCTTCGCTCGTCGGGTCCATATTGCGGCGGCCAAAGCCGACAAGATCGCGGTAGCCGACATGGGCACCGATCGCCACGCCGCGCGCGGCGGCAGAGCGCAGCGTCCTTAGAATGCCGGCCGGATCGCCGGCATGAAAGCCACAAGCCACGTTCGTGCTCGTCACGACTTCGATCAGGGCATCATCTTCGCCCATTTTCCACGGGCCGAAGCTTTCACCGAGGTCGCTGTTGAGATCGATTGCCCACATCCGACAAACATTTCCATTGAAAACTGACAGGAGGCTATCAAGTGAGGACAATTCTGTCCAGAGTGTTGAACAATATCGATGCATTGCCCTACAGATAGCATATTGCCCATTTGTTGTGCAGCGCATCGGCGTGTCTTTTCCATTGATGTTTTCGCGTGAAAGAGCCTAAGCAGTGAAGACAGGCAGCGACTGACACATGCGTTCCGGCACGAGAACTCAACTGCTGAGAAATGGCAACGCCGCATGGGATGCGCGACAGATAGACGAGACGAGATGAAGGTGATCAGCCAAGCAGCAGACGGGACATCCGGATTGCCAAACGAGCAAACGTTGGGGCCGATATCCAGCCAGCCGGCCAGCCAGACCTTGGCAGAGGCGGTCGCGGGCCGCATGCGCGAGCAGGTAATCTCAGGACGCCTGACGCCGGGTAGCCATCTGTCCGAACTGGCGCTGAGCGAGGAGATGCAGGTATCGCGCAACACGCTACGCGAGGTTTTCCGCATATTGACGAAAGAGGGCCTGCTGCGGCACGAAGCCAATCGCGGCGTGTTCGTGACGACACCTAGCATGTCCACGATCATCGACATCTACCGGGTCCGCCGCATCATCGAGTGTCCCGCACTTGCCCAGGCGCACCCAAGCCATCCCAGTGCCCGAAAAATGCGTGTCGCCGTCGAGGCCGCCCGCCGCTGCCGCTCGGAGGGCGACTGGTTGGGCGTTGGCAGCGCGGATATCGCCTTTCACGCTGCGGTGGTCGACCTGGCCGATAGCCCCCGCCTTTCGGCATTCTTCCGCGAAGTATCGCTGGAACTGCGCCTGGTATTCGGGCTGTTGCGCGACCCCGAGTTCCTGCATGCTCCCTTCGTTGATCAGAACCTCAAGATCCTGACCGAATTTGAGGAGGAAAAACCCACACAGGCTGCCGCCGCCATGGAAATATATCTTAACCAGGCGGAGCGCTTCATCATGGGCGCCTATGGTCGCCTGTCCGGTAAACCCTGAGGCCAGTGGACACAGGCCTTGGAAGAGTCCCTGCTATCCAGCCCGCAAGCCGGTCTCGATGAAGGCCAATCTCTCCCGGTCCTTTGCATGGACTATTGTGCGGACAGATGGTTGCGGCGCGTTGGTAGAGCCGGTCTCCTGAGCTGGCCGACATGGGCTGGATGCGGCATCCCGAGATGGGCGCGTGCAGACAACCGGGCCAGTAGGAGACCTTCATGCCGCCCGCGTCGCGCGCCTCCACAAGCGCGGCCGGCCTGTCGCCCGCGCTCGCTGGCGTTCTGTGCCATCACCGGCCTGATCTCTTTGCCCGCCCTGTTTCCTTCTGGCGGCAGTAGACCATTCCGTCCTCGGGAAAATAGACCTTCTGGTGCGAGCTGCGGGGCTGGAGGAACGGGCCGGCATGATAGGAGGCGGCCAGATTGATGGTGTTGAGACCGGCGCGCTTACGCAGCTCGGCGCTGGCTTGACCGAGCGTCGAAGTCTTAAATCCTTATATAGGTGGGGAACTGAGGAGATCACATCGATTATGGAAAGCGTAGCGCACAGGTGCTTTCGCAAAGCCATCTCAGCATGTGCAGGTCGTCCTGAAACGATGGCGTCCACGATTGCTTCGTGTTCGGTAAGCACGGTTTGCATCTTCCCAGGCATAGGTAAGTGAAGTCGTCGGAGCCTGTCCAGATGGACACTTTGACGTCTGACACTAGCCCAAAGCTCAAGGATGCCGGTTTTCTCATAAAGTATTCTGTGGAACTCACGGTCGATGCTGTCGAATACGTCGTCGGTTTCCTGTGTCGCAACCGCAGCCTGCCGTACCAGCACCTCTCGCAGATCCTTTGCCGTTTCGGCCGACGCATCTGCCGTCAAGCGTCTCACGGCTTCAAGCTCGATTGAGAGCCGCAAGAACTGCGCCTGCCTGGCATGATCAAGGTCGATTTTGGCTACCACCGTGGCATACTGGGGATAAACATCAACCAAGCGTTCCTCTTGCAGTATCGAACTTCCGTCAGGGTAAAGTAATGCGGTTTTGACGGCGGCCTCCGGTTGAACCCTTCCGATTGTCTGTGCCCAATCTCCTCTATATTTGCCCTTTCGAGGCTTTAATAACCTTGCTCAGAACCAAACTGCTCAAGATCACCAACAATAGCTTCAGCCGTCCGTTTGTAATGCTTCTCCAGAAGTTCCGACGCCGTATTCACATTGCCCTTCAGCACTTCCTTCAGGATCGCCTCGTGCTCATCGGTCACGTGACGGGTCCGGAACACCTTCCTGATCGACATCTGGCGGTATCGGTACAGGCGGTCTGCAAGTTGCTCGGCGAATGCAATCAGCGGTCTCGAGCCACAATTGGCAATCAGGACTTGGTGGTAGCGACGATGTGCCCGTTCCCACTCCGGATTGTCTTCGAATTTATCTTCTCTAAGTGAGCGCGGAGTTCGGTCGAGCCGATGATGGGCAACGACAAGGTCTTCTTCCCATTGCGGTGTGCGGTTCGCCATCGACTCGCGCAGGGCGAGCCCCTCCACCCAGCACCTCGTCTTGGTCAACTCCACGAGCTCCGCCCTGCTGACAGGCTGAACGAAGAAGCCGCGCTGATCTCTTCCTTCAACTAGTTCCTCCGACGCCAGACGGTTCAGCGCCTCCCTTAGCGGCGTTTGGCCCGCGCCATAGTGGTCCATCAAAAACCGCAGCTGCAGTTTGCGACCAGGCTCCAGCACTGTGGTGAGAATGTCCGATTTCAGGCGCTCGTAGACGGAGCTGGCCTGTGTCGATGCCGACAAGGCGGGCTTCGTGACTGCAAGAGTATTCATTGGCGATTTTCCCCGACGATGCCGATGTGGGTATTTATATAACGCCGGTCGTCTTGGTGCAAATTTATAAATTATTGTTTACAGAGACTCTATTGTATAATATCCATTTGATGACGATGACATTTCACTGGGAGGGTGCGATGGTTTCCACGCAAAGAGGCAGGCTATGACGAGGCTATGCGGGTGCCGCGGCATCGACGTCCATTGCCATGTCGTACCCTCGGAGTTTGCGCCCTATCTCAAGGGGGCACCGCCTTCGAACTGGCCTTCCATGATGGCCCGGGACGCCTGCCACAGGACGATCGTGATCGACGGCAAGAACTATCGAACCGTCAGCGATGCCTGCTGGGACTCACAGCGTCGCATGGACGACATGGATCGAATGGGCATCAAGACGCAGGCGCTGTCGCCGATGCCCGAATTGTTCAACTACTGGATGGATATCGACCCAGCCAACGATCTTATCCATTACTTGAACGACACCATCGCAACCATGGCAAGCACCTCCGGCGGCCGGTTTGTCGGTCTCGGTTCGGTTCCGCTCCAGGATGTTGACAAGGCAATCGACGAGCTTCGCCGCTGCATGAGGGACCTCGGTTTCTCCGGCGTGGAGATCGGCAGCAACATCAACGGCATTCCGATCGGAGACCCGCGATTCTTGCCTTTTTTCGCCGAAGCTGAAGCGCTGGGTTCTGCGGTGTTCGTCCACGCGGTCAGACCGACCGGAATGGACAGGCTGGTCGGTCCCGGACAGTTGCAGCAAGTGCTGGCCTATCCGACGGACGTCGGATTGGCAGCCGCCTCTGTCATCACGGCGAACCTGATGCTCAAGCATCCAAGGCTGCGCCTGGCGTTCAGTCACGGCGGAGGAACACTCGCCTCGTTGTTGCCTCGGCTCGATGAAGGCTGGAAGGTCTTTCCGGCTCTGCGCGAGACGATCCTTGAGGAACCGTCCATCCAGGCCAAACGCCTCTACTACGACGCCCTGGTGTACGATGAGCCGACACTGCGGCACCTCGTTTCGATGTTCGGCGACGAGCGAGTCATTCTCGGTACCGACTACCCCTTCAACTTCCACGAAAAAGCCCCCCTCGCCCGGATCGAGGCCGCCTTCGGCGACGACCTTACCCGGGATAGACTGACTTTTTCCAATGCCGAAGCATTCCTGGCACTCGAGGCACAGTCATGACACAGTTTCCCGTGACCGCTCTAAAAAGCGTCGAACTTGGCACCCCGGATCTGAACCGTTCGGAAGAATTCTACACTGCTGTATGGGGACTGGAGGTCGTCGCCCGGCAGGGCGGCAAGGTGTTCCTCGCCGCTTCCGGCGACGATCATCACGTTCTCGAGTTGATCGGCAGCGACAGGTCCGAACTGCGCAAGATCACCTTCAGCGTCGGCAGCGCCGATGATCTCGGCCGACTGTCAGCATCAGCCGTGGCGCTTGGCTGCCAGTTGCTGCGTCCTGTCGAGCAAAGCCCCGGTCCCGCCGGCGGCCAGCGCTTCGTCATCCGGGAGCCGCAGCGAAGCACGCTCGAATTTGTCCACGGCGACATGACCAAGACCGGCGCTGCGGTTGCCAACCGGCCGCTTCGACTGGCGCATGTCAACATCAACAGCGCCGACGTCGATGGCCTATCGCGCTTCTACGAGCAATTGCTGGGTTTTCAGCTCACTGACCGATCGAAGATGATGGCCTTCCTGCGCTGCAACGACGATCACCATGCCGTCGTGCTTGCCGAGGCGAACGTCAATGGCCTGAACCATATTGCTTTCCTGATGCCGGATACGGAGTCCGTCATGCGCGCCTCCGGCCGCATGGTCGACAACGGCTATCCGATCGGCTGGGGTGTCGGCCGGCATGGTCCGGGAGACAATGTGTTCGCTTACTTCCTCGATCCGCTGGGCGTCGTCATCGAATACACATCCGATGTTCTCCAGGTGGATAACACCTATCAGCCAAAGGGCCCTGAGCAGTGGACATGGCCGCCCGGCCGCACAGATCATTGGGGTATCGCTCCACCAAAAAGTGACGTGGTGAAAGCAGCTCAGCTCGCCATCCCCTTCAAGGCGTGATCATCCGAACGGGCATTCCATTGCAACTTTGAAGCGGCTCAGAACAATGACGAACACATCAGAACATTACGACGTCGTGGTCGTAGGCTTTGGCCCGTCCGGCGCCGTTGCGGCCTCGCTGCTTGGCAGCCGGGGCATTCGCACACTCGCGATCGACAGGCAGGAGGACGTCTACGACAAGCCCCGCGCCATAGCCATCGACCACGAAATTCTTCGCCACCTGGACAATCTCGGCATTGCGGATGCGATCAAGCCCCATATCGCGGCGTTCCCCGCATCCGAGCATTTCGGCGCAAAGGGGCAGCTGATCCGCCGGATCGACATGGTGCCCGAGCCATATCCCCTCGGCTACATCCCGACCATGGTGTTTTCCCAGCCGCCCGTCGAAGCCATTCTGCGGGCCCATGCGCAAACCTATCCTTGCGTGACCGTGGAACTAGGCACGGAGCTGATCAGTCTTGCGCAGACGGAGGCGCAGGCGACGCTGCATCTGAAGGAGAAGGACGGCACCGCTCGAACCGTCACGGCCTCCTATGTGATTGCCTGTGACGGCGCGACGAGCGGCGTCCGACAGGCGCTGGGGCTCACGCTGGAAGACCTTGTCTTCGACGAACCCTGGTTGGTCGTCGACGTCATCGTCAACGAGACTTCTCTGGAAAAGCTGCCGAAGACCGCAGCGCAGTTCTGCGATCCGGCCCGGCCGACGTCCTTTATCGTTGGCCCCGGCACTCATCGGCGCTGGGAGATCATGCTGCTGCCCGGCGAGGACGCCAGGGAGATGGAAAAGCCCGCGAATGTCTGGAAGCTTTTGTCTCGCTGGCTGAAGCCGGAAGATGCGACACTCTGGCGGTCGGCGAGCTATCGGTTCCATGCGCTGGTGGCGGCCAATTGGGAACTCGGTCGTGTGTTCCTCGCCGGAGATGCCGCCCATCAGCAGCCGCCATTCATCGGCCAGGGTATGTGCCAGGGACTTCGGGATGTCTCGAACCTCATCTGGAAACTTGACCATGTCCTGAAAGGTCGGACGAACCTCGAGCTGCTCGACAGCTATCAGGTCGAGCGGAAGGCGCATGTCACGGAACTGACGACGCGCATCAAGGCGATAGGCCACGTCATCTGTGAGCGCGATCCGGCCGCTGCGGCCGCGCGCGACGAGCGGATCCTCGCCGAAGGCGGGGGTACGGCCCGAACTGTCACCCGTCAGGAAATCGTGCCGCCGCTTCGCGATGGTTTTTTTGCTAAACGAGCCAATCCGGCAAACGGAACGCTCGCGCCCCAGCCCTGGATCTACGGTGAGGAAGAACCCGTCCTTCTCGACAAGCTGACCGGTGCCGGCTGGCGCCTGATTGTGGATGGCCGCGCCGGCGACATCGATCCAAACACGCTCGAACGGCGCGAGATCTCCGTGGCGCAGGTCGGCCGGCGTAACGGCGGCGCTTCATCGACAGACAAGGGGCTCGTCGAGAAGGACGGGGTCATGGCAGCCTGGTTCGATAGCCACAAATGCAGTGCCGTTCTGGTGCGACCCGACCATTACGTCTTCGGGACCGCGAAATCGGCAGACGAAATTCACGCACTTTACGCAGAGCTGGAGGAAGCGCTCGCCTGACGGCGTGGCGTCACGCGATGCGGGGTAATCGAGGCACGTCATGGGGAGGAAAACATGACCAATTCAACGAGCGCAAGTCACGCCGGAAAATGGCGTCCATACACAGTCTTGATCATGCTCTTTCTGTTTCAGACGCTGAACTTCTTCGACAAGCTTGTCTTCGGCCTGTCCGCCGTTCCGATGATGAAGGAACTGTCGCTGTCGCCACAGCAGTTCGGCCTGATCGGCAGCAGCTTCTTTCTGCTGTTTTCCATCTCCGGCATTCTCGTCGGCCTGTTCGTCACCGGCCGTGTTCCGGTCAGGTGGATCTTGGCTATCCTGGCTCTCATCTGGTCCGCGACGCAAATTCCGATCTTCTTCAGCACGTCGATCACCGTTCTTATCGGCTGCCGGATCCTGCTCGGTTTCGGTGAAGGACCGGGCCTGCCAACGGCGATCCACGCCTGCTACGACTGGTTCTCGACCGAGAAGCGGAGCGTTCCGAGCGCAATCATCCTCCAGGGCATCAGTGTGGGCTTGCTGGTTGGCAGCCCGCTGCTGACCTATGTGATTGTCTCCTATGGCTGGCGCAGCGGCTTTCTGTTCTGCGGCGTCTTGGGTCTGGTCTGGCTCGCTGCCTGGCTCTTCATCGGCGGAGAAGGTCCCTATGCCGTCAAGACCGTGGATCATGGCGTGGTCGATACATCGCCCCGCATTCCGGCAACGAAGCTGTGGCTCGATCCGACTGTCATCGGCGTCATCATCATGTCGACGATGTCCTACTGGATCGTCGGCATGTCGGCGACCTGGCTGCCGCCCTACCTGCAACAGGGTCTTGGATATTCCCACAGTGAAACGGGGTGGATCATCTCTGGTGTCTATATCTTTCAGTCGCCCCTACTCCTCGCAGGATCGTGGCTCGCCCAGCGGATGCTGAACGCCGGCTGGAGCAGACGCACCACGCTTGGAAGCGCTTCGGGATGGGCTCTGCTCGTCAGCGGCGCCGCCTTGGTGCTCGGCGTATATGCCTCAGGTCCCCTTCAGCTCGTCCTGATTGCCATCGCCTTCGCGGCGCCGAGCCTGACGACGATCTACGGCCCGGTCACGCTCGGTGCCATCGCCCCTGCGGCCCAACGCGGCAAGCTCATCATCGTCATCTATTCGGGCAACGCTGCTTCCGCGCTCGTTTCGAACGCAGTAACCGGCAGCATCGTGCAGGCATCCGGCTCCGACGGGCCCGGCGGTTATGCCAATGCTATGCTGTTCACCGCCGGCATCCTTCTTATTGGCGCGATCGCCGCGTTTGCACTTATCTTCCCCGAGCGGACGCTCAGTCGGTTTTCAAGCATCCCCGGCCTGAAGGGGCTGGGTCTTCGTCAAGCATAGGGCAGCGCCCGCCTCCAAGGAGACCACAAGATGAAACTCTCAACATTCAGTCACGACGGCCAGACGAGCTGGGGCGTTGTCCAAGACGACCGGGCCTTCGACGTCGGAGCGGCCTTGGCGTCCCGCTACCCCGATCTCAAGGCAGCGATATCGGCTGGACTGGACGGAATCAGCGCCGCGCTCGAAGGCGCAAAATCCTATCCACTGTCCGAAGTGATGTGGCTGCCGGTGGTGCCGAACCCGGACAAGATCCTCTGCGTTGGATTGAACTACGAAATGCACCGCAAGGAAACCGGCCGCAGCGAAGTCGAGCACCCGACGATTTTTGCTCGCTATGCCAACAGCCAGACGGGCCATCTCGCGCCGATCGTCCGTCCGAAAGTTTCGGCCGAACTCGACTTCGAAGGCGAACTGGCTGTTATCATCGGCAAGGCCGGGCGATATATCACTCGCGAGGAGGCGATGTCGCATGTTGCGGGCTATGCCTGCTACAACGACGGCAGTGTGCGCGACTTTCAGCGCCATACCATCCAGTTCACGCCAGGCAAGAACTTCCCGGATACCGGTGCCTTCGGTCCCTGGATGATGACGCCGGATGAACTGGGCCCGCTCGGCGACCTTCGCATTCAGACACGCTTGAATGGTCAGGTCGTGCAGGAAGCCAAGTTCGACCAGATGATTTTCGATATCCCGAAGCAGATCGAATATATCTCTACGTTTACCCGCCTCGAGCCTGGCGACGTGATTGTCAGCGGCACCCCTGGGGGCGTCGGAGCGAAGAGAAATCCGCCGCTCTGGATGAAGGCCGGAGATGTGATCGAGGTGGATATAGAGGGCTTGGCCGTCCTGAAGAATGCCGTTGTCGATGAGTGATTCTGCGCTCGGTCTGTTTTAAGGCATGAATTGAAGCTCGGAGTATAGTGTGAACTTTCCACACCGTACTCCGTTCAAACTATTCGGTGCCTTGATGGGATGAGAACAGTTGACCTGCTGCTTCTGCCACAGAGCCGAGTGGTAAATTTGTGATTGCAATCTAGCATGAAATAATTGTTGCACGCTCTCCCAATTTCTCCTGGGTATAACCACAAACGCGCGCGCCGGTTGCCGTATCAAATGCATGTGCCCTTGTTGAGCAGTTGCTAGCTTGGGCGCGTGCTCAGACGGTCCCTGGATATGATAGTAAGGTGGTGCCCGGCCAGCCGAGCCGTGACGTGCGTTTCCAAACCCGTGGGCTCGTGCGAACGCTTCATCCGCTTGCGCAAGCCTCTCATTAGAACCGCAACCCAGGACGGCTCAGCGGTACTTGGTGTTGATGAGTGTCACAAGAGCAATGAGACCGAAAGGAAATGCCATTCTAGCCCTCTTCTGAGAAACCCAAACAGGCAAAACCGGAAGGCTTTCCCGATCGGCTTTCTGTTAGCCGACTATGGTTTCCAACCTGCCTCGATAAAGCAAGCGCCATTGTCACAAACGTCATATATCCCAATTTCTCTCGTTTAGACAGATAGTTGACCGCGATCGACATTTTGCACGCCCAGTCTTGAGGGGCGACTGAACGACTACCCCGCTCGGACGGATCCTCTCCACACGAATTCGGCATGCAGTCGTTTTGATGTCTGATCGGGGTCGCCTGACGGCTCCGCCGACAGCCATTGGACGGCCTCGCTTGCAATTGCCATCACTGGCTGCGCGAAGGTGGTCAGCTCGTAGGAAGACCATGACGCTTGTTCGATATCGTCGAAGCCAACAATGCTGAGGCTCTCAGGAACCGAAATCGAAAACTGATGACGGGCAGCATCCATAAACCCGCACGCCAACAGGTCAGTCGCGCAAAACACGGCGTCAGGGCGCTCGCTTTTGGTAAGCAGTCGTTGTGCCAGCACCTTCCCGGATTCATATCCGGTGAGACCGTAACGCTCGACGGTGACATCCAGTCCCTGCGCCTTCGCTGCGGCAACGAAACCCGTCTCACGCGCCATCAGACTTGGCGTGCCCGCGTCGGAATTGGCAAATGCAAGCCGTCGGCATCCGGCCCGCACGAATGCGGTTACGACCCTTTGCGCCGCTTCGGTATCATCTAGATTGATCCGCAAGGGGCCCGGCTGGTCGTCGTCGCGATTGATCAGCACAAGCCTTTGGCCGCTGCGCAAACAGAGCTGGGCGATCGACTTGTCGGGTAGACCGGACATGATGATCGATGCATCGGCTCGATATCGGATGGCCTGTTGCAGGGCGCGATCAACGCTGCCGTCCGATCGATCCGTATTGACAAGCATGGCGACCTTGCCTGCCAACTGGAGCTGCTGCGTCAGCTCCCGCAAAAGCGCCGACCGATAGGGTGTGGCGACATCAGAAACGATGAGGCAAACAATCCCACTTTCGTTGCGCATCAGGCCACGGGCAAGATGATTGACATGATAGCCAAGTTCTTCGGCAGCCTGGACCACCTTTTGACGCGTCGATGCCGACACGGACGCGCCAGGTGTAAACGCCCTCGACACGGCCGAGCGCGACACCCCTGCCCGCTTGGCGACCTCGTCCGCACTGACGAAGAGTTTTTGAGACACGCACCTAGCTCCCTGTGTTTTGCACAGATTCATGCACCTTTTTGCAAAGCCGTGCAAGAAGCATGCTGTCGACTTTAATGTTATTTTTATGACAAACATGTTGACAGGCTTAGTATTCGCAGGCAGCATTTGCACACGCTTGCAAACAGCGAACGGCGTGGAGGCGTCGTATTAACGGAGGAAACTATGCGATCCATCAAATTGGCCGCGGCATTGCTTGCCACGGGTGTGTCCCTTTGCGCCTATTCGGCCCATGCGGCAGGCGACCTCAACATGATCTGCTCGGCAGACCCCGAGGTTTGCGACGTTATGAAGAGCCTGTTCGAGAAGCAGTCGGACATCAAGGTGAACATGGTTCGCCTCTCCGCAGGCGAGACCTACGCGAAAATCCGCGCCGAAGCCCGCAATCCGAAGACCGACATCTGGTGGGCGGGGACAGGCGATCCGCATCTTCAGGCCGCCGCCGAAGGTTTGACGCAGGAATACAAATCACCATTGTTCGATCAACTTCAGGATTGGGCCAAAAAGCAGGCCGAAACCTCCAAGTTCCGTACGGTCGGCGTCTACGCCGGCGCACTTGGCTGGGGCTACAATACGGAGCTCTTGAAGAAGAAAGGCTTTAAGGAACCGAAATGTTGGGCTGATCTTCTCGACCCCTCCTACAAGGGTGAAATCCAGATCGCCAATCCAAACTCGTCGGGGACATCGTACAACAGCCTTGCCACGCTCGTGCAAATCATGGGTGAGGATAAGGCCTTCGAGTATCTCACCAAGCTGAACGCAAACATTTCCCAGTACACGAAATCCGGCTCTGCGCCCGTCAAGTCCGCCGCGCGCGGTGAAGCGACGATCGGAATCGTATTCATGCACGATGCTGTAGCCCAGACGGTCGAGGGCTTCCCAATCAAGACAGTCGCGCCCTGCGAGGGCACGGGTTACGAAATCGGCTCGATGTCGATCGTAAAGGGCGCGAGGAACCTGGAAAATGCCGAGAAATGGTATGACTGGGCTCTGTCGGCAGAAGCGCAATCGCACATGAAGGACGGCAAGTCCTATCAGCTTCCGTCCAACAAGTTTGCCGAGGTGCCGAAGGAAGCGCCGAAGTTCGACGACATCAAGCTTATTGATTACGACTTCGCCAAATATGGCGATCCGACTGTCCGCAAGGCCTTGCTCTCCCGCTGGAACAAGGAGATCGGCGCCAAGGCTAACTGAGCCCCAGTGCCGTTGGCTGCCGAACTGATCTTTGGCAGCCTTCACAAAACTTGAGCGGAGATAAATAGACATGACACAAGCCAGTCGCAGGCAGGATGTCGCCTTCATTGTCGGACTTTTGGCCATGATCGTGTTGCCCTGGTACCGGATCGAGGGCGGCTTCTACAGTTTTGGTTGGCTCTCCAGCTATCCGAATGATCTGGCAATAGCCCCTGCGGCTCTCGAAATATTTGGGCGTTGGTGGCTGCTGGTTGCGGCTGTTCCGCTTCTGGTGGCGGGCGCATCGCGCTTCATCGGCGCGCCTGAGCGTCAAGGGCTCGTCCTTGCCTGGGCGGGTGCAATCGGCGTCGCCTATCTGATATTCCAAGGCCTTGCGATCAACTTCTCCGGCTGGAGCTGGTCCGTCAGCGAAACTCTGTTTGGACCTATGTCGGACGGGCAGCCCTCGATGGGCGCCGGCGCCATTGTCACAGCAATCGTGTTTGTCCTGCTTTTTTCGTTCGGCCTTGCGAAACGCGGTGTGATGAAGGGCGATGCGTTTGTCATAGGCTCGATCACCATGTTGATCTTCCTTGTGGCCATCTTTGTATTCTACCCGGTCGGCAGCATGTTCGTCGGGGCCTTCCAGTCTATCGACGGCTCATTCGACGCGACGGGCTTCATCTCCAATATCCAGGATCCTTCGGTCTGGAGCCTGAGTTGCATTGTCGGCGGCGACAGTTGCGGCGTCGCATGGCGGACGCTTTGCCTCGCGATCCTGACTGCGACGGGAGCAACCCTGCTTGGGCTCTGTTTTGCCCTTGTTGCCACCCGCACCCGATTTCCTTTCAAAAAGGGTCTGCGGCTGCTGACCATCCTACCGATCATCACGCCGCCCTTCGTCATCGGTCTGGCGCTGATTCTGCTGTTCGGACGCTCCGGTGTCGTCACTGAATGGGTGGGCAGCTTGACCGGAGCGGAACCCAGCCGTTGGCTCTATGGCCTGACAGGGATCTGGATTGCTCAGGTGCTATCCTTTACCCCGATTTCGTTTCTGGTGCTGATTGGTGTCGTCGAAGGTGTAAGTCCTTCGATGGAAGAGGCCTCGCAAACATTGCGCGCCAATCGCTGGCGGACATTCTGGCGGGTGTCGCTGCCGCTGATGACGCCGGGTCTGGCAAATGCATTCCTGATCGGATTCATCGAAAGCATGGCGGATTTCGGCAATCCAATGGTGCTAGGCGGGAGCCACGGCGTGCTGTCCACGGAAATCTTCTTCGCTGTGGTCGGCTCGCAGAACGATCCGTCAAGAGCAGCCGTGCTTGCGATGATCCTTCTGGTGTTCACGATGACAGCCTTCATCACGCAGCGCTTCTGGCTTTCCGGCAAGAGCTTTGCCACCGTGACCGGCAAGGGTGATTCGGGTGCGCACATTGCCCTGCCGAAAGGCCTGTCGATCGCCGTCCACGCCATGGTTATTCCGTGGATTGCATTCACGCTCGTCGTTTACGGTATGATCCTGTTCGGTGGCTTCGTGAAAACATGGGGGCTAGATAGCAGCCTGACCATCGAACACTACATCAAAGCGTTCTCCATCGGCTTGCGCAACGACGGGGGGCTGGAATGGTCCGGGGTTGCCTGGAACTCATTCTGGACGACGATGGAAATCGCTCTGATCTCCGCACCCTTGACGGCCGCTGTCGGCCTGCTGACCGCCTATATCATTGTTCGCCAGCGGTTCGTCGGCCGGAACATCTTCGAGTTCGCACTGATGATGAGCTTCGCTATTCCGGGCACCGTCATCGGCATCAGCTACATCATGGCATTCAATCTGCCGCCACTGGAAATGACAGGCACCGCGCTGATCCTTGTTGCCTGCTTCGTCTTCCGCAACATGCCGGTCGGCGTCCGAGGCGGCGTTGCCGCCATGAGCCAGCTCGACAAGAGCCTCGATGAGGCATCCCTGACGCTGGGCGCCACCAGCTTCCGGACGATCCGAAAGGTTATCCTTCCCCTCCTTCGCCCTGCCATCACGGCGGCACTCGTCTATTCCTTCGTGCGCGCCATCACATCGATCAGCGCTGTGATCTTTCTCGTCAGCGCCCAGTACAACATGTCCACCGCTTTCATTGTCGGCTTGGTCGAAAATGGCGAATACGGCGTCGCCATCGCCTACTCCTCGGCGCTGATCGTCGTGATGATCGCCGTCATCACAGGCTTCCAGTTCATCGTCGGTGAACGCCGTCTGCGACGCGAGAACCGCGTTGCGATCGCCGCCCCCGTCGTAATCGCACCCACGCCGATCGGTCAGGAGAATCCAACATGAGCATGATCAAACCCGGTTCCGTGGTTTTCCAGAGTGTCAGGAAGATCTTTGGCGCCTTCACCGCCATTCCGGATCTGTCGTTGACCATTGCGCCTGGGACGCTGGTGACGCTCCTCGGCCCCTCTGGCTGCGGCAAGACGACGACATTGCGGATGCTCGCGGGTCTCGAGCATCCGTCCTCTGGCCGCATCCTGATTGCCGGCAAGGATGTGACGATGCTGCCCGCCAACGAGCGCGATGTCTCCATGGTTTTCCAGAGCTACGCCCTGTTTCCCCATATGACTTCGCTCGACAATGTCGCCTATGGTCTGGAGTCTTCCGGGTTGAAGAGGAAGGAAGCGCGTGAGCGGGCCGAAGAGGGCTTGAAGTTGGTCGGGCTTGGCGGCATGGGCAAGCGGCTGCCAGCCGAACTCTCCGGCGGCCAGCAGCAGCGTGTCGCTGTCGCCCGCGCTCTCGTTCTGGAGCCACAGGTTCTGCTCCTCGACGAGCCGCTCTCCAATCTCGATGCGCGACTGCGCAGACGGGTGCGGACGGAAATTCGCGAGTTGCAGCAACGTCTAGGCTTTACGGCCGTCTATGTTACCCACGACCAGGATGAGGCGCTGGCCGTGTCTGATCAGATTATCGTCATGAAGGATGGCGAGATCGCCCAGCAAGGCGCACCGCGCGATCTCTACGAAACACCTGCCTCGGCCTTCATTGCCGACTTCATGGGGGAGGCGAATGTCGTTCCCTGTGATGTGATCGCAATCGAGCCTGGCCACGCGGTGATCAACGTCGAGGGTCTGCAGCACCGGATGCCAACCTTGAAGGCCGCAAAGGGCCCAGCCCAGCTCGCCGTTAGGCCGAACGCCATAACGCTTTCGCCGGGTGCCTCGCCCGGCAGCTTCAGCGGCCACATCATACATGCAGCATATCTGGGAGATCACGTCGAATATGAGGTCAAGACGCGGTCGTCGACGCTGTTCGTTATCGACAGTGCGGTCGAAAAGCCTCTTCCGTCTTCGACCGAGGTGACAATCGGCTTTCGGGAGCGGGGCATCGCCATCATCGGCGCATGAAGCATGCCGCCGTTTCAATTCCGTGCAGTATCCCACAAGGAAAATCGCAATGACCTCCCAAACCGTCTCCGGCCTTGAAGGGCGCTTCACTCTAGCCCAGACCGTTGCCCTTGAAGCTGGAAAGCTCGCGTTCGACTATTTCAACCGTCGCGAAACGCTTGTGATCGAAACGAAGCGCGACCTTCAGGACGTCGTATCGATCGCCGATCGTGAGGTCGAAGAGCTAATCCGTTCCCGTTTCGGCGAGGCATACGGCGCGGATGGCGTGTTGGGAGAGGAATACGGCCTTCAGGCTGGAACCTCTGGTTATACCTGGGTCGTCGATCCTATCGATGGGACGAGCCCGTTCGTCAACGGCATGCCAAACTGGTGCGTTTCCATCGCCCTTCTTCATGACTGTATCCCTGTCGTCGGGGTAATTTACGCTCCCTGCTTCGACGAAGTGTACGCGGGCTGCCTCGGGAGAGGTGCGACACTAAATGGCAAGTCACTCTCGCTCGACGCAAGCCGCACTATACAGAATGCGGTGACAGGGTTTGGTGCCAACAGCCACGTGACCCCCGCCTCCGTGGGCAAGATTGTCGAAGGCATCCTCGAAGCGGGGGGTAATTTCATCCGCAACGGCTCCGGCGCGCTGATGCTCGCCTACGTCGCGGCAGGTCGCCTCGTCGGTTACTATGAGCCCTACATGCACGCCTGGGATTGCCTGGCGGGCTATTGCCTCGTGAAGGAAGCCGGCGGCTGGTACCACCCCTTTCCGACAGAAGGCGAGCGTCTGACCAGGGGCTCCCAGGTCCTTGCCGCAGCCCCGGGCGCGATTGATGATCTCAAAAAGATTGCTGGCTTGTAAATCAGGACTAGGTTGATTGGAACATGATGTACAGGAGATACCGATGATCTTGCAATCGCGACCTCCACAAGTCAGAAGCGAACTGCTCGTCTGTCTGACGAAGACAGGTCTTTTGCAGGAGCAACTGATGCGCCTCGCCGATTGCGCGCTCGGGCATCCAGACAGGAGGGCATTCGGGTCATACAAGACCGTCGCCTTATCTGCAGGTGTCCCTACCAGTGCGGTATCGCGCCTGGCAGTCGGGCTTGGCTTGTCCTCGTTTCACGAGTTGCGGGACAATTTCCGCAATGAACTGAGAGGTATCCCGCAATCCAGGCATGTCGGCGCAAGTGTCCGGGATTGGCCAAGAACGATAGCTGGCTTATAAATATCTCCCTCCATCTGGACGGAGAACCACGCTGCTCTAAATCCCGTGAACGCCTTTGCATCCAGAGCGGAAGCACTGGGATTTTGGAGAGCGTACGGCAGTTGCAATGGTGATCTGGGAGGGTCGCCGTTGCATGTGATTGAAGATGAAGGACAGGGAGGAAACATGACCAATCGTTTCATTATGACATGCTCCATCGCGGCAATGGCTTCGATAGCAGGCGCCCCGCACACGTTTGCAGCGACAGAGCTTCAATGGTGGCATGCTATGTCGGGCGCCAACAACGAAGTGGTCGACAATCTCGCCAAAGAATTCAACGAGAGCCAAAAGGATTTCAAGGTGGTCCCTGTCTTCAAGGGCACCTATCCGGAAACGTTGAACGCAGGTATCGCAGCATTCCGCGCCAAGCAATCGCCGGCAATCCTGCAGGTCTTCGATGCGGGTAGCGGCGTCATGATGGGAGCCGAAGGAGCGATCATGCCGGCGGCCGACGTTCTGAAGAAGGCAGGCTACGAGTTCAACAAGGCAGACTACCTGCCGGGGATCGTCTCCTATTACTCGAAGCCGGACGGTACCATGCTGTCCTTCCCGTACAATTCCTCCTCGCCAATCCTCTACTACAACAAGGACATCTTCAAGAAAGCCGGCCTGGATGCGGCGATCCCGCCAAAGACATGGGCACAGGTGTTCGACGCTGCAAAGAAGATCAAGTCGAGTGGCGCCGCAAATTGCGGGCTGACCTCGACCTGGCTCACCTGGATTCAGACGGAAAATTATGCCGCCTGGAACAACGTGCCCTATAGCACGAATGAAAATGGTCTTGGCGGCACGGACGTCAAGCTGGAGTTCAACTCGGCACCGTTTGTCCAACATTTCCAGGCAATCGCCGATTTGGCGAAGGATGGAACGTTCCGTTATGGCGGCCGCACATCAGAGGCCAAGCAACTCTTTACATCTGGCGAATGCGGGATCCTGACGGAGTCTTCTGGCGGCCTTGGTGATATCGTCAAGGCCGGCATTGCCTATGGCATTGGCCAGCTTCCCTATGACGAGGGAGATGGTCGTCCGCAAAACACCATTCCCGGCGGTGCGAGCCTCTGGGTCCTCACCGGCAAGACCGATCAGGAATACAAAGGCATCGGTGAGTTTTTCCACTTCCTGTCGCAGACCAAGATCCAGGCCCGTCTGCACCAGGTCTCCGGCTACCTGCCGGTGACGATGGCCGCCTATGAGGAAACGAAGAAGTCCGGCTTCTACCAGAAGAACCCCGGCATGGAGACGCCGATCCTGCAGATGATGGGCAAACCGCCGACGGCAAACTCCAAGGGTGTCCGCCTCGTCAATCTGCCACAGGTCCGCGACATCATGAATGAGGAATTCGAGGCGATGCTTGCCGGCAAGCAGGACGCAAAGACGGCCCTCGACAAGGCCGTGGAACGAGGCAACGCAGCGATCGCACAGGCGAACGGTAACTGAATGCAAGAAGCCATGGTCCGCGCGCCCTGTTCGCGGACCGCCCTCCCCTTCGAGGAGATCGCCGTGCAAAACGTCGTCTTTCCAAACAAGATCCTGCCCTACCTCCTGGTCGCGCCGCAGATCATCCTGACAGTGGTGTTCTTCTTCTGGCCGGCCAGCCAGGCACTCTACCAGTCACTCCAGCGTGAAGATCCGTTCGGCATGAAGAGTGGATTCGTCGGTCTGGCGAACTTCCGGCAGGTCCTCGGCGATCCGAGCTACCTCCATTCGCTACAGGTGACAGTCGTCTTCAGCGTGGCGACTGCGGTACTCTCCATGATCGCAGCCCTTGCATTGGCGACAGCAGCCGACAAGGTGGTGCGAGGCAAGACCCTCTACCGGACACTGCTGATCTGGCCCTATGCCGTGGCGCCAGCCGTCGCCGGCATGCTCTGGCTTTTCATGTTCAATCCCGCCATGGGTACGTTCGCATACCTGCTTCGTCGCAATGGGTTTGCCTGGGATCCGTTGCTAAAAGGCGACCAGGCGATTTCGCTTGTCGTCGTTGCCGCGGCCTGGAAACAAATCAGCTACAACTTCCTGTTCTTTGTCGCGGGCTTGCAGGCCATTCCCAAATCCTTGCTTGAGGCCGCGGCCATCGACGGCTCTCGTGGCGCCCGACGCTTCTGGACTATCGTGTTCCCGTTGCTGGCCCCGACGACCTTCTTCCTGCTGGTCGTCAACACTGTCTACGCGTTCTTCGACACCTTCGGCATCATCGATTCCGTCACTAAGGGTGGCCCGGCCAAGGCGACCGAGACCTTGGTCTATAAGGTCTACAATGATGGCTTCGTAAATCTCAACCTGGGCTCATCCGCTGCCCAATCGGTAATCCTGATGGCAATCGTAATCGGGCTGACAGCTTTCCAGTTCCGCTTCGTCGAACGGCGGGTGCACTATGCGTGAGATTCGCTTATGATCGAAAAACGTCCCATCGCCAATCTTGTCGGGCACCTGATGCTGATCCTTGGCATTATCATTGTCGCCTTTCCGATCTATTACACCTTCGTCGCATCAACGATGACATCTGCGGAAATCTTGAAACCTCCGATATCGCTGCTGCCCGGCAGTCACTTCCTGGAGAACTATGGCGACGCTCTTTCGGGCGGCGTCGAGAAAGTGGTTGGCGTCAGCCTGGAGCGAATGCTCTGGAACACTATCGTCGTCTCGGTCGTGATTGCCGCAGGTAAGATCGTCATCTCATTCCTGTCAGCCTACGCCATCGTGTTCTTTCGCTTCCCGCTTCGCATGGTGTTTTTCTGGATGATCTTCATCACGTTGATGTTGCCGGTCGAGGTCCGCATCCTGCCGACCTACAAAGTGGTCGTCGATCTCGGAATGATCGATAGCTATGCCGGCCTTACCTTGCCGTTGATGGCGTCGGCCACTGCGACCTTCCTGTTTCGTCAGTTCTTCCTCACGATCCCCGGCGAACTGCTCGAGGCCGCGCGGATCGACAATGCCGGGCCGTTCCGCTTCATGCGGGATATTCTGCTTCCGCTATCGAGCACCAACATCGCAGCCCTCTTCGTCATCCTGTTCATCTATGGCTGGACGCAGTATCTCTGGCCGCTCCTGGTCACAAACGACGCCCAGATGACCACGATCATCATCGGACTGCGAAAGATGGTCGATTTCACCGACGCATCGACACCGTGGAACCTCGTCATGGTGACAGCGATTCTGGCAATCATTCCCCCCATACTCGTCGTGGTGCTGATGCAGCGCTGGTTCGTCAAAGGGCTCGTGGAGACTGAGAAGTAATGGCTGCAATCACCCTCAAGAATGTCCGCAAGACCTATGGCAAGACTATCGAGGCCATCTCCGGCGTTTCGCTGGAGATCGGGGACGGCGAATTCGTTGTTCTGGTCGGCCCGTCGGGCTGCGGGAAATCGACGCTGCTGCGAATGATTGCCGGCCTGGAGAGCATATCCTCAGGCGAGATCTCTATCGGCGGCCGTGTCGTCAACGAACTCGAGCCCTCCGAGCGCGACATCGCCATGGTCTTCCAGAACTACGCGCTCTATCCGCATATGACGGTGCGCCAGAACCTCGCCTATGGGTTAAAGAACCGCAATATGCCCAAGGCCGAAATCGATAGCCGCATCCAAAAGGCCGCATCATCGCTGGAGATTGAGACTTTTCTCGAAAGAAAGCCGCGGCAACTATCCGGCGGCCAGCGTCAACGTGTTGCCATGGGCCGGGCAATCGTGAGAGAGCCGGCAGCCTTCCTGTTCGACGAACCGCTATCGAACCTGGATGCAAAGCTGCGCGTCCAGATGCGTGTCGAGATTAAGAGCCTGCAGTTCTCGCTAAAAACGACGAGTGTCTATGTCACGCATGACCAGATGGAAGCGATGACGTTGGCAGATCGGCTGGTCGTGCTCAACGCCGGCCGGATCGAGCAGGTGGGTTCGCCCATCGAGCTTTACGAGAAGCCTGCCACGACCTTCGTTGCCACCTTTATAGGCTCTCCATCAATGAACCTCCTGAACTGCGTCCCGGAAAATCCGGACTTCCGTCTTGGAGATAGGCTCGCAGCCAAGCAGGTCACAACGATTGGCATCAGGCCGGAAGATTTCTTGGTGACCGATGCTGAAGGCCAACAAGCGTTTCGTGCGAAGGTTCGCGTCCTTGCGGTCGAGCTGGTCGGGGCGGAAAGCTACGTTCATGCAGTCTTGCCAGACCGTCAGGCAATCACGTTCCGTGTACCGG
This sequence comes from Rhizobium rhododendri, assembly GCF_007000325.2. Lineage (GTDB taxonomy): Bacteria > Pseudomonadota > Alphaproteobacteria > Rhizobiales > Rhizobiaceae > Rhizobium > Rhizobium rhododendri. Next base: position 400,354 of record NZ_CP117268.1, on the reverse strand, counting down.
GACGTTCCGCCGTCAGGATCAACGATGAAGTCGTGATCGCGGCCCCGGAGACGGCCCTTCACTTCTTTGACCACCAGGGAAAGCGTTGCGAGACGTTATCCTGACGCAACCGCATTTGTGACAAGCGCGAACGAGACCTGCGTTGACATCGAAGATGTTGCCGCGAAAAAAATGGCAGGGTTCAACACAAGGAGGAATGCATGAGGAAAAGACAGATCCACCGCTACGCCGCAAGTACTGCGCTTCTGCTGTTCCCTGGAACTTTGGGCGCATCGTTCGTATCGGCCGCCGATCTGGTCGCAACACAGGCCAACGACAATCTCAATGCGGTTCTGTGGGACCAGACGTCGGTCGAGTCGAAGGGCAACGCGCTTGGAGCCTATGCGCTCGGGCAGGTACGGCTAGATCAGGCACTGGCTGACAAAACGTGGACGGCGGTTACAATAGCCTTCCCATATACCCGAGCGCGCACCAGGAGTTCAAAATAGAGGTGTGAAGCCGCTAGATTGAATGCCAGTATGCGCTCTGAAAGTGCATCAGCACCTCTCCTTCAAGGCGATCTCGGAGAATGGATTGCCGCTTCCCTAAGGGCATCGCAGCAATCTGAAGCGTAGCTCAGCAATTGTTATCGCTGAGAGAAACAGTGTCTAAATAGCTTTGGCATCTAACCATGCGACCACCGCCAGATCGGGAACCGGCTTCCATGGCTCTGAAATGACGTTCGTATCCAACAAGATCATTCGAAAATCATCGGTTCAGCAGGTCCGTTATCGCGACTTTTCTGCAGTGCCTCAACATCGCCATTAGCAAGCCCGGTATCACGACCAATCGCAGCTAGGAGAGAACCAAGTTTAAGGCGCTCAGAGGGACGTACGGCGGCCTCTATGATAGCACGGATCTCGGCTTCAGTGCTTCGGCCATGATGAGCCGCCCGCACCCGTAGGGCATGATGCGTTTCGTCAGACAGATTTCGACTAGTGACAGCAGGCATTGACATCACCTTTCAAAAACGATGGCGTTGATATCAACACAGTCAGAATGATGCCATCTTTCAAGTAGATTTACGAGGGCGAAAACCCCACTTGTCGAAGATTTACGTCTATAAGGGGCTCGTCTCGGTGACCAGCAAAGGACCTGTGTGTCTTTGTATAGCGCAACACTAATTTATTGAACTCAGGTCCAGCTTCACGCGCTAACGAGCTAAATGCATGTTGTGATAGGCGAACTACTATTTTGTGGCTTTGTCTCCGTGTCAATGTCAACTTCCAAAAAGCGTCGGCATCCTAGTAAGATTTCTTCAGGTAGCGTTAGCGTATGCTGAACGGGAAGTATTTGGCATTAATAGTATCGTACGTATCGTCCGCTTCGATTACCTCAATCGCAGAATTCAATTTTTTCAGCAGTTCCGTGTCGGAAGGGCGCACCGCAATCCCCGCGCCATCGCCAAAATACTCCGTATTCTTTATATCGGATCCTTTATACTCGCAGCAACTACCTGCTTTTGTGTTTGCCAGCCAATCGTAGATTGCCAGTTTATCCTCAATAATTATATCCACACTTCCATCGACAAGCGCTTTATAAAGGTCTGGCGATGCATGAAACTCAGTAGTAGACACACCCGCGTAAAACCGTCTCGCATAAGCTTCTTGTGAAGTGGCTGCCGTCACGCCTAGCCGGAGCTTCTTTAAGTCCTCCATGCCTGTACCCGCAATATTGCTCCCTTTTCTAACGATGAATACCGATGGGCTGTCATAGTACTTCTGGGTGAATGCAACGCTTTTTCGTCTTTCCGCGCTCATCGACATGGACGAGACAATTGCGTCAAAGCGATCCGCTAGCAAATCAGGGATCATGGTTGTCCATTCTTGCACAACAAACTCACACTTCAACTCCGCAACCTTGCAAAGCGCTTTTCCAATATCGACATCGAAACCTTGGAGTTGATTGTTGGAATCGACATAGTTGAACGGCGGAAACGCCCCCTCAACGGCGATCCTGATGCTTTTGGAATCTGAAGTTTCTCCAGCGAGGCCAACGCCCGCGGCGAATAGACATCCGAGCGACGTCAGACACACAAATCCCAGTAAGATTTTTATAAAATTCATGTCTCACCAATGCTGATGCGCTCGGCAGTGTTGCCAAAGACCTGACATCGCTTTGGTCATACATATCATGCAACTATTAAGGAGCTTTTTCGCCTGTATGCTAATTTCAGCATGACTTGAAAAGCAATTCGTAATCAATACAAGTCAATGTCCAGTCGACTGGGGGAAGTCGCGTGCTTGGCAATTCGATCCAAAATCTATTTACTTATAGAGTGACGCGAACATCATCTGGATCGATATTGATTCTGCTCGCTGTTAGCGCGCTCGGGATCCTTGCGCTAGTATTCTTGGCTGCCGTTTGGGCCGGTTCGGAAAGCGATGCTGCAGCCCTTGATCGTCAGCGGCAACTTGTCACTGGCCGTTTGAGTGATCAGGTGACGCGTGTCTCTCAAGAAATGCAACTGATAGGCGCTGGCTACGCTTCCTTTTTGATTGGCGATACGGTTTTAGCGAAGGGCGATACTGGTCTTCCAAGCGAAGGCCGTAAACCCGCATCTGCAGAAACCTTCGGAAGGATTGCTACGACAGCCTTTGGTTTCAATGCCGCTTTTCTAACTACCGCCAAGGGAGAGCTTGCCCTCACCTCGGACCCAGAAGCAACGCGCCGTTTCAAGTGGGTCAGGCCGCTGCTCCAACCGCTTGTCGTCGATCTGGAAAAACGGTTGGTGCAACATGATCCGCTAACTGCCTCTGGACGCGTTGGTTTGATGCGACTTGAGGGCCGCCCTTCTGTCGTGGGCGTGATCCCTGTAGTAAGTTCGACGACCGCCAGGGATGAAGAAGGAGAACATTTATATCTCTTGGTCGTTCGTTTCCTCGATGGCGTTACGCTCGACACCCTCAGTCGCGAACAAGGCTTGGCCGGCGCCCGGTACGCGCGTAGTGCGGATCAGGATTCCACTGAAGTTGCTTTTGAAATAGATGCGACGGCAACAGGTGAACCTATAGGCTTCATCATTTGGAAGCCCGACTTGCCAGGTTCAAGAGTTCTAGGACGCCTGATCCCTGTACTCTCCATTGCGGGATTGATTATCGCAGGTTCGTTTTTTGCATTGATGGGGCGCTTGCGCGGAAGCCTGAATGAGTTGAGTGCTAGCGAGCACCATGCAAAACATCTCTCGCTTCACGACGTGTTGACCGGACTTCCCAATCGAGCTTTGTTCACCTCTCGCTTTGAGGCGTGTCTTGCCTCGATGAAGGCCGATCGTAGCACCGCTGTTATCGCACTCATCGATTTGGACAGATTCAAACAAGTAAATGATACATACGGACATGCCACCGGTGACGAACTTCTGCTTGCGGTCGTCGCAAGGATTTCCAACCTGATAACTTCGAGTGACACCCTCGCCCGTGTTGGCGGAGACGAGTTTGCGTTGCTAATGCCTAAGCGTGGAGGAGATGCTGATCATCAGATCGTCTTTTGTGAAAAAATCATCAGGGCCTTGAGTGATCCCTTTCAGCTTCGCGGCGGCGACATCGTTGTTCGCGTAGGAGGCTCGATTGGCGTCACGACATTCGATGATGACAGACAGACGCTCGATGAGTTCCTTCGCCGCGCAGACGTTGCGCTTTACCAGGCGAAGACGGCCGGTCGAGGCAGAGCTGTTGCCTATGATCATTCAATGGACAGCATAGTCGAGGCACGGGAGGCTCTCAAAAGGGATCTGCGTCTCGTCCTGGAAGGCAGTTCGTCTGCCTCCGTGGAAAGCGGCCGGCCAGACATCGATAAGGGCAATCTGGAGGTTTATTTTCAGGGAGTGTATCGTTCCGACCAAATTTGCGAGCTTTCAAGCGCCGAGGCGCTCGTCCGGTGGAACCACCCGACGCATGGGCTGCTAACGCCTGATAAATTCATTTCGATTGCTGAGGAAGCCGGTATTATCAATCAGCTCGGCGCATGGGTCTTGAGAGAGGCGGCTGAAGCTGCATCAAACTGGCCAACAGAGATATCTATCGCAGTCAACGTTTCGCCTTCGCAAATGCGGCATCCCGAATTTGATCGTCATGTGCTTGAAATACTCGCGGTGACAGGGTTATCTCCATCCCGGCTGGAACTAGAGTTGACAGAAGCAACACTGTTCAACATCAACGAGAACGCTTTGGCCGCGCTAACACGGCTACGGGCTCACGGTGTTCGTATCGCCCTCGACGATTTCGGCACAGGGTTCTCGTCACTCAGCCACGTCATTCAATTTAACATCGACAGAATTAAAATCGATAGATCTTTTGTCAGGCTACTCGGCACGCGCGCCGAGGGTGCGGCTATCATATCCGCGATCGTCGGCCTGAGCCGTACATTGGGCAAGGAGACTACAGCGGAAGGTGTCGAAACTCAGGGTCAACGTGACTTCTTGATCGCAGTGGGCTGCACCGATTTGCAAGGTTTTTTGTTTTCTAGACCTGAGCCCTTGAGTGACTTTAGATCACGGATAATACATCCCATACATAAGGTTGCTGCTCCCCTCGGCTGATGAGTGCCGATTCTGATGAAGCACGCCCCGTTGTTCCGAGATGCGCCCTACAGGTCGCACGTCATATGGCGCTCCGGATGACTCAGCTGCCTCGGCAAACAAGGAAGGTGTCGACACCGAGGATTGCCTTGAGGAGAAACGCGCTTTCGATCAGGACGGTGGAGGCTGCACGGATCACCGATGCGAGCCGTCACACCATCAAAGATCACCTCAAAACACTCGTGAATCAAGGGCACCTCGTCCTGCACGGTGCCGGCCGCGGCGCCTGGTACGGTCTTTCCTAAAGGATGGGATGTCAGGCCTATCTGAATGTGTGCGCTTGATGGGATCCGAACGGTGCACCCCAGACATTTTCAAAATGATCTGATAATGGCCGCAACCTTCGCGTCTGCGGTTTGGGCGACTTTTCGCTGTTCAGCCCGAGCTAGCTCGATCTTCTCCAGCTTGTCCTCCGTTCCGTTCAGCAGCTTCTCGAACCTTGTCTTGGTGTCGCCGCTGCCAACCGATTGCAGATTGGACCTGGCCCGCTGCTGATCCGCCTCAACCAGCGCGAACTGCTGGTTCAGTTCCTCAAGCGTCTTCCTTGCCGCATCCTGCGCAGCCTTCGCCTTCACGAGGTCATCGAGTTTTTCCCGCATCGCAGGGTCGATGGCTGCGTCCTGCCACTGGGTCAATTCATCCGATCCAGCATCCGCCAAGGCAAAGCTTTCCTGATTGACGATTGACAGCGTGGACGTCACCACTTTGGTTTCTCCTGCCTTCACAACCGTCTTGATGCGGTCCTTTGTGGATGTGTCATCAGTCATGCCGTCCGCTTTGAAGGTCCAGCCCGGCCGCTTGATTTGCTCGATCAGCACAACTCTTGATGCGTCACTGGCACCCACGATCCTGTAGACCGTATCCTCGCGGGTCATCGACGAGGTTTTGATGATGCCATCGGCCACCTTGATCTGGGTGATCGTCGTTTCGGACCGGGGTTGTGAAGTGATGGAGACCTTCTGGTCGAGTGCGAAGCTGACGGCCTGCTTCTGCCCTGTCGGCAGTCCCATGGTCTTAGCGTCACCGACATATCCTTGTTTGCCGTCATAAACGGTCACGATGCCCGGAGGCAGGCTGATGCCGCTGTCGTTGTCGATCATGGCGGCGGCGGTCGGGTGCTCACCCCCCGCTTCAGCCTGGTAAAGTGACACCATCTCCGCCTTCACGCCTTGGTCCAGGATCGGAACGGACAGCGTGTCGCCATTCCTGACGTCGTAAGTGCCCGCGAGCGCGAAGGTCGAGGTGACAGAGCCCTCCTCCGTCAGGACGGGATCAGCCGGTTCTGCCATCGAGGCGTCGCTGCTCTTTTCCATCATTGGCGCCGGAGGCGGTGCCGCTATGGCCATCGCTGGAATACTTTTCCTGGCCAGTGGTTTGGCCGCCATGGCCTGATAGACGGCCACAGAGGTGGTGTCGACGGATACCTCCGTGCGCTGCTTCCAAAACAGGCTATGCAGCCGCTGCCTCAGCGTGACCGGCTTGCCGGATGACAGGGTGATTCCGACGCCATTCCAGTCTTCGCCCGAGGCATTCTCGAAGATGGCCCACGCCTGCAGCCGGACTGTACCATCCTGGCCGGGAACCAACCTGTAGGATGTCTTCCAGATCGGAGCGGGAACGACATAGGAAATATAGACATTGCGGCTCGCCGGTCCGTCCAGCTGGATACTGATAGTCCGAGCATTATCGGCGCTTGCTTTCGAGATGACGGCCATCGCGCTTTTGAGCTTTTCCTGAATGGCCGGATCGATGATCGTGATCTGGGTTCCCGGAATCGGGACCATCGAGATCGCGCCGTCGTCGCGCAGGAATGACAGCTGCCAACTCAGTTGCGTCTGGGCATTGCCTGGGATTTCAGTAACGCCGAGCACAACACCTTGCTGCTCACCGGCCTGGATGCGACTGCCGTGGATCGAATTTAACAGTGCCGGCAGGGACGTCAGGTCGGATGGCTTGAACGGCAGCGTTTTAAAGGTCTCATCGACCGGAGTAGGGCCAGCCAGGGACAAGCTCTTGACGTGGCCTTTGTTGTCGCGAACGATGATGCTCTTGAGGATGTCGTCAACCTGGTCCAGCGGGACGTCGATGTTGATCCAGGCATTCTGACCGACGGTGGCAGAACGAACGATCTCTGCCAAGCCGCCAGAAGATAGGGTGACGGACTTGACCGGGTCGCTGGTCCCGGCAAATGCGGTTGAGGCTGCGAGGGACAGGAAAAACGCTGACAAAGTCGCGATCGAAACAGACATGAATTCTCCCCACAAATTCACCGCAAGCGCCCTTTAGCAATCCACGGGCGCACTTACGATCTGATCAACCTCTGAGTTTAGGATAATTGTAGCAAATTTGGGGTGGATAGCCGAACTCATCGGCAGATGGTTCATATATCGAAGCACCTCATGCAATCTAAACCATCGGCCACTCAATGTAGTAACTTCCTGTACGGCTGAACGAGCTAGGATCGCAAGGCCCGGCTCACCAATGTCCGTGCTCGCATCGCTGACCTGCCTGCTTCTCGCCTCCTTGGGCCGTTGCCATCAGGAATAGAAGCGTCGTGGTCAGGCAGAAGACTCGCGGCATCCTGCATCCACATCCTTTCCATCATAGCTCAGATCAACGTCGCCCACACAGCTGGATCTCCCGAAGGTTCACCGTATAGTGTCCTATCTCAAGGCTCACTCGATTGACGAGGATCCACAAGGCCAACTGAGGAGATGCCAACGGTGACTTCGGGATGCAAAGAGAGCTTATGCGTTTGATCACCCTATAGCTTATATCTTGCGGTGCCGCCCCAAGTTCAAGACTGTTCCGCTGGCGGTTCGCTCACCCATCCTTCCGCAAGAGGAGGCCCCTTCGATGAAGAGTTGCGATAACTGCGAACGAGAAATCTCTGATTACCTTGCAGTCTGCCCGTATTGTCACAGGTTTCAAATGTCCGCTGATCATAGGATTAGCCAAAACAGGAGGGTGCTGCTCGTGGCCATATTGACCATCATGCTGTTAAGCGGTTGGGCGCTTTTTCGGTATTATTCACGCGGTGTAATACCACATTTATAATGAAGTCGGTTTGGAGTATGGCGCATAGCCGCGACATCGTCCCCGACAATACAAATTTGGCAGCGGCCGGAAGGTCGTCGCGCTCAAACGAAGGAACGGCTTTGACGCTATGGCGTCGCCGCGGAGATTTGCCTTGAAAAATTGTGATCCGTGAACTCTACTGTTCAAAAAAAAGGTCTTTAAAGGGTCTGAACCGCCGCCCCGTTTGGATTCGTTTTAGTTACGAGAAATAACAAAAAGTGTGTTGCAGCGAATTTGCAGTTATCAAGACGCCGGTGACCATTGTGAACGAATATACGATGATCGGCGCCTGCGCGCCTCGAACCACGAGATTGCCTTACGAGTAGTAGCAGCCTCGCTGCGCTGATAATTCTCCTCCCAAACGCGTCCGCAGTCTGCTTCTCGTCCAGCGCGTGATGGCTAGCCCGGCTAAGATCATTGCCTCCTAGGCCCTCCTCCGTTACATTCTGCGACCAGCCCATAGGAGCATATGGCCATTTCCGACGACCTTCCAACAGCGACAGGCACGCAGAACCAGATCGCATTCCCGGCAGGCTGGCCGCTTGCCACCGTCAAGGTGACGCTTCCCGCGGAACGGGTGGCCGAGGCCGAAGTCATCGCGGACCGGTCTGCCTTGGATGCGATGGAGGCCAGCACCCTTGTGACGTTCGGCCAGGAGGCGGTCTTGGGGTTCGGCGCCAAGCTCGACGCGATCCTCGATCAGATCACAAAGGCGCAGTCTCCCGTACTCTTCGAACTGTTCCGGACGATCCGCGACGGGGTCAAGGGGGCCGATCTCGAGACCCTGGAGGCAGACATCCGTGAAAAGCTCAAGGGCGGCTTCATCGAGAGGCTCCTCAACGCCATAGGCCTTGGGGATCCCGCAGAGAGGTTGAAGCGGGTGTCGGACGAGGTCCGCGGGATGCTTCAGAGTAAGGCGAAGTCCCTCTCCGACCTGGTAAAGCCCATGGAGGCGAAGGTTGAAGAGGAGAGCGCTAAGCTCGTTGGCGAAGTCTCCCGCATGAGCCAGCTCGCGGATGCCTACAGGGAATCGATCATAGCGCTGGGCGTTTTCGTGACGGCGGGACGCAGGATTGTCGAGACGGCCGAGGCCAACTTGGACCGGCTGACCCGCGAAGCTGCAACAGGCGACCCTCTTCTCGTCCAGACGGCGAGAGATCATGCCCAGAAGCTCGACATCTTCCGCAACCGCCTCCTCGTTCTCGAGACTGCCTACGCCAAGGCACCCGCCGACCTAGACTCGATCGGGATTGCCCGTGGGGCGGCACTGGCAACACTGGCGGAGACGGTCTCTGCGGCGAATGCAGAATTCAACGACATCAAGTCCGTCCTCATCCGGCTCCATGTTCTTTTCCAGATGCAATCGATCCAGCAGATGAACGACATGCGCCGCCAACTCAGGTCTTCGCTTCAGAAATACGGTATGAACGTCCTCGAGGACGTTTCGGTGAACGCCGCCCGCGCGTCCGGCGAGAACCGTCTGGAGGATGCAGAGCTGGTGCTGGGCACGGCGCAGCGTCTTCGCGCGATCGCCGACAAGGTCGTCGCCGAGGGAGACAAGAACAAACAAAGATTTGCCGAGGCGCGCTCGAAGCTCGAGCAGGCGCGCGCGCTCGTCACCGACAGACCGATCTGAAGAAAGCGGAGCATGAATGGCCACGTTCAACCTCTCGAAGGGGCAGTCTTTTCAAATAGAAAAAGCAATGGAGCTGGTTCACTCCGGTCTTGTCTGGGATCCGCCGGAGGGCTCCGCCCCTGCCTTCGACCTTGACGTCCATTGCTTCGCCCTCGTGCATCCGGGCGGTGATCCTTCGCGCGCGCGTCTCTACAACGACGGCTCGCATGCGCTTTGCTACGCTTTCGTGCGCGGCCCGTCGAACGTCGAAGGTTCGCTGAAGAAGAACCCCGACGGCTCCTTCCAGACCGAAGACGGATCGATGTGGCACGAGCGCGACGATCGGACAGGCCGCGGTGGGAGTCCCGCGAAGCATGACGATGATGACGGCGACAAGAAGGAAGGCCACCACGGCGAAGGCTTCCGCGAGGAGTTCAAGATTGTGCTCGGCGATCTCCCGGCCGAGGTCGCCGAACTGGCCGTCTGGTCGACGATCCACGACGCGGAGCGCAAGAGACAGGACTTCGGCAAGGTAAAGAACGCCTATATCGAGGTGTGCGACGCGATGGACGACGAACTCTGCCGCTATCAGCTCACGTCGGAATTCGCAGGGATGACGACCATACAGGTAGCCTCCTTCCTGAAGCAGGGTGACGGGTCGTGGAAGTTCCACGCGGTCGGAGCGGGCTCGAACGCCGGGCTGGGCGAAGTCATCAACGCCTATCTGGCCTAAAGGTGGCTCGCGTGCCCCCGGCCGACGATGATGCTCGCTCAGGCCCGAGGGTGCCGTTCGGTCGGGACTCGGTGCGACCCGCGCCGAAGCCTGCTTCGGGTCCGATGATACCGTTCGGCGCAGCAAGAGTTCCCCGCACCCTCGACGACGGTCCGCGGATCGTCGGGGGCGGCATCGTCAGGCTCAGGATATCATGCTCCATCGATGAACTTCGTACCCTCGATCCGGCGGTATCCGACCCGGTTCTGCGGCAGGCCAAGAGAGTCGTCGATGCGGTTAACTTCGACGATCACGAATTTGACGACGTCGTGCGTTTCGGTGCGCCTCTGCAAGAGGAGCATGGGAGGCTTGCCGAGGACCAGCTTGCATTGGCAGGCGACGCACGCCTCGAGGAGGCGAAGCGTCTCTCCTCCGACCTCCTCGCACAACTTTCCCAACTCAATCCGGCATCCCTATTCGATCGGGATCGAGGCCTGATCGGTGGCATGAAGGCGGCGCTCTCCCGGTCCGCCGAACTCGAACGCTTTCAGCAACGTTCGGCAGCAGTTTTGCAGACCGCCCGCCAGATCAAGGAGCGTGGTCAAGAGTTCGACGAATTCGAACGTCGGGCGAACCTTCTGATGAAAAGATGGATCACGCTCGGTGTCGGACTGGACGCTCACCTCCTTGCTGGCAGGTTTCTGACGCGACACATCTCAGAACATCTGCTGCCCGACCCCGAAGCTGCGGTGCATCGCCTGTCACAGAAGGACGCGCTGGAGACGAGGCTCGCGTCGCTTGCATCGACCGCGTCATCGGTAGCCCTTGGCGGACGCGTCCTGCAAGCGATCATTTCCACGATTGGCGGCGCACGGACATTTGGGCAGGACATGGTCGACAGCGACCTGCCCGTCTGGCAGACCGCATGCGCTGCCGCGCTGATTGCCAGATCGGAGGGCCGGTCCTTTGACACGTCGCCCATTCGAAGCCTTTACGAGAAACTTGTGAACACGCTGACACGGAGGCATGGAACATGACGACATTCAGACTCGAGAAGCCCGAAGAAGAGATTCGGAGGGTCGGCTTCGTGCTTGAAAAGCAGGGAATACACGATCGCATTCCCGCGCAGGTTGGACTGAATATCGACGTTTCCGGTTCGATGAAGGGTCTTTATGAGACAGGTGTGGTCCAGTCTGCGCTCGAGCGCGTCCTCCCGGTAGCGCTTTACTTCGACGAAGACGGCCGCATCGACACATGGGTGTTTTCTAACGATGAAAAGACGGCGTCGCTTACGCCGGTAACGGCTTCGACCTACGACGGGTACGTCGAAAGGGAGATAACCGGAAATCCCGCCCTGCAGCGCATTCTTTGGGGCGGCACCGATTACGAACCCGTCATCCGTTCCAACCTCATGGCATACGGTCTGCTCAAGGAGCGAAACGCCGGAGGGCTGCTAGGAATGATCTTCGGGCAGAAGCGGGACAGCTTCGGCGAGGAGACGCGGTCAGGCATTCCGGCGATCAACTACTTCCTGACGGACGGCGTGAATTCGGACCACGACAAGGCCTGGCGGCTGCTTTCGGAGGCAGAGCATGCTGAATCGCAGATCTACTACGTGATGGTCGGCATCGGGGACGAGGACTTCGTGTTCCTGCGGGAAGCCGCGAAGGAATTTCCAAACGTTGGCTTCGTCAGCGCCAGGGACCTTGGGGAATTCATCGGCGGAGACGACGCCTATGAGAAGCTATTGCCCGCCGAGCTGTGCTCATGGCTCAAGCATGAGCATGAGGGCGAGGACGACCATCACTGATCTCAAAACCGTCGCGGCCCGTCAGATGGCTGACGGGCCGGAGAAAGTGCACCGAACCCGGCACGGCGGCCGGGTCTCGTGATCGATGAGTGCGGATGTCAGTCCTTCCACACAGCAATCACACCGAAAAGGCTGAACTAGATCAACGCGGTGACCAGGACGATGCCGCCGGACCCGGCCTTTCTGTGCATCACACTTCCCGGATCGGACGCAGCAGGCGCAGAGCGTTCAGGGTTACGAGAACGGTCGCTCCCGTGTCGGCAAGGATCGCTGGCCACAGGCCTGTAATGCCGAGAATTGTGGTCACAAGGAAAACCACCTTCAATCCGAGGGCAATGGTGATGTTCTGGAAGATATTGCGCATGGTCCGCTTGGAAAGGTCAATCATAAGGGCAACGTCGCCCACCCTGCCATGCAGCACGGCAGCATCGGCGGTCTCAAGTGCGACGTCCGTTCCGCCGCCCATCGCGATCCCAACGTCGGCTGCCGCCAGCGCAGGAGCATCGTTGATGCCATCGCCGATCTTGCCGACGACGTAGCCTTCCTTCTTCAGTTCGCCGACGATCCGCTGCTTGTCCTCGGGCATCAGCTCAGCGCGGACCTCTATGCCGAGCTGTGCGCCGATGGCCGTGGCCGTCCGCTTGTTATCGCCCGTCAGCATGACCGTCTTGATGCCAGCGTCGGTCAAAGCCTTGAGGCCCGTTACGGCGTCGGCACGCGGTTCGTCGCGCATGGCGATGGCACCTGCGAGAACGTCGCCTATCAAAAGTACGGAGACGGTCTTTCCCTCGTCGTTGAGCAACGTGATCGCCTTCGAATGCGCCATCGGCATCGTGACCCGCTCGGCTGCTGCCTTCGACGAGCCGAAGAAGACCTCGACCCCATTTATCACGGCGGTCACGCCCTTTCCGCCGAGCGCCTTCGCGTCGGTCGCGACTGGAACGTCGATGCCGTCCTCCTTCGCCTTGTCGAGAATGGCGACAGCGAGCGGATGGCTCGACCCGATCTCGAGCGCGGCGGCGTAGCGCAAGACCTCATCGACCTTTCGGCCGAAAGGCACCACGTCGGTTACCTTGGGTTTGCCTTCTGTGAGTGTACCCGTTTTGTCAAAGGCGATCGCAGTGAGTTTGCCGAGTCCTTCGAGAACGGCTCCGCCCTTGAGAAGCAGGCCGCGTCGCGCGCCGGAAGACAGCGATGCGGCAATCGCAGCCGGAGTCGAGATAACCAGCGCACAAGGGCACCCGATGAGGAGGACCGCAAGGCCCTTGTAGACCCACTCGCTCCAGACACCGCCCCCGACGAGCGGAGGAACGACGGCCACCAATGCGGCCACGAGGACGACACCCGGCGTGTAGTAGCGTGAAAAGCGGTCGATGAAGCGTTCGGTCGGAGCCTTTGATTCCTGGGCCTCCTCCACCAGCCGCACGACGCGGGCGATGGTGTTGTCGGCGGCAGCGGCCGTGACCCTCACGCGGAGTGCCGCGTCGCCGTTGACGGTGCCTGCGAAGACGGTGTCATTGACGACCTTGCGGACCGGCACGCTCTCCCCTGTGACAGGGGCTTCGTCTATCGAGCTCTCTCCTGCAACGATGATTCCGTCGGCAGAGATACGGTCGCCGGGGCGAACCAAGATGATGGAACCTACCGCAAGGGTCTCGGCCGGAACTTCGCGGATCTTCCCGCCCTCCTCCAGCAGCGCCGTTTTAGGCACGAGCGCCGTGAGGGATTTGATGCTGTCGCGCGCCTTGCCTGCGGCAACTCCCTCTAGCAGTTCACCGATCAAGAACAGAAAGACGACCGCCGCAGCCTCCTCGGTGGCGTTGATGATCACTGCGCCGATAGCGGCGATCGTCATGAGCATCTCAATCGAGAATGGGGTTCCCGCACGTGCCGCCATGAAGGCCCGGCGGGCGATCGGAACGAGGCCGACCAGCATGGCGACGATGAAGGCGTAGGTCGCGATGGCCGGGAACAGATGACCGATGCCGTAGGCAACGACAAGCGCTGCACCCGCCATGATGGTCAGACGGCCTTTCTTGCTGTTCCACCATGGGCCTTCGGTCGGATTATGGTCGTGGCCATGAAGGCCTTCGATCTCCGCACCCGACGAAGCGGATCCGTGATCATGGCCCGAATGGGGGCCGCTCTGGCTCGCTGACGGCGCCGCCTTGAGGATGGGGACAATCGAATAGCCGAGACCTGAGACCTGCTTCTCGACGGCTTTCATGTCCGCGGACTGGCGATGCTTCACCGTCATCGTCCCCGAGGTGACCGAGACGGACACGTCCTCGATATCGTCTATGCGCCTGACAGCCGTGTCGATCTTTGCCGCGCAGGATGCACAGTCCATGCCGCCAATCCGAAAGCGGGCCTGCAGGGTTCCAGGCGCCGTGTCCTGTGGCGGTGCGTTCTGGTCAGGTCCATAGCCATCGTCGGCATGATTATGACCAGAATGATCGTGGTGATGGTCATGGTCCGAGTGGTCGTGGGAGTCGGCATGTTGATGGTCGTGCGCGCAGTCCGAACCATGGGCATAGACGGGTTCCGCAGCGACTGGTTTGGACTTCGTCGGAATAGGTGTCGCTTTGTAGCCGAGACCGAACAGTTTCTTTGGAATCGCGTCGAGATCGCTGGTGTCGTCGTGTTTGACCGTCATCGTTCCGGCAGTGACCGAGACGGACACGTCGGTGACGCCGGGGATACGCCTCACGGCCGTATCGATCTTGGTGGCGCAAGACGCACAGTCCATGCCCCCGACCCGAAATTTCGTCTGCAGCAAATCGCTCATCTCGGAATCCTCACTATCACCGTGAGAGTTCTACGACCTCTAGCGACTAGAGGTGCAAGGGAAAATCTGGCCAATCGATGCGAAAGACTGATACCCCTTATCCCGAGGGGCATTTCGAATTGAACCCATCAGCATCGCTCACTTCCAACTCCGCATCACTATCGCCAAAAGGTGCCAATCCATCGCCTCCTGGCCTTGGATGAGTGATTGAAAAGAGATTGCAGAAAACTCGAATATGAGGGCTTTACCACCAGCATTCGTCGCATCATATCCTTCTCCAAAAGGAGAATGATTATGGCTGTTTCACGCGCCTATACGCCGACTGAAGCTGCAGCTCTGAGCGAGATCGCAGTGAAGTCGGTGCACAACGCGATCGACAAGCAAATCATTGCGCAGTTTATCGGGGGCGAAGGGCGTACGCTCAATAATGACGATCTGTTGCGGCTGAAGCTTTGGTATGGGGTAGGGTCAATCCTATCTGCCGAGCGCCGCAAACGACTGTTCGACACCATCGAACAGAACCCCGACGCGGATACGGTACGGGCGGACGACTATCTCATCGTGGATGTTGCGCGCGCCCGTAAACAGTTAGCAGCACGGGCTGAATCACTGAGGCAGGCAGAGCAGGTGATACAAATCGTCAAGGGAGTCATGGGTGGAGAGCCAGTTTACAAAGGGACCCGCATTCCAGTGAGAATGATCGCCGCGATGAAAGCTCAGGGGGCTAGTACATCGGAAATTCTTGAAGGCTATCCGTCTCTCAGCCCAGGAATGGTTGAGTCTGCTGAAATCTGGGCTGCCGCCCATCCGGCAAGGGGACGGCCGCGAAAGCTGTCTGAACTCGGATTGAAGGCGACATCCACAAAGCGTTTGCGTGTTGGGACGACTTCCAATTCGTCCGGCTCGGCATCGTGAAATTTATGATCGACGAATGCCTTCACACGTCGCTCGTTGCCGTGGCCCAAAGTGCCGGCCACGACTGCTCCCCTGTCAACTGGCTGGGTTTGAGCGGCGAAACGGACTGGGATAATGCCGCGGATCGTGGCCGAGGATTTCACATTCGTAACGAACAACACTCGCGACTTTCGCAAGCTCTATGCAAAAGAAGAGTTTCATGCGGGCTTGGTGATCATTGTTCCGCAGGTCCTACCGGCCCTACAACAGGAATTGTTCGCGCTCATTCTGGAAGAATTCGTCGTGGGGCAGGACTTCGTCAACGAAGTCATCGAAGTGACCATTGAGGGCGAAGACAGCGCGGTGCTCACCTGCTATTCGCTTCCGAAAGTCTGAGCGCAGCCTCCGCCACAGTCCGCCAATCCTGAAGAGATCGATAGGCATCCCGACCAAGGGGTAAGGGTCCTCGTGACGCAACTGTCTCTCTGATCTGGCTGCCTTATATCAAAAAACCTTACCGAAATGCGTAACGCACGATTATGGGTTTCATACCAGTCCCACTCGAGGTTTACAGTTTCGCCTTTGAATACAAGTTTGCCCGACCATGCTGCTAGAAAAGAATATTTCTCTCCGGCGATCACCATGACGTGTTGGTGCCAGGCGCGCTTGTTGCCGCCAGGACTCGGTGAACGCGATTTATCTTTTAGATAAACGCCGTAGCTCTCAATTTCGGCTTTCTCAAGACCCTGACACCTAGTATCCGGAACCCGAGGGACGCTTATATCGACTATTCCTACTATAGCAACCTATACGACAAACCTCCGTTCAGGAATTGCCGTCGAGCCTCACATTGCGACAGGGTTTGTCGTGCAAAAAATGACCCTGTTGCATGGCGAACTTTGCCCCGCGACCGACCTGAGCGGAAATCATGGGTAGCGAGCGATTTTTACGCTCTCTGCCTCTTCGGCCGCACGACGAAGGCGCTTTGCCGCAGAAAGCTTTCTGTGAAGGTCCTAAAACGCACTTGGAACAGCGGGGTTACTGACGCTCATTGTTTATACAGAAAACTATAGGGCTGATGGGAGGACGCACGACGGTGAGCCAACAGACACCATTAGACACCAACAACCAGTCGATGCCGCAACGGATCCTCGGCTATGCTCGCATTGCGAGGACGAGCAATGTGAGGACACACAATTAGCTCCGGACAAGTACGTGTGGCACCGTGAGGAAAACGTGCGAACCAGCAGTGCCAGTTCCGTACAGCGGCATGGGACGCCTGCGCAGTAAAGCTTCACGCCACAGGTTCTATTAACGATGTACAAAGTAACATCGCGCAGTGGGGGTTTCCCTTTGCGTGAGTGCTGAATATTTCATATCTCTTGGATGAATTTTGCAGATGGTAAACGGGCAATACTACTGTCGTTAGGTGATCCAGGTGAAAGCCACGAGATTGAAAACACTCTTCGCGCAAGAAACCCTTCCGCCGTCTATTAAAAAGTCTTTCGTCGACACACTTTTCATGCAGACAGAGACGCTGGTCACGGGCTGGGTTTCGCAATGCGCGGTCTGTCTGCTCGGCTACTTCAACCTTGGCCGCAGCGAATTCCTATATCTGATCGCTGTCCTAACTCTCATTCTCGCCGTGCGGATGTGGGACTCGTCCAACTTCAATAGGCAGATGGCCCGCAAACGCGGGTATGAGGTCACGGACGCCCAGATCCGTATCTGGAGAGCCCGCTATATCATCGGTTCCTGCTCCACGGCCCTTTGCCTGGCTTTTATCTCCTGTTTTACCGTCTGGATCGATCCCGGTTCCCTTGCCACGCTCGCTGCAATTGGTCTGGCGCTCGGGACATTGAACTCGGTGGTCGGCAAGAACTTCGGCGACAAGTTTAACATCGACGCTCTCGTCTTCATCACCTGCGCGCCCATGATGTTAACTTTGGCACTCAAGGGTGTCTTGGCGAATGATAAAATCATGGTCGTCACGGCCCTTCTGCTCCTTCCCGTCATGCTGATTGCACGCCAGATGGCGCGCCAGGTCCGTGGAATCCTGTACAGCAGTTTGACCAACCTTCATCACGCCAATGCTTTTCGGAAGCTGTTCGAAGCGGCTCTGAACTATATGCCTGGCGGCCTCATCATGATCGACGACAACGACAAGGTCTCCATCATGAACTTCAAGGCCGCAAGAATGTTTGGCATCCCGGACCAGGCGGCGGTTGTGGCCAACAGGACGCGCCTTTTGCGACTGGTCACCCTTGGCATGGTCAGCAATCAACTGACCCGTGGCGAAGCGTCCGAGTTAAGGGCGGCAATTGGCGACCTCATGGGTGGCGACTCGGCCTCAAAGACGGTCAACATCGGTGACAAGCATATCCAGTTGACCGTCAACAAACTACCCACGAGAACCCCGAAAGAGGATGAGGCCATTGGCGGTGCTGTCCTTATTTGCGAGGACGTAACACTGAGGGTCGAGGCCTATGAGAGAGCCAGGCTCAATGCGAACTTCGACCACCTGTCCGGGCTGCCAAACCGCCGTTACCTGATCGAACAGATCAACGAAGCCGTGCAAGGGATGGGCGATGAAGAATTGATCGCCATCGGGCAACTCGATATCAACAAGTTCAAGCTCATCAATGACAATTTTGGCCACGCGACGGGCGACGCCGCCATTCGCAGTGTTGGCCAGGCGATCAACGCGCTCGAGACCGAGCGCATGCTGCGCGGGCGCTGGGGCGGCGACGAATTCATGATCGCGATTTTGGGCCTCAAGGATGAGCGCCATATCAAGGAGGAGCTAGACAAAATCTTCACGCGACTTTGCCGCCGTTATGAAATTGCGGACGATGGCGACAATGATGACGGTGTCGTCATGCAGCGCGTGAGCAAGCTTGATATCAAATGTTCGGGCGGCGTGGTCATCTGTAGAAAGGACTCGTTCGTCCTCGAAGATGCTATGAAAAAGGCCGATGTCGCGCTTCTGACAGCCAAGAAAGAGCCTGATATCGGCTGGTTGCAATTCGATGAGGCGATGGCTGCAGAGTATCACAAGGAACAGAAGCTGAAGGATGACTTCAGGATCGCCCTGCGCGAGGGTTACATCACGCCAGTCTACCAGCCAATGTACACGCCCGACGGCGCCAGGCTGGTCTGCTGTGAGGCGTTGGCGCGCTGGCACCACCCGGAACTCGGTAGCATCGTGCCGGCGCGATTTATTCCCATCGCCGAGCAATACGGGTTTATTCACGAGCTGACAGTGTCCATGATGAACCGTGCCTGCAGGGATTGCGCCGGGTGGCACGACCCGACCATATGCGTGTCGGTCAACCTGAGCGCCGTTGACCTTGCCAACCACAGGATACTCGACGTCATAAAAATTGCGCTTACCAGTGCGAAACTTGACCCGCATCGACTGCAAATAGAGGTGACAGAAAGCGTTTTCGTAAAGGACCGCGGCCAAGCCGCAGGCGTCCTGCGCAATCTGCAAGATATGGGGATCAGGATCGCCATTGATGATTTCGGAACTGGGTATTCCAACCTGGCGCTCATCAACGACATGCCACTTGATAAACTGAAAATAGATCGGTCGTTTGTCGAGAACATTGTCACGGATCAGCGTGCCAGAACGTTTTTCACCTCGATGGTCACCTTTACCAAATCCCTTGGGTTCGGGATCGTGGTTGAAGGGGTGGAGACGCTCGAGCAGCTTAATATTATACAGATGTCCAATGTCGATCTCATTCAGGGCTATTTGTTTGGGCGGCCGATGGTGAACGACGACATCAATGCGCGCATAGATGAACTCCTGGCGATTGACAAAGGGCAGACGGGAAAGAAAGTTGTTCGGATCAAAAAGCCTTGATGCCGCCATCGGTGGTCGTATTTGCTCAGATGCACGCACTCGCCTGCCATGATTGAGCGAAGAGAGGTCCGGTCAAAGGCGGCATAAAAAGCCTTATATTGCGTCCGATTGACCTTTTGTCAGACACGATATCGGGGCATCCACGATGACGCGATTTGCCTGTTAGAACAAAAAAACCGACCTGTGCGGTTAACGGGTGTCGCAGGCAATGTTGGAACGAAAGATCTAACGCGCGATCAAAATTGCGGCTTCAGCCGACGGAATGACCGAAACGGATTCCACACCCTCCGGCGGCGTGCTGAAAAGGCGTTTGCGTTCTGAGCTCAGGGATCTGAAGAAAGGAAGTCGACTCAGGATGGAATCGCTGTTTTCGAGTTTTCCATTGGCGTAGAGATCCACTTCATGGGCGAACCAGTCGACCTTCTGGCTGCCTCTCCATTTTTTCATGCCGTAGTAACGCTTATAAAAGCCTGCATGCTCCGGACGAATAACGGACAGCGTGAAGTCTGCGTCGAAAAAGATGCATGCCATCGCCGTCAGCCGTATCGTCATGAAGGGCAGAAATGGAAGGATACCGGACAGGTATGAATCGGCGCAAAAGCGACTGGAATCGATAAATTTGAAACCTCTGTCAAAATGGGAATCCAGAGCGCCGGGAAAATGCGAATTCGTTGGACAAGTTCGCTCTGTGGGTGTCGCGAAATGAATGCGAAGCGAGCTCGCGAGACGATCCTCGAAATAGAGGCCGAAAATCTGGGCATTCGGCGAACTGTCATAGGCGTCCGCGCTCTGATGGGACGCATCGGACTCGATCAGTTCTTCGCGCCGATAGGCGTTGTATCGCAGGCGGAAAATCTCTTCGAGATCGTTACCGGCGACGACGCGTCGGTATTCAATCCGATTGAGTGCGGCAAGTCCTTGAGCCGCAAAGCTTGTCGTGGCAGCCAGAGGGTGTAAAGATTTATTGCGCACCGTCATCGTCTTTTCCTTTGCCCCCAAAAGATCCTAACGATTTATTAAAATCATAACAATCCTCGTCGCGATCGATCGCCTCCACCGTTCACAATATGGTTAATTTGCAAAGGGCCGCGAGCCCCTCGCCACGCAACTTTAGGTTGGCCGCCGGCGTCGATGGCTTGCATTTCTGCTGGTTTCGCAGTGAACGGGCGGCAACAGCAAAACGAGGGCTGCGAGCCGTGCGGGCTTCCACCAGTTTCACACTCTGGTTGTCGCGCGACGGAATAGACGTGCGCCCTATGTACCGGGAACGTTGATGTGGCCGAGTTGGATACCATTCAATACCAGACCCGCCAACATTGGCAAAGCGAGATGGCAGTCGCGGTCTTCACACCGCCAATCTTTTGACATGCTTTTTCGACGGAACGGAAATTCCGGCAAACTGTGGGAAAGGTACGGCGACCTATTGAAACTGCTTGTATTCGATCCTGAAACGATCCGGGACTGTTACGGGAGAGCTCTGTCTTATGATATCGAACACCGCGCCATAACCGCTGTCGCAGACGATCCTCTCGAGCTCCGCATTGGCAAGCATGGCCATGGTCGCCAAATCGCTTTCCGTAACCAAGGCCTCGTCGCTCAGCTCCAGGAATACCACGCAGTCTCCAAAGCTCTCACACCTGAACGTCGCCACCGCCTCTCGCGAATCCTCGGACAGCTGATAGTCGACGCGATCGACATGGGCAGCGTCCGCATAGGAGATCAGTCGCAATTCAATGTCGACGTTCCTGCCGGCTTTAAAACAGGCGCTCATAACTGTCCTTGTGTATCAAAGATGGTGTCGACAAGATACAGGCGTATCCTGCTAAAAACGACGATGCAAGCTCGAGTATTTTTCTAGCAGCTAATACTAAGCGGACCAATAAGAGCGCCGGCCCTTATTCGCCCTATAGTTAACCAAATATTACTCGATGATACAACTGTTCACAAATCGAACGGCCGTTGCCAATTAGTCTTGACGTCATTCGCAGTCACGAACCCGATCTCCGATGCCGCTGAAGACTGATAACGTCGAAATTGTTTCGCGCCGGGTTGCAAATGTCGTCAACCCTCGTCCCGCGCTCTCCGTCTCATAGCGCCAGGCAGGGTGCCAACGCGTCGGCAAAGCTCTCTTGTTTAACATGGAAGAGCATCGTCCATTTAAGATCTGCCGAGGCCGACAGACGAAACACACACCTAAGACGTGCAGGCATGGCAAATTGTGACTGACGATCACGCTGATTGAGACGTTGAGACGTTGAGGCAGCATCAGATCGCTGCCCTGACTTTGCGGGTTGTCGCAACCGCTGTCCGCAAGAGCGTCCGCATCAGGGATTTTCCCCTATCGATCGCCGTCACCCTTTTAGGTTGTCTATCCTCCGGTGTGAGTCAGAGCCCAGAAATGACCCTATCAACGTGAGGAATAACAAGCGTTTTATCATGCGTATCGGCATCGGGACCCCTAGCCGATTTACAGCCTGACTGCGCTGCGCTAGACACGCTACCTTGAAGCAACCTCATCACTATAGCCCTTCTAGGCGGGTATGATTGCAGTTGCCATGCTGGCCGCATTGAGATGCAGTATGCGACAGTCGTTTTGTATGGCGCAAAACTTCCTCTGGTCCAAGCGGGCCGCCATGGCCCATATAAAAGCGCCTCTTCCCGCCCTCTACCATACGGTTTAATTCTCGGGCCACTGCGTGTGGATCGTCTTCGAAAGGCGGACGTATCGCACGGCCCGTGAACGCCACGCCTCCTATGAGAATTCCAGATGCGAGCAGGTCTCCGACCAGGACGTCCTGCGACCCCAGCTCCACAGAGATCGAACCTGCGGTGTGACCTGCCGTGTGGCGTACCAGTCCGTCGACGCCAAAGTTCAGGAGATTTACCGTCTCGCCGTTGGTCATCAGCATGTCGGGCTCGAAGCCTTCATAGGGCTGATGAGGGGCAGGCGTCCTAAAAAACAGCTTTCCCACCAGACCGGTCGGACAGTAGGTCATGGGACGCCGGCGGGTGTAGAAATCGACATCGTCCGCGTGCGCGAGGATTGGCGCACCTGACAGCGCCCGAAGGCGGGCGGCGCTCCCGGCGTGATCCGTATGGGCATGGGTGACAACTATCAGCTTGATGTCACGAAACGACAATCCGTGCCGGCCGAGAACCTGGCCGATCTTGCCCTCCGATCCGGGTATTCCGGCGTCGACGAGGATGCACCCGGCCTCGCAGCGAATGACGTGCGCATTGACCATCTTCAGGGGCAGAATGGGAATGCGGATAATCTCTGTTTCGAACATGGTGGTATCCTCGTGGTCGCTTGCCTAGCCCCAACAGTCGACGCGGCTGGGTCGAAAATATCTGCATGATCAAAACAGCGAACGGATTGGGACCTTGGCCATGGCAGTAGCAAAGGTTCGGATCAATCCGGCCAGCTCCCGCGGCGCTTCCAGCGGAGAAAGGTGACCTACCCCCGGAAGAATGTGCAATGTCGCTTGCGGGATGCGCGGTAGCAGTTCCCTCTGCAGGACGGACGGAGGGTCAACCTGATCGAGTTCACCGGAAATTACCAGCGTCGGGACCGTCACATCGACAACAGCCTTCGTGATGTCCTCCTGGCTGGCGGCGAGCGGCCACGCCGCCTTGGCGGCCGGAGCGCCGCGCATGCTGTCGGTGATCACGCGGACGAGATCGTCAGGATCAAGCGGGCTGCCTGCAAGGACTTGCTCGACCGTTGCGATGACGCTCTCGCGGCTTGTATACGCACCGACCATCCCCTCTCTCACTTCCAGCGGCAGGCCGAGTGGCGACGGCGGCGATGGGGCGACCAGTATCAATCCGACCAGCCCTGTTGGCTGGCGGGCGGCAAGAAGCTGCGCAACCTTGCCGCCCATGGAATGTCCCACCACGATGTATCGATCGAGGCCCAGCACATCGATCACACCAGAGGCATCGTTCGCAAGGTCTTTCAGGGCGTATCCGTCATCGGGCGCATCCGACTCGCCCCAGCCGCGCTGGTCTATCGCGACCGTGCGATAGCCGGGTGGCGGAGCGTCGATGACGTGCCGCCACGTCCGCGACGAACCGCCCCAGTAGTGCAGAAAGACGAGAGCCGGTGCACCTACACCGCGGTCCTCGACATGGAGTCGTATGCCGTTCGAATGGATGTCCATTGCAATAGTCCTTCTATCTGAGGTCGAGCGCCGTCGCGGAAGCCTTCGGTTAAGCGGCAGCCTTGAGGATGAAGTTGGCCACGACGTCCGGATGCGAAAGCATCGGCACATGGCTGGCATCGACATGGGCAACAGTGGCGTTCATACGGGCCGCCATTCGCTCCTGTTCCACGGGCAGGATGGCCATGTCCTGGTCGCCGATCAGGTAGTAGGTCGGCCGGGTGCGCCATGCGGCCTGGGTCAGCGTCCCGCCAAGCGCTGCACCGTTGACCGGTCCCTGGGTGGCATATAGAAGCGCCTGCTCTGCGGCATCGAGGTCCTGTGCGAAGAGCGTCGAAATGCCCACTTGCGTCAGTTTCAGGAAGCCTTCCGCGTCCGGACGGATTTCACCGTTCAGCGGCGCTGCTTCGAACTGTGCGAAGAGCGAACCGGCGGATTCCCCGCCGTCGGGCGCGAATGCGTCGACGTAGACAAGGCTCGCCACCTTCGGATCGTTCCCGGCTTCGCCAATGACTGCGCCGGCATAACTATGGCCGACCAGTATGACCTCGCCGTCGGCCAGTGCAATCGCACGGCGGACTGCTGCGACGTCTTGTTCGAAGCTTGTCAGCGGAAGCTGCACGGCCGTAACCGTGCGATTAGTAGCTGCCAGCAGCGGGATGACCTTGTTCCAGCAAGAACCGTCTGCCCATGCGCCGTGAACCAGAATGACGTTGGAAACCATTGTATTTCTCCGTGATGATTTGGGTATGAATTTTGAGGTTGAGGATGGGTGCGATCAGGCATTCCAGCCTGAGCACCGGATGACGGAGCAGAAATTGCCGCGGCAGAAGTGCGGCTCCTTGCCGGCAATGACGTCCGCCTTGACGTTGCCGAAAGTCGTATCGGGTTTATGTTTGATGCCGTCGTAGAAGGCCTGAATGATATCTTCCTTGAAGGCGGGTTTGCGCGGAAACGCGGCGACTACGGCTTCGCGGATGTCGTCGGCATACTGGTCGTAGGTCAGACCGAGGACGTCCATCTCGACACCCGCCGTAGTCAGCGCAATGACGGGGTGCATGAACTCGGGCACGCCCGGTGTCGTGTGCAGGGCGATGCCAGTCCAGACCTTCTCGATATCGGAAGGATCGACGTTGTGGGCCGTCAGAAAATCGCGGGCAGCGTTTGCACCGTCAACTTCGAACCGTAGGTGAGGGCTACTGTGCGATGGCATCAGACCCACGTCGTGGAACATCGTCGCGGCATAGAGTAGTTCGCGATTGACTGTGAGACCGCGCTTTTGGCCGGCGATCGCGCCGAAGAAGTAGACGCGGCTTGAATGGTTGAACAACAGTTCGGTCTCGGTGTCCCTGACGAACTCGGTGACGGCGCGGCAAAGCGCGCTGTCGGGAATCGAGACCCCGTCGATCTCCGGCTTCGAGAAAAGTGCTTCTGATATCGTCGACGTTTTGCCTTGTGCCATGTCTTCTCTCCGTACCTGCAGACACGCCTCCGCCATCCCAAAATCGGGGTGGTTGCGAGCCTTGCGATCGTTTGTTCGTTGAACGCCTTGTCAGGGCTGAGGCGGCGTTGTGTTCCGCCCCTCCTTGATCGCAGATGGGCGTTCTGACCGCAACGACGGCGGACATTGAGAAACTGCCAACTGTGTGTGATAACCTGCCTCAGCGTAAAATTTGCGATCGGATGGTAGGCCATGGCAATAAGGGAGGTGGCAGTGGTCATTCATGACGGGGTTCAGGCGTTGGACGTCGCGGGACCGCTCGATGTGTTCGCCGCAGCCAATGGGTTTCTTCCGGCTGAAGACCACTATCGATGCCTGCTGGTGGCTGGGAGCAAGACACCTGTCCAAAGTTCGAACGGCATGTGGATGATGCCCGATCTCGACTACGAAGAAGCCAGTCGCGAATTCAATACGGTGCTGGTTGCTGGCGGACCCGGTCTTCCCGGTAGAGCGCCAGACGACGCTATGTCGGCCTGGCTCCAAAACTGGGGAACACAGGCCGAGCGCTACGGCTCCATATGCAACGGCACATTCGCGCTCGGGCACGCCGGTCTTATTGACGGCCGGACGGTGACCACCCACTGGATATGTTCAGCCCAGCTTGCAGCCATGTTCCCGACTGCTCGTGTGGAGCATGACCGGATACACGCCCGTGACGATCGCCTCGTGACGTCGGCAGGTGTCACGGCAGGGATAGACCTTAGTCTCGCTCTCGTCGGCGAAGATCACGGATCTGCGGTATCGCTGGCATGTGCCAAAGGCCTCGTCGTCGTGGCTCAACGCCAAGGCGGCCAGTCCCAGTTCAGTCCGCTGCTGCGAGCGCCAGGCGAGACGGTCACGCCACTGGCCAAGGTCCAGGCTTATGTCATGGAGCATGTCGGCGAGGCTTTCCCGGTCGAGCGGCTTGCTGAGATCGCAGGTGTCAGCTCGCGCAGCATCGCGCGAATGTTCGTACGGGAGATGGATATAACGCCCCACGACTTCGTGGAGGGCATTCGAATAGATCAGGCGCGGAGCCTGCTCGAGGCAACCGACTATCCGCTCAAGGTCGTGGCGTTCGACTGCGGTTTCGGCAGTCCAGATCAGATGCGTAGTGCTTTCCAGCGCAAGCTCGGTGTGACGCCCCTACGATATAGGGAGAGTTTTAGGATTGCGTCATAAGAAAATTGACTTGAACTTTCCTCCAGGGTTCGCGTCGCTAGAGTGCGATGAAGGGCGACTAACGCGACAAACCTTGCGACACCCCGACAGCGCTCGCTATTCGGTCCTAACTGCCGCTAGAGCGATCGCCACCTGAAGACCCTGACACCTAGTATGAGGAGCCCGAAGCACGCTTATATCGACTATTTCTACTATAGCAACTTATACGACAAACCTCCGTTCAGGAATTGCCGTCGAGCCTCACATTGCGACAGGGTTTGTCGTGCAAAAAATGACCCTGTTGCATGGCGAACTTTGCCCCGCCATCAACCTGAGCAGAAATCATTTGTTTCCCGTCACGGTCTCGCCCTGACAAAGCGTTGCTCCCAGACCTCGCTTCCCCATTGGTTGCCGGCCCGCTCCTCTATGAGCGAGAACCCATAAGCTTCATAAAGATGCCTGGCCGCATCGAGCCCTCCAAAGGTCCAAAGATGAGTTTCGACGAATGCCTGAGCGTCTACGAAGTCCAGTGCTGCAGACAACAACTTTCGCCCGGCGCCGGTACCACGTATGCCATCATCGATGATGAACCAGCGCAGATGGGCGATGCCCGCCCCCAGATCTTCTCCGTCGATTGCGACCGATCCGACGATCTCCCCGTCTCGCAAAACTGTCCAGATCGCATTTTGCGGATTGTCCAGTCTGCCACAGAACTCAGCGAGACCACTCGCCACGACGCTCTCGAACCGCTGTCCGAAGCCCGATGTCCTGGTATAGTAGAGGGCGTGCATTTGCGTGATGCGGGCAATGAGACCTGGCTGGTATCCAGCGGCGATCCCAATGACTGGAGCGGGCACGGTCTTCCCGAGTGCCCCGGCGTAAAGTCGCAGCCCGTCCAGCACGATGCGGGCCTGTTGGGGGCGAAGATGGGCAAGAGCATCCGACACTTGCGCCCGCGCAAACGCATGGATGGCCGCAACGCGCTCCCTGCCCAAGGGCGTCAGTGACAGAAGCTTCACTCGCCCATCATCTCTTCCAGGATTCTCGCCCACCATGCGCGACACGATCAGCTTGCGCAGCAGGCGGCTCACGCTCGACTTTTCCAGCTTGAGAGCTTTGCCGAGTTCGACTGCGGTGGCGTTTCCTTTCTCAATCTCGATCAAGGCGTGCACCGCAGACGGAGGGAGTTCAGTACCGGCGAAAGACGCCCCCGTAAAACCCAATTCACGCACCAGATCGCGTGATGCCGCACGAACAGGATCAACAAGAGCAGAATGCTGAAGGGATACCATAGTCACACTCAAAAGGTTGCGTCATACAACTATCGTAACGTCCTAGGGTCGATTGTCAATGATCGCGTGCCCTGCAGTTGTGCACCTATTGTGCGTCTGCTCACACGGACGTCGCTGTCCATCTCGGCCGAACCAAGACCTCGGGGGCCGACCAGATGAAATCGTCTATCGAACTTGTCGGCCGGTCGAGAGCTCGGTGCGGGTTTCACAAAGTCCCGGACAAAGATTTCAGTAAGTCGCGGACACCGAATTCAGTAAGTTCGGGACAGCAAATTCAGTAAGTCGCGGACAGAAGGGACAGCGGATTTAGATCGAATCTCGTGAGCGCCGATCTGGCAATTTGTTCTCGTGTTTTAAGCGAGGATCTAATGCCTAGACGGAAGCAAGCGAGACATACTGATGTGAAAGACATTCGATCGATACTGCGGCTGACGTTCGAGCAGGAATTGTCGATACGCGCCGTTTCTGAGCGGCTGAAGATGAGCAAGACGTCGGTCTCAACGTATCTGCTGCGGGCGCGGGAGGCGGGGCTTGCAGCATGGCCACTTCCACCCGGTCTGGATGATGACGAGCTCCTGGAGCAGCGACTATTCCGGCGGATGGGGCGACCTCCTCGAGACAGCGAGGAACCGAACTGGCCGAAAGTGGCCAGCGAGTTGAAACGCAAAGGCGTGACGCTCAACCTGCTATGGCAGGAATACCGGGAGGTCCATCCGGATGGATACGGCTACACCTGGTTCTGCTGCCGATTTGCTGATTATGAGAGCCGCGCCAAACCCACCTATCGCAGTCGTCATGTGGCTGGTGTCGCGATGGAATGCGACTATGCCGGCCATACGATCCGATCATCGATCCGTCTTCTGGCGAGATCCGGGCAGCACAGATTTATGTGGCCGTGCTGAGTGCATCGCAATTGGTGTTCTCCTATGCCAGCTTCAGTCAGAAGCTGCCGGATTGGATCGAGGCGAACCAGCGAGCCTTCAGTTACTTCGGTGGGGTGACGAAGACAACGATCTGCGACAACCTCAAATCCGCGATTGCCAAGGCTCTCTGGTTCGAACCGACGTTGAACGCGACATTTGCTGCCTTCGCCGAACACTACGATACGACCGTATTGCCAGCACGGCCGCGGCGTCCTCGGGATAAACCATCCGCGGAGGGATCGGTTTTAATCGTCGAGAGGTGGGTTCTGGCCAGACTTCGAAACGACCGTTTCTTCAGCCTTGTCGATCTCAATATCCGCATCAGCGCTCTGATCGAGGACCTTAACACCCGTACGATGCGTCGGTATGGAAAATCCCGGCGAGCCCTGTTCGATGAGGTCGAGCGCTCCCAGCTCAAGCCACTGCCGCCAACGCCGTTTGAATACGCGGAATGGAAGGTCGCCAAGGTTCATCCCGATTACCATGTCGACGTCGACAAGACGTTCTATTCCGTGCCGCACGGTCTGATCGGCAGGAAGGTCGATATCAGGCTGACGTATCGAGCGGTCGAGATCTTCTTTGACCACAAGCGGGTCGCCAGCCACATCCGAAGCTCCCAGCGTTCCGGCCATATCACTGTCAATGAGCATATGCCGAAAGCTCACCAGCGCTATGCAAACACGACGCCTCACACGTTGCGCAAGGAAGCGGCGAAGGTTGGGGCCAATACTGCGATATTTATCGAGCGTCTGCTTAGCGATCGGCCGCACCCGGAGCAAGGCTACAGATCCGCTCAGGGCATTCTCTCCCTGGCGCGTCGTTACGAAACCGATCGGCTGGAATTGGCCTGTGAGCGTGCGTTGGTCATCAATGCGCTGACCTATTCGTCTGTCGCCAACATTCTCAGATCTGGTCTCGATCAGGCTCCTGCCGCAAGCGAGACCGTGAAGCCGGCACCGCCGCACGGCAATATCCGCGGCAAAACCTACTACCAATGAAAGGACATCTAATGCTGACACATCCAACACTGGACCAGATGAGTGCGCTTGGTCTTGCCGGAATGGCAACCGCCTATCGCGAACTTATCGAGCAAGTTCATGGAAATGATCTTAGCTTTGACGAACGGCTTGGCCTGATGCTCGACCGCGAGATCGCACTACGAACCGACCGACGGCTGACCAATCGGCTCGCCACAGCAAAGCTTCGATTTGCCAATGCCTCGATCGAAGACATCGATTTTAGATCTCACCGCGGCCTTGATCGTCGCAATGTCTTATCCTTGGCGCAGGGCGCATGGCTGAAGGCAAACGAGAACCTGATCCTGACAGGCCAAACGGGCACTGGAAAAACTTGGATCGCCTGCGCCTTTGCGAGACAGGCGGCCCGCCTCGACTACTCTGTCCTCTACGTTCGTATGCCGCGGCTCTTCGAGGATCTCGCACTTGCCAGGCTCGATGGACGCTTTCCGCGCCTTATCGACAAGCTGGCACGTGTTCAGTTGCTGGTGTTGGATGACTGGGGAACCCATACCCTGAATGACCGACAGCGCCTCGATTTGCTCGAAATCTTCGAGGAGCGATATCGAAGGAAATCGACCCTGATCACAGCTCAGCTTCCGGTGGCCGCCTGGCACGAAATGATTGGAGAAGCCACTTTGGCCGATGCGATTTTGGATCGCATTGTTCACAACGCCCACCGCATCACTCTCGAAGGCGACAGCATGCGCAAACGAAAAACGCCGACGCTCTTGACCGGCGACGAAATAACCGAACACAATCACGCGTAACAGCAACAAGGCAACCGGGATTCGATCGCATCCGTTGTCCGCGACTTAGCGAAACGCTTGTCCGCGACTTGCTGAAACCGCTGTCCCGATTTAGCGAAATCCGCAGCTCGGCGGCTCAGCTCCAGATCATGATATTTACCCTGCAGTTGTGAACGTTCGTTGAGAAGTGCGGGTATTCGGTGCCGAGCCGCCCATGGCGGTTTTTCGTGACTTCGGAGTAGACGTTCGACGGATTGCCTGGCCCTGACTTGCCTGCGCGCAGGCAAGTCAGGGCCAGGCCGTCGAGAAGTATACCGGAGGGGTTTCTGGTGATGGGGGTGAGGACTGGTACAGGCGCTGCGCCTGCCGTAATCTTCGTGATGATCGATGAAGGCAGGCACAGCGCCGACTGAACGGCTAATTCTACCCGGCGGCGCGCCCTACACCGTGCGGAACACGAATGCCGGGTTATTATGGCGCAGACGGGGCTTCACGTCCATGTCATGGCAGCTGCCATGGAGCAGATGAACACGATACTGGACGCTTTTTTCTGTGCGAGCGTTGCCGGGGACAAGTGCTGATCTGCCGATGCTGCGACCGCGGACAGATTTATTGCGCCGGAGGCTGCGCGCGTGTCGCCCGTGCCGAGCGGCGTCGGGATGTCGCCAGGCGTTATCAGACGAGCCGGAAGGGCCGCTTTGCTCATGCAGCCCGCAGCCGCCGATATCGGGCCCGCCACAATAAAGTGACGCACCATGGTTCACTCGCCAGCGATGCCGATGTTGATGTGATAGTGGCTTCGGTGACGACACCGAACGAGGCATCCGACCCTGCTGACACGCCGCCTTTGACCGAGCCTGCGATCCTTGAAGGATTGCCGACCGGCATTCTGGGGCATCATTGTCACTGGTGCGGCCGCTGGTGCTCACCTTTTGTCCGCAGTTTGGGCGGCGATAGATCGCCTCGATGCCCATCTTCTTCATCAGCGTGGCGATGTGCAGCCGCCCAGCTTCCAGCCCTTCTCCTCTCAAGAGCCCTTGCAACATCCGACTTCCGGCAAACGGGTGATCGAGATGCAGTTCGTCGATCCGGCGCATAAGGGCCAGATCACCGTCACACACCGGACGAGAACGATAATAGACGCTGCCACGGCTGAAGCCGAAAAGCTTTGCCTGGCGTGACACGGAAAGTTTGTGCTCGCGGTCGATCATTTCTTTCCGCCCAGCAATCCCGCCTTGCCAAGCGCACCGGATAAAAAAATCGTTCTCCAGTGTCAGCTCGCCGATCTTGGCGTGTAGTGTTTTGACATCGCCGGTTGGACCCGCCGGTTCCGCCTTAGCTTCATCACCGAAAACTCCTGTCGCCCCCTCAAGGAGCTGGTCTTTCCACTGCTTGATTTGGGTGGCGTGCACGTCGAACTGTTGGGATAATTCCACCAGCGTCTGCTCGCCTCGGATGGCGGCGAGCGCCACCTTTGCCTTGAAAGCCGGGCTATGGTTCCGGCGCGGTCGTCTTGTAATGGTCTCTCCTGTTCCCGACATCTAAGCCGAAGTCAGGCAAAAATTCCACTTATCCCACTGTGCAGATTTCCCGAGCCAGCTCTGTTCCCGTGTCTCATTTCTTCGAAGTAAGTGAGCCTATAATCGGAAAGCCGCTTAGCGAGAAAGACGAATTATTCCATTTTGTGGGTACTATCGAAGGTCTCGATCTCAACAAGTCCTTTGCCCAGATTGTCAACGAGCACGTTCGCTGGAAAATCCTGTCATTGGTAAAGGCAATCGCGAACGCCGAAAAATGCGAAATTAGGTAGCAAATGCCACCAAGTGAAGCCCGCGAGAGCGCCAGCCTAGGGACGACATCCGTCGTCCGGATCATCCGATGAACCGATATCCGACGGCTCAATTGCCTCCCGGCGATGCTCGAGTATCGCCGGTGAATCCAAGATGTCGCCAAGGTAGTCGATGTCGCCCTCTGTGACACCGCATTCTGAAAAGATGTCACGCCATCTTCCTATCCATCCGGCCATCTGGTTCCATTCGTGCCGGGCATCCTCTTTGGACATGCCGAAGTGCGGCGCTGCCGCCACGGCGTGTGCGATGCTAAAGTCGTTCCGGAACTTCGGACTCGAGGAGATCTGGATCGCCTGCTGGCCGAGACCGCTCATCTGGGTCGGAATGTCGAAAGCCAGCGACAGCAGCCATCCATCTTCGGCATGAAGAAAGGCATGGTTCTTCGTATGATCATCAGTATTGTCTATCATGATGTTGAATGCCATTCTGCGGAACAGTTCACGCTGCATGCAATGAATGCGGTCGGGAACGCCATGCCGCCGGATGATCGCAGCAATGGTGGCATAACTATCGTCCGCCTCCGGAGACAGCAGCGTGCGCGCTGAAACGGCATGCACGCGCTGGTCGTCTACACGGTCAAACCGACGAACCATCAGAATATGGTCGATCCCGCCGGGAATAACCCGTGACGACGCGACATGTAGGCCAGCTCGGCGGCCCAATTCCATGCAGGCATGCTCGACAAGGAGTTGATCCACGTTGCTGCCACGCGGAAATTTGGCGATCCACTCTCCTGCATCGTCTTCGATTAGCATCTTGGGATGGGCACCGCCCATGCTGCCGGCGCTCGCAATGAGTTGCCTTTCACGTTCGGTGAGAGGTTCACGTTCAAGGACGCGTGCAAATAGTGCCTCCGCCTCTTGGAGGGAATCCACACTCATCAGTGGCTGTTCGTTGACAGGGCGATACTCGTCGAAGCTGGAAGACATCCCAAGCGCACCAAAACGCCGGTCGCCCGCATACCAGAGCTTGTCGAGAGGACTCATGCGCGATGGGCGCGAGACGACCCTGATCATGCGCTCACCCCAGCGATCCGGCATGGCGTCTTCGATTGCTCCAGGAGCCACCATGTCCTTCAAGGGGGCATGCACCTTCTTGTCAAGGGTGAGGTCTGGAGACAGAGGAAATCCCGAACGCCTCCACTCGTCATCCAGTTCAAGAAGGCATCTCCGATTGCTCGCCTCAAGCTTCACCTGCCCAACAAGGCGCGGATCGAGCGGATTTTCAAGATACCAGACCGCAAGAGAATTTCCTCGGAAGTCGCCCATGCTACCCTCTCTTTCGGCTTGCCCGGTTCACGTCGATCATTATGGCGTACTCGTCCTCGCCAGGCTCGAGAAGCTCGGAAAGCTTTTCGGACTTTCCAAAAATCCAAAGCGCCACAGCATAAACACCTATAGACACCCTTGCATCGCCCGCCTCCATCCTGCGCAACGTGGGGATAGAAGTCCCCATTCGTGTAGCCATAGTCTTCAGACTGTCTCCTCTGCGCTCGCGGGCGATGCGCAGGTGAGAGCCAAGCGTCTCCAGCGCAACCAATGTCGCGTCAGTCAGGATCTCAAGCGACGCGGAGTTCTTTGACATGAACTTATATTTCCTCTTTAGGGTGATTTTATGAAAAAATATGTTCTTTTGGGCGAATACAAGAGCTATCGCTCATTCCGTCATTTGAACGGATTCCGACACGGCCTCATGCATTCCACAATACTACTTGTCGGCCATGTTGGTCAGGTCATGGAGCGGCTCGCACGCTCTAAGACGATCCCAAGGAAGTCGATGAGATTGTCGGTGGCAGTTGCTACCTAACACCGGAAAAATGAGCCATTTTTCACGCGAGGAATAGTCAGGATAGAGGCTATAATCTCTTGGCTATCTACCCAAATCTGGGTCCGAAAAGAATATGCTGCCGCAAGCAAATTAAAATGTCCTGAGCCGAACGTCTTGGTTTACAGCGTGGGGAACCGAAAATCGCCGATATGGAGAGAAATTATACCGGAGCTGCTGGGAGTGAATACATGGATCACGATTTTGCGTTCGTAATTTCTGGCGGCAAAGTCTATAGCAAAGCGGCTCGGCCGAAGTACCTCTGCTATGCGGATAGGGCCAACACTGTGTGTCAGCCGCACTTGAGTTCATCACGGCAATAGATCTGAACGATCTCATCGAAACTGGCATCTGGGACAAAGCAAAGATCCAGAGCGAGGCGTGCGTCAAAGGATTTGGGCCAGGAGCTGACAATCATGTGAATCGCCGGATCGGGCTCTTCGCGAATGAGGGCCACTGCATCGTCACCGGCAACCTTCCGCAAGGCTTCGATTTGGTCTTCCACCGACGCTGAGACGCCAGGCATCGTCAACGCCCGGACAGTGAGGTCCGGGCCCGCAACCTCTGCGGCCCTGATGAGGAAATCTACCGCCTTCCGCGGTGAAGCGAACCAATGGCGAATGTCGCGCGATACGGGGAGGACGGCTTCTTCGCCGTTCAGGGGCTCGCGGATGATGCTCGAATAGAAACTCGACGCCGCCTTATTGGGTTTACCGGGTCGCACGCAAATCGTCGGGAGGCGTATACTCAAGCCATCTATGATCCCGCGCCTGGCATAGTCGGCGACGAGAAGCTCCCCCATCGCCTTTTGTGCGCCATAGCTTGATAGGGGACGCGGGAGATAATCATCTGGAATGACATCCGGAAGTGGTGCGCCGAAAACCGCAATCGAGGATGTGAACACGAAACGCGGTCGGTAATCTTGTCCGATCGTGCGAACGGCATTGAGTAGCGCGCGGGTCCCCTCTAAGTTGACCCGGTAGCCTTTCTCGAGGTCGGCTTCCGCCTCTCCCGATACCACCGCAGCAAGATGAAAGATCACGTCAGGACGATACAACAGGATACGCTCTGCCTCTCCTTGGTCCGAAAAGTCAGACGTCAGAACATCGACGTTAAAGTTACCGTTTACACGCGCCGCCGGCACAATATCGTGAAGGGTAAACGCCGTGATGGCCTTTCCAGCAAGCTCTCCTTCGGCCGCAAGGCGCTCGGTCAGTCTTCGCCCGAGCATTCCAGCTGCTCCCAGGATGGCAATACGCATGACTACACTCCCATATAAAGTATCATGTTCGGCAACGGGTCGTAGCTCTTTGCCCATCGCCCATGCACATCTTAGTGGTGAAAGTGACACGTACACGCGCGTTTTCTCACGAGCTCTAATGTCTACTGCCCCGCGCAAACTCAGTTTGCGCTTATCCCCGCCGGGGCTGCCGCTACTTTTCTAAAGTACTTTTTCCTCAGCGACAACTTGGCAAACGCAATCCACAGCGACAATATCGCCCACGGTTCCCGTTTGTCGACATTCCAGCTTCATTTCGCGGTCGCGAGTCGCCAAGCTTGCCCTAGACGATTGCACGAGAAGACATTGCATCGGAATTCGTACGAAATTAAATCTTGGGGACTGGGGGTTGTGGTCTGGAGCATGGCAGCAAGAGGGCTGCGATTGGAAAGAATTCAAAGGTGTTTCCTTGGTGATTGCCGCCTCTACCTTCCGTCAGGTAGTTGATGACCGATACCTACGCCTTATTGTCCGTCGACGTTGTAGCCGCGATGTGGGCCACATCACGCGCGCTGTCTCGGGCGCTCTTCTCGGATTCCCGCGCGCTCTTTGCCGCGTTACGCGACAATTATCCGGGCGGGGATCCCTACGTTAATTACGAACGCAAGCGTGTGCTGCCAATCTCAACGTTATGGGCCGCTAGGACAAAGTCCGGTCTGAAAAAATCATCGAGAGGAAGGGCGACGATTGCGCCAAGCCCGCCTGCGCCAGTGGGCGCGCCACGATCCGTTTGCGCGCCGCCTTGATCCCGTTGACGAAGGGCACTGGCGAGGAATTGGCGAAATTCTGCAGCGCCGGGGCGGCCTCATGGGCGAAACGGGAGGCGGCATATTTGCTGTGACGGATGGTGATCTCTTCGAAATCCTCCACGCCCCATAGATTGCGGTTCTGGCAGACCGCTCGAAGGTAGAAGCTCGCCATGCCGAGCGTTTTGGCACCAACCTCGCTGTTCCAGGCATAGAATCCTCGGAAGAACAGGTCGGGCGACCCACCGGGCAGCTCGCCAGCCTCGATGGGGTTCAGATCGTCGACGAGGAACAGGAACACGTCGCGGTCGCTGGCATAGGCGTGGTGGTGTCCTTGGTGATATTGACGCGCGGATTATAGATCCCGGTCGACCAGTCGAGCACACCCGGCACCTTCCAGCGCGTGTAACCGGTGCCATTGCCGGCGATGCGCTGAACCGCTTCGACGAGTTCGTGATCGTAGATGCGACCGTAATCGACACCGGTTGACGCCCGCAGCTCGACGCGACCACCATCGGTTTCGAGCGTCTTGATCTGCTCGGCCCGATGCGAGGTCAGACGGTATTGCAGATTGATCCCGGCGAGCGCGGCGGGGAGTTGGCGCAAATAGGCGGCCGGCGCACCGACCTGGGCAGCGAGCTGTCCAAGACTCCAGTGCGTCGGCGCGATGGGCGCGTCTGCACCGGGAAGGATCAACTCCAGGCGCTCGGGATTGGTGCGGCTCGCCTCGACATGGATGAGCGCGCTTTGCACAACGCGGGTCCGGCTGCGTTCGGCACGATCACGCTCCATCCGAGCCAGTTCGCCAAGCGACAGGAAGCGCTCGTCATGAGGGCGGGAATACCATTCGGATGAGACGCGACCGACCTGTCGGCCACGGCTCTGATCAACCTTGAAGCCACCACTCTGATCACGGGGGGTGTCCAGTACCTGAATGTTCATAGGATCTACTCCAGGACGGGTGCCGGAAGCCTCTCTCTCGGCCCTCCCACGTCCACGAAGTGAGACGCCGCCTCTTACTCTGGAGGGATAGCGCACGACCGAAACGGACAAATGGAGAAGCCAAAGACATGAAGCCGGCACAACGTCCTTGGATAAACTTCGGTCCTCCGGCGACATTGAGAACCAAAGCTGCATGGGGTCAGCACGTAAAGTCGCAACCGACCGCAAGAGCATTTCTCCAGGCCTGCGTTCTCCCCTTGCCGTTATTGCCCCGCCTGCCCGAGTTTTTAGCGACGAAACGAGAAACGACGCTTCCACATTTTCCGAGCCAGGGACATTTGCCGGCAAGGACGAAGGCTTTCGCGCGAGTCGCCAGTCCGGCCCTATGGCCACGCTGGCGGATGCGTTTCATCTCAACACGCGCAGTCGATCATGTTCTCACCGACGGCGGTGACGGACAGGGTCGCAACGCGCTTCAGGTTTATGACGTTATGCTAACGAAGATTCCGCCGGATAAGCGCAACTATGATTGCGCATAGACTTGATATTTGCGCGTATCTGGGCATTCTTGCGCCTACTCCGTTAGGCGCAAGAAAAGCAACGAATCGTGGCGAACCAAATTCCTGAGGACGCATTTGCTGCGATCGAAGAGATCGTAAGCCAGCACACAGGTGCTATTCCAGCATCAGAGATTCTTCGCGCTCTGCAAACGCCTATCCCCCAACGCACCCTGCAATACCGGCTGAAACGGCTGGTATCGGATGATCGCTTGATTATGGAGGGCGAAGGCCGCTGGGCAAAATATCGCCTGCCCGACCACGCTTCGTCCCCTCCATCACCTGGCGAGGACAGGGTTTTCGACATTACACTTGCCGATGCAGCCAAATCAGTGCGCGATTATGTTCGACAGCCGTCCGAAGCCCGTAAGCCGGTCGGTTACAATCGCGAGTTTCTCAACAGCTACCGCCCGAACGTTACCTTTTATTTGACCCAATCCGAGCGCCTCCATCTGACGTCGGTCGGGCGGCTACAGGTCGCAGAGCAGCCAGCAGGAACCTATGCCAAGCATATCTTGAGCAGGCTTCTGATCGACCTTGCCTGGAACTCGAGCCGGCTTGAGGGCAATACCTATTCGCTGCTCGACACCAAGCGCCTCATTGAACTCGGTGAAGAAGCCGAGGGCCGAGCCCATCTCGAAGCGCAGATGATCCTCAACCACAAGGACGCAATCGAGTTCCTGGTCAGCGCAGCCGATGACATCGGCTTCAACCGCTACACGATTCTCAATCTACATGGTCTGCTAGCCAATAACCTGCTTGTCGATCCATCAGCTGTGGGAAGGTTACGCTACATAGCGGTCGGAATTGAGCGGTCAGCGTTCCACCCTCTGGAAGTGCCGCCGCTCATTGAGGAATATTTCGATCAGATCCTGGCCACTGCCGACGCCATCACCGACCCGTTCGAGCAAGCATTTTTCGTTATGGTGCAATTGCCCTATCTTCAGCCCTTTGACGATGTGAACAAGCGCGTTTCCCGCCTTGCCGCGAACATCCCGTTTATCAAGCATAACCTCTCGCCGCTCTCCTTTGACGACGTACCACGGCAAGCCTACACAGAGGCGGTACTCGGTGTTTACGAGCTAAATCAGATGGATCTGCTCAAGGACCTCTTCTTGTGGGCCTATGAACGCTCGGCTGCGCGCTATGCCGCTGTTCGCCAATCGCTGGGCGAGCCCGATCCATTCAGGCTTCGCTATCGCGCCGAATTGCGCGCGCTCGTCGCGACCCTCATCCGAGGGTGCACCCGACGTAAGGAGATCGCCCAACGCATCGCAGCTTGGGCGGCAGAGAAAGTCGATCCCGCCGATCGTCGGCGCTTCATCGAGATTACCGAAGCCGAAGTAACGGGACTGCATGAAGGCAATTTTGCGCGCTATCAGATCCGACCCTCGGAGTTCGCAGACTGGCGCAAAGTCTGGGAGGCGGAATGACCGACAGCTCTTACCCGATTATCGCCGCCGACGACTTCGCACGCCGATTTTCAATGCGGCCAGGTGGCCTACTGTGGCTACTTGGGGCTGGAGCGTCTGCCGCGGCCGGTATTCCCACGGCTTGGGACATGATCTGGGAATTCAAACAGCAAATTTATGTAAGTCAACGTCGCGTCTCGCCAAAAACCGTAGCCGACCTGGCAAATCCGGCGGTCCGTCGCTCATTGCAGAGCTTTATGGACGGCCTCGATCGGTTTCCACCAACAGGGGCTCCCGATGAATATGCGGCGTTGTTCGAAGCGGCCTATCCAAGCGAAAACGACCGCAGGACGTACATCGCGGCCAAACTCGCCGGTGCAAAACCGTCTTACGGCCACATGGCTCTGGCGACCTTCATGAGAGCAAGCCGCACCAAAATCGTATGGACCACAAACTTTGATCCGCTTGTCGCCGATGCATGTGCCAAGGTCTATGACGGGACGGGGCATCTGACCACCGTCGCGCTCGACGCTCCCGATCTCGCGCGAGACGTAATCAACGGCGAGCGCTGGCCTGCGGAAATCAAGTTACACGGCGATTTCCGATCGGCAGTAAGGATGACCGCTCGACTGCTGCCCAATGGGGAAGAATTATCAACATATCCAGCATGGCGGCATTGATGACTCCTGCGAAAAGACCCGACTATGGTGCCGCAAAGGCCGCGATGGATTGCGATGACAGCCTCTTTGGCGAAGGAGGTTGCGATGGATGGCATCACAGCCAACACGGTATCGCCCGGAACAATTAAAAGCGGCAGGCTAGACGAAGGCTTCCGCAAGGTAGCCGCCGCGCAAGGCCTTGCGCTGGACGCACCATGGACCGAAATCGAGAAAATAGTGCTGCCGATGTTTGCCTAAGTCCCCATGGGAAGGGTTGGAACACTTGAGGAGATCGCCGAAGCCATCGCCTTCCTCGTTAGTCCACGCGGCAGCTATATCACGGGAGCGAACCTGCGACTTGATGGCGGCATGTGGCTATGCCTTTGATTGTCGAGGCCTAGCCGAACTACGAGCCGATATCTTGTACTGCTGCCATCGGCGCGCTGAACGTCGCGGTGAACCCCGAAGGGAGATAGGACTTCTCGGCGTGTCCCGTCCCCGCGATCCCCATGCGGATCAGCCTCGAGCCGAACCCGCGCCTGATCGGCTCAGATATCTCCGGCCCGCCGCTTTCGGTCCAAACCATCGACAGGGTCGGGACACCGTCAAGATCATCGACCGACCACTTCACAGAAACCCGGCCCGACCCGTTCGAAAGAGCTCCGTACTTGATGGCGTTGGTGGCCAGTTCGTGGAGGAGAAGGGAGAGCGATAATCCGGCCTTGGGACCAAGCGTAACCTTCGGGCCGTCTAG
Source organism: Rhizobium rhododendri (assembly GCF_007000325.2). Lineage (GTDB taxonomy): Bacteria > Pseudomonadota > Alphaproteobacteria > Rhizobiales > Rhizobiaceae > Rhizobium > Rhizobium rhododendri. The sequence continues at coordinate 360,167 of NZ_CP117268.1, read as the reverse complement.
GTCCCGACGCGTCCCGTCGGCGTGAAGGGTGAGCACGCTGAGCATCACGTCACCGATCTCGGCCGACGACCAATTCTCCCGAAGCAGCACGTCATGTGCCCTGCTGAGAGCCTGAAGCCGACCCGTAAACGCATCGACCGCATCGCGCTCAGTCACGTCTTTCAATGCCTGGGCAGCGATCGCCAGCACCATCGACAACGTGTTCTTCATGCGATGACTGAGTTCGGCGGTGAGAAACTTTCGCTCTTCCTCCGCCTGTGCCATGGCTCTCGTTTGTGCGAGCATTTGTTCGCTCAAACTGCGTTGAACCTCCGCCTCTTCCGATTTCTCGCGCAGGGCCTTACGCAGTTCAAGCTGTGCCATGACCTGCCGCGCGAGCAGACGGAGTGTGTCCTGCTGCAACTCGTCGAGGACCATCGGCTCGTACCCGAGAACGCATACTGTACCGATAGGGAGTTCGTCTTCCGTCTTGAGGATCGCGCCAGCGTAGAAGCGAAGATGCGGCTCGCCTGTCACCAGAGGATTGCAGTCGAAACGCTTGTCCTTGGTCGCATCCGGAACCATCAGAAAGTCGTTCTCGAGGATCGCTTTGGCACAGAACGAGCTGTCGAACGGGGTGGACCTCACCCCCAACCCGACCTCGGCCTTGAAAAACTGCCGCCGATCCCCGATCAGGTTGACGGCGGCAATCGGTGTGCCGCACAAACGCGACGCGATCTTTGCAATGTCATCGAAATCCTTCTCCGGTTCCGTGTCCAGAACGTCATAGGAATACAACGCGGCGAGCCGACGTTCTTCGGGGAAGTCGACTTCGAGATTTTTCAACGAGGGATTTCCTTGGCCTGACAAACTCAGGTCTCCATGGGATTGATATACCAACGCACGATGTAAAGCGACGAATATCGGGGTAGGATTCAGCCCGCCGCCGTCCTGATGACCGCCAGCACCTCGCGCTCCGAATACGGCTTGCCAACAAAGCCGATCGGCTGCCACTGCATCGCCATATGCCGGGTTCGTTCGTCGAGGTTCCCGCTGACGAACAGAGACGGGATGTTCCACCTCTGCCTCAGCGCGGCGGCCGTAGCGACGCCGTTCGACCCACGCGCCAGGTTGATGTCCATGATGGCGACGTCGATCCCTCCGTCCACGCTTTCGGCGATAGCTAGCGCCTGGGGCATGTCGGAGGCCTGGCCTACCACCGTATAGCCAGCATCCAGCAGCATGTCTTCGAGGTCGAGCGCCAACAGCATCTCATCCTCGACAATCATAACCCGCAAAGCCGTCATCTGTCGTTTCCCTCGAAGGCCAGCATGAAGCGATAGCCATCAGGAGCATTGGCCTCTGCGACAACACCGCCGAGCTGGGAAGCCATGGTGGCTATCAGTCTACCCCCCAGTTCGTCGGACCCCATTGGCGAGGCCACGTCCGACCCCGACACCGTTAGTTCTATCCGACCTTCGGCAGTGGTCTTCAGTGAAACGGTAATCGGATTTTGCTCGTCGGCCCCTCTCAACGCCCCGGCCAGAAGCTCGTTGACGATGACCGATATCGGTATAGCGCGTTCGGTGGGCAGCTCCAACGCGTCGGCATCGACGATGATCGCCTTGGGCCCGTCGCCCACGAGATCAAGGCAGAGCTTTGACAAGTGGTCAGCCATGTCCACGCTGAGCGAATTATGGTTTCGATAGAGCCGTTCGTGTACGGATATGATGGCTCGGACGCGCGAAATCGCCCGGGCGAAGGCTTCGTTCGTGGCAGGGTCCCGTAGTTTTCGCGCCTGCAAACGCAATGTGCTGATAACCAGCTGAAGGCTGTTCTTCACGCGGTGGTTGACCTCGGCGAGAAGAAGTTCCTTCTGCTCGATCAGCTCCCCCTGTGCGGCGAGGGCGGCGCTCAATTCGGCCTCTCTGAGACGGTCTGCGGTGACATCCATCAGGACACCGATCATGCGTACCTTTCCCGTTGAGGTTCGCAAAACCTCGCCTCTCGACGTGACGTGCCGCACTTCCCCGGACGGCAGGAGGATACGGTAATCGAACTTCATCGCCGTTCTATCCGGGCACTCCATCACGTCGGCGACGACCTTCTTCGTGGAGAGCAGGTCGTCGGGGTGCATCCTGGCAAAGAACGGCGCCGCGACGGGGCCGCCCTCGCCGGGCTCGAAACCAAAGATCACGTCGACCGAATGGCTGCGCCTCCAGATATCGGTCTCCGGTTCGTATTCCCAACTAGCGAGGTCGGCGGCGTGGAGCGCTACGCGAAGACGGGCGTCAGTCTCCTTGGCCTTCAGGACGCTCTCGGTGACGTCCATGGGATTCTGGATGATGTATTCGATCTCGCCGTCGTCACCGAGGACCGGAGTGTGGACAGGGGTCCAGAACTTCTGCGTGAATCGCCCGTCAGGTTGGGGGATGTCATACTGGATGACCGCCATCTCATGCGGCTTGCCGGTCTCTATGACGTGGCGCAGAGAAACTTCGAGCGGTCCCTGCTCGACAGTCCCCGCTGCATCGGGGTTTTCGGGGAATGCCACCAGGATATTCTGACCGACGATATCGGCCAGGCTGCGGTCTGTCAGCGCCAGGTATGCGTCGCTGGCTCCGACGATCATGAGGTCGGTGTCGAGAACCAGATATGGCTGAGGCATTCCTTTGAGGATGGCCGCGAAATTCGTGTTGGACATGGACATTTAGAGCGGCACCCAAGATTCTTTTCCGTCATGACAGACCATCAGGCGTTGAAGTCCTTTCAATAAACCGCTCCCGGAAATAGAGCGGCGATCTCGGAGGGCAAGTCGTAAGGCTCTGTGTTGAAGTACCTGGACCTGTCAAACAGCGATGGTCTCGTACGTGAATATAAGCGATCCGACAGACGGCTCAACCTTCTTCGTCTTTTGCTTTCGAGGGGACCATCCCTCGGCGGTCGTCATAGGGAATTTTCTCCTGGCGATATCCGCCGTGATCGGCCTGGCTTCAGTCTTAGCGCCGGCCGCACGTTCCAAATTGCTGACCTCCCGATCGAAGCCCCGCCGTCGACATGCAAGGTCTGTCCGGTGATGAACGCGGCATCGTCGGAGAGCAGGAAACCGATCACGCCGGCTACTTCCTCGGCCTGCCGAAGCGGCCCATAGGAATCGCTGATAGGTATCGCGCTTCACCGTTGCTTCCGATAGGGTTATTTGTACGGAACAATTCGGTCTCCGTGGGTCCAGGCTAAATTGCATTGACGGTGATGCCGTCCATAGCGAGTTCCAGCGCCCAACTCCGGGTGAAGCTGACAAGTGCTGCCTTGGCTGTGGCGTAACTCGTCCGCTCAACGTCGCCGAGCACCGTGAGACTCGAGATATTGACAACCCGGCCCCACCCGCATGACTTCGTCGAGCGTCTCGACGGCGATGTCGCCGACAGGTTAGACAGCTTTTCGCCTTGATAGGATACGAACCGAAAGTCACCTGCGCGAATTGCTATGTACCTACCAATGCTCTTCTTTTTGTGCGCCCGTGGCGCTGGCTCTTTCGATGCTTTACGTCGTTAAAACTCGGAATTTGCCGAGGTAATGGTATGCATGATTTTTGCGAGCCCGCATGTCCAAAAAATCGTGATTCTGATCCGTGACTTGGTCCGGTTCGGGCAAAAATGGGTACTTTTTTGCCCAGCCATTGTTGCATTCTTAATAGGAGTGCTCCATATCAATGATCAACAACACCCGCTACGCCTCGGACGGAACCTCGGTTTCGAAACTTCGCACCCCAGCGGGTTTTTTGTTTTCTGGCGGTTTCGAATCCGCCTATGAGATGGTATGAAGTTTTAAAAGCCATCCGTTTCTATTCCCGATCAAATTGCCTGGCTCGAAGCAAGGGGAATGGCCGTTCCGGATCTAGGCGACGCAGCCCATTGCTCCAGCACATAAGCTACTACCCGCTACGGTACTACTGGCTTCCGTTCGAGGGTATCCCACACGCGACTGGCGAACATAGGTTTTGATATACAACATCCTTCGACGATGTGTTGGAGATACACATTCTCGATAGGCGCCTTCGACTACTCGTGATGGATGCGATCGAGAGAATCGAAGTGTCTTTGCGAGGCGGTTGGGCGCATCACGTCGCGATGAAATACGGGCCGCACAGCTATCTTGATCCTGGCCTCTATCACCGAGCAGACCGATATGCTCAGGCCTTCTTGAAGCTAATTGAGGATCTGCGTAGGTCGAAGGACACTTTCATCCTCCATTATAAGAATAGATATGACGATCCTGAACACCCGCCGGTCTGGATGACAGCCGAGGTAATATCGTTAGGGCAGTTTTCGATGTGGTACAGCAATCTAAAGAATCGATCCGACCCGCCAATTACATGCAAGGTGGCCGATGTCTTTGAATGAACCACAAGCCCTTAAAAAAGCACTCATACGGTTCACCGGATACGTTGATCTGTACTACAATTTATGCGTAAACTCTTAATGGTGCAACGTTGGGATGCAACCGGCTTAACAGGAGCTGCAGGCAGTTAAAGTTGCACCGATTGCTTTGACTGGCGACGACGGCGCAGCTTGATTTGTATGCAGCTACGGATGTCAACTGAAACATTGTCGGTTTTTGGCCGGGGCCGCGGTTGCTTTCAAGAAGCGGTGTATGAAACTCTCGTCCAGGGGTGTCCCGTACTCACGCGATGTACGTTCTTCGGTTGGCAATTCAGCGAAATGCACCACATTCACGTCTGTCTTGGCGCCCATTGACCGCCATCTCAATGTTTGTCTATTTTAGTAGACATTGTCGTTTACAATAGCTTCTAAAATAGACAAAACTGCCGGCATATTTGCCATTATTCTCCGATGTGATATATCCTAAAGTAGATATTAACGTCACTTGTGTATGCCATGGCAGAGAATGCGAATTCCTTTTTGTCACTTTCGCTAACGAGTCGATCAGCGTTGCAATTGCTTGCGTCCGAGATTCAGGCAGCTCGAAAGCTTCGCGGCTGGACAGAGGCCGATCTCGCCAAACGAACCGGATGTTCGCGGCTGACGATCCGCGCGATCGAAGCCGGCAAGCCAACCGTTGCAGTCGGATACATCTTCGAAGCAGCGACGATGGTTGGGTTGGCCTTGTTCGGAGGCCCCTTTGAGACGAAAGCCCGGCTTTCGGAAACTAAGACAAAACTCGAGCTTCTGCCAGCACGTGTCCGACATCAAAAGCCGGAGCTGAAAGATGATTTCTGATCCCAGCGAACTTTACGTCTGGATATGGTTGCCGGGAGAAATCGAGCCAGTCGTCGTGGGGCGCGTAGTCCGTGAGAGGGATCGCTATTTCTTCAACTATGGTCGCAGCTACCTGGAGAGAAAAAAGGCAATCGCCATTTTTGATCTCGACCTGCCGCTCGGCGCGGGCGTCATCGAACCTCCGGCCGATCATTTTCTCGCACCATCCCTGCGCGACGCATAGCCTGACCGATGGGGCCGGCGCGTTATAGTCAATGAATTGTCGGGACTGAAGCAGGACGCGATCGACGAGGACGCCTTCGGCGAGATGACATTCATGCGCCATTCCGGTTCAGACAGAATCGGTGCGCTGGATTTTCAGGAGAGTGCGACGGAGCACATTGCTCGCGAGGGTGACCATGCGACGCTGACGGAGTTGCAGAGTTTCGCCGATAAGGTGGAAGCCGGGGAACCGGTCCCCGAAGGCTTGCACCGTGCCATCCTTCATGGCAGCTCGATCGGCGGTGCGCGCCCAAAGGCGCTCATCAGCGACCACCAGGCGGGGAAACCAAGGAAGCTGATCGCTAAATTCTCGGCCACGAATGACACATTCGCGATGGTCAAGGCGGAATTTGCAACCATGCGCCTGGCAGCATGTGCTGGTATGTCCGTGGCGCCGGTAGAAATAGATAGAGTCTTGGATCGCGATGTCCTTCTCGTCGAACGGTTCGACCGCATTTCCGTCGAAACGTCATGGCGGAGGCGTGCAATGGTCTCCGCCCTGACATGGACACAGGAGAATGAACTCGCTGCCCATCATATCTCGTATCAGATGCTCGCGGAGATCATTCGAGCTCGGTTTTCCGATCCATTGGAAAACCTGACCGAACTTTTCTCGAGACTTTGCTTCAACATTCTCGTTGGAAACACCGATGACCATGCAAGAAATCATGCAGCCTTCTGGGATGGGAAGACACTCAACTTGACGCCCGCATATGATATCGCCCCGCAACGCCGGGGAACACCAGAAGCCAATCAAGCAATGATCGTCTCTGGAGGAAGTCGCGCTGCGAAGTTGATGAACGTCTTGGCTGTCGCGCCGTCGTTTTTGCTATCAAAGGCGCAAGCTCGCACGATTATCGATGATCAGATCGCCGCAATCATCGCCAACTGGCAAATAATCTGCGAGGAGGCTGGCATGACGGCAATTGAGCGACGTTTTTTTGAGGGGCGCCAGATCCTCAACGGCTATGCCTTCGACGGCTACGGCCGCGCCCCAAGGCTTGGCGAATGAGAAATGCGGCCCAGACTTCGTTTTCGGATATACCCGTTGTGGTGTGAGTATCCAAGACAAGTGCCTCATGTCTGCGAATCAAAAAACCGCCACGCGAAACGGAAGGCCACTGTAGTTCGTGGAATTTTGCCCTCAGCCAAGCCCTGCTCGCCTTTTGGTGACACGGTTAACGGAGCCGTCTCGGCAGAGGAACGTTTCTCCCTGGCAATGATCGATACCATCCGCCCGCGCACTTATGATTGAAGTTGTCGCGGAGGGCGCGGAAACACCTAAACATGCTGATGTCTTGCGCGATCTTGGTGTCGATGTCTTGCAGGGCTATGCGCTCAATCGACCTGAGCCTTGGGGCTTCCTAACCGGCAGACTGTCGCTGCAGGATATGACCGTGAGGAAGCACTTAAAGAATCGCCTTGTGTAGAAATGCCGCGTCAGTTCCAAGTCAATGTCTTCGGTGCCGTTTCAGTCACCAAGGCGTTCCTGCCTCATTTTCGCTGACGGCTTAGTGGCTTTGTCGTCAACGTGACGTCGATGGGCGGAATGACCACCATTCCCGGGATCGTCTACCTTCAGCTTGACGCTGGAGGCTTCTTTACCTGCTGCCTCGCGAGACCAACCGCCGGAAAGAAATCCTTCAAGGCACTCCTGCAGTGTTTCGACATCTAGAAAGCCAAATTCTATTTGGTCGCGGGACGGATCTGGGCGCATTTTCCACCCCTGCATCGGTCACCATTTGATCGTAGCGCAACGAAGGCCCGATGCAACCGTTCGTCCGCCCGCGGACAGAGGCGCCGGGAATGTGGAAAAGTGCTGATCGTGGAGTAGGGTTGCTAGCCCATCGATCCTATCAAGCGACAGAATTCGGTCTCAGCAAGGCCGTATGCCTCACCTGCGAACGCCTCAAGCCGTTTGCGGTCCCGGATCGTTACGAGGCCTCGCGAACTGTAGACCAGGCGATCACCCTCAAGCTGATGGAGAGACGTCGTCACGCTCTGCCGCCTTACGTTCAGCATTGCGCCTAGGAATTCGTGTGTCACAGGCAGCTCGTTTCCAGCCGTCCTGTCATGCACCATCAAAAGCCATCGAGCGAGCCGCCTTTCGACGGAATGCGTCGTATTTGACAGTGCGGTGAAACTGGTCTGGACGAAAAGGGCCTGCGCGTATCGACTCAAAATCTTTCGAAGTGCCCTACTCGCGGCGAGCGCCTCAAAGAGATGGTCGTTCAATATTCGATTGCCCTTGCCCTCCACCTGCATGAAGACCTTGAACGGGGCCTGGTCGTCCTCGAATAGACTATTTGGTGGCGACATGCCTTCCCGGCCGAAGATCGCAACTTCGACCTCATGTCCAGCTGGCGAGACGGCCACCACAGATCCAATTCCCGACTCCAGAAAAAAGCTGTATTCTGCCGCTTTATTCGGTTCCGCCATCTCGAACAACCTGGGGAGTTCGACTGGCTCGAAGTTGGCGACTAATCTTTTCCTGTCCGGCTCTTCCATTAAGGCTATCAGACGATTGAACATTATTTGGTTCTCCGTGGTGGTCTGGAGAAATATGTTTCGTGACGACATTCTGACAAGATCGCTCTTACTGCACCGAGGCGAAAACCAATAGTGAAGCAAAGGGACGCCACCTTAACGCCCCGAAAAGGCCCGGCCCGACTCAGTCTTTAAGTTGTGTCATTGTGCGTTGTTCCAGCTGTCACTCGTTCGACAGCAGCACTGACCCGCGGCTGGCTGACAAGGCAGCCAGAAATTTGGCGGCGATGTCGCCCACCAACAAGCGTTCACGGTTCTTGCAAACACGATGACGGCCCAGCTCGGCGCGTCAATCGACATGCCGTTCAATCATCTAAACAGCAGGTTATCCTCCATCTACTCTATGAGCTAGCGCTCTGAGCGGATCGTGTGGGAAGCCTGAAACAACAGCGCACGCAGTAGCTATTTCGGCGGGATGGACGGGCGGCCGATCGCTGAAAACATCGCTTCAAATCAGGCAACAAACTTTCCGACGGTGGTGTAACATCGCGCGGATTGCGGCAGCGGATCGTTTTGGCGGGACGCGTACCTCGCAGCTCGCATAAGAAAACAGACTTGCTGTCTGGACATCACTGCCTCGCATGTCTTCAGACATTTGTCGGCGGGTACCAACTCGTCCGGCACGCTGAAGAATTTGACGGCTACCCCGTCACTATTGATGAATTTGTCGAGCACGCAAGGGATGGCCGGCTTGGATAGCGGCGCTTGATCGCCGATGCAGCGGACAAGGCCGGCTGGGGTATGGGCATCGCTGCCGCCATCCTCAACCCACCACTGTTCGTCATAGTTGGCCAGCTGGTCGCAATCGGCGAAGCCTTCCTGACGCCGATGGAGCGCAGTTCTTGCGCCACACCCTCCAGCCGCCGGACCACCTGGTTGAAACAACGAGACCCCGTTTCGTGGATGGGAAGTTTCTGGGTAATGATGACACAGTCCTTGGTGCAGTGGCTCTCGTGTTGCATCAACACGGACGCGTCACCGGCTTTTCATAGCGGAGTTAGGCTTCCCAAATCGAACGTGACGGTCGTAGCGCTTGATGGGATGCGAGCCGTCGACGCCGTGCTTATCGCCGCTCTAAACAATTGATCAGAAGCGATCCAGTGACTGGGAACATCAGGCCATGGCCCTAAATTTTCTTAGGTCTGCGCGACTACATTGCTGTATAGCCGCCATCGATGGTCAGCACCGTGCCGGTGAAGTAACTCGATGCGTCAGTGGCGAGAAAGAGAACGACATTGGCGATTCGCGCGGCTCGCCGAGGCGACCCATCGGCGTCATGTGCATCCATGTGTCGAACCACTCCGTGTTGCTACGGCCGCGCAAGGTCAGCTCGGTGGCGACATAACCGGGTGCGACGGCATTGACGCGCACGCCACTCCTTGCCCATTCGACCGCCAGCGACTTGGTCAACAGATTCACGCCGGCCTTGGCAGCGTTGTAGGATACCTGCGGCTGGGGGAAGACGGTGACCTCGCCACAGATGGATGAGATGTTGACCATCGAGCCGCGCCCGGCAGCCACCATGCGGCGCCCGAACGCCTGGGCGCAATGGAAGACACCGCCGAGATTGATATCAAGCACGGACTGCCAGTCGTTTCGGCTCATGTCGAGAGCCGGCGCATTGCGCACAATACCGGCATTGTTGACCAGCACATCAACAGAACCATGCTGCGCATAGATTGTTTCCACGACATCTGCGACCATCGCGGTTTTTGTGACGTCGAGCGCGACGAAGGCAGCCGCACTTCCGGACCTGACGATCGCACCGACGACAATGTCGCCCTCCGTCTGATCCAGGTCGGCGATGACGACACGGGCACCAGCATCGGCCAGCCGTTCGGCGATCGCCCGGCCGATGCCGCGCGCTGCCCCCGTGACAACGGCCGTCTTGCCGTCGAGGCGGAAATCGGCATCACCCATGTCGTGTACCTCCCTGTTCGAGAACCGATTTCAGCGCCGGATAGTGTACCCGGTACTGCTGATAGAATTCGTTGTGGAGTGCCATTTCGCGAGGCTGCGGCTCAATGCGTTTGCCAGGGCGCACCCAACCTCTCGGACCTTTTCAAAAGCGATATCATATTGCTCTCTGCGGGCACTGCGAAGGTGAACGCCACGCGCGCGATCTTGAAAGCTGGGTTTATAACAGGCCTCGTGATCGACGCCGATAGCGCGCGACAATTGGATGTAATTTTGCAGCGCTAGCGGCAGACCTATCTAGGACACGGTCGACGTTCCAACGACATAAGCGGCGGGCATTAGCCTCGAACCATGACGAACCACGGACCTGTCGTGAAACTCCAGCTCCGACCGATCGTCGCCAGTCAGCCTCGGATCGAAGCCATTTAGATGAATGGTCGATCGCTTCGTGATCAATCACTCAATATCTCGCTACCCTCCCCATCTACATTTCTGCAGCGCTGTCTCAGGAACGGTGTCGGCAGCCAAAGTCCAAGCCGCTCTGCGCGGTCGCACGCCATGCATCGCAGAACAGCACGACGCTGCCTGTTTGGAGGCACGGTGCGATTGTACCGGCGGCATAAGAACAGTATATGGTTTCAGCGCATCCCACCTTATCGCTCAAAGCATTAAACGTCTCTCTTTCACGTCTAATTATGACAATAAAAGCATATCGTACCGCTCTTGGCCATTGCGTATCTTTCTGACCCGAAATATTATTCCCACACACAAAGGGGAAACGCCCGTTCTTGAGACCAAAAATATACTACATTTCAAAAATAGCATCTCGTGAGCAGCTGTCTTATGGCCATACATGCCTACCTGCAAAAAAACATTGGTAAAAACGAGGTGACAGACGTCCAAGAGATGCTGGCAAAGTTTGCTGGCGAACGAAACTGGACGATTGCCACCACCAGCGTCGAGACCGAGGGCGGCGCGACATACAACTGTCCGGGCCTTTTCCACCTATTGGCAGTCTGCAAGCCCGGCGACATCCTCCTGATCGCCCAAGTGGACCGTCTTACCCGTCTGAACGTCGAAACCTGGGATCAGTTGCGCTCCGAAATCAACGCCCGTGGTGTTCTCGTGGTATCTCCGGACCTGCCGACAACGTGGGCTTTCGGATCGGCGGAACCGACTGAGCTCTGGGGACCTATGAATCAGGCGATCAACAGCACCCTTCTCGACGTCCTGGCCACCGTTGCGCGTAAAGCGCAAGAAAATAAGCGCTGGCTTCAGCGTCAAGGTATCGCCGCTACCAAGGCGGCCGGTGGTTATCGTGGCCGTCCGGAGAACACGCGGCGCAACGACGAGATCATAGCGATGCTTCGAAGTGGGAGGACCTGGGAGAGCGTGCGGAATAAGGTCCGATGCTCGAACTCCACAATCGCGCGAATGGCAAAACGCATAAAGACCGAGCCGGTGGACGAATGACCGTCCCCGGCTGCCGCTGAGGCCAAAGCCTTTGGACTGTGGGCGTCCGCCATTCGGGCTTTCGGCGCAGGTGTCAGCGGCGGTGCCGTCGCAAATGGCATCCCCGTGCTCCACCGACCGGACCATCTGCAGTAGGTAGGAATAAGCCGCACCTGATGTCCTGGTCGTGACCGCCGGTTATTGCCCGTCCCCGGATCATCGGTGCAATTGCGCTATAGCGTTGCGAAAGACGCAGCGCGGCTGTCTCGCGCAATTGCCTTTTGCTGTCGGAAGCAGCAAGACATACTAGGTGTACTGGAGACGGGTGAATACGCCCGGAAGAAATGCAATTGCGGACTGGGATGACCGGCGCCTGAGGAAATTGTTGATGGTATCTGCCGATCGGCTCGTTCTGCCCTTTTTGGCTTTGCCGCGCGTAACAAAGCGCGCCTTTGCACTCCTGGTCGACTCCAGCCTTTGTGTCCTTACGGTGTGGTTTGCCTATTGCCTGCGGCTTGACGGGTGGGTAATCCTTGAGGGCGTCGAATGGGTCCCTGCCTTCGTTTCGCTCCTGCTCGCGATCCCGATCTTCATCGTGCTGGGGCTCTACCGCGCGATTTTCCGTTATGCCGGCCTCTCGGCGTTCATGACGGTGGTGAAGGCGGTGGCGATATACGGCCTGGCCTTCATGACGATCTTCACCGCGATCAGCATTCCAGGCGTGCCGCGTACCGTCGGCATATTGCAGCCGTTGCTGCTTCTGATCGCCGTCGGGCTGTCGCGCATGTGGACACGCTATTGGCTCGGCAACGCTTACCAGCGGCTTCTGAACCGCAATTCGCTGGCAAAAGTGTTGATCTATGGCGCTGGTGCTTCCGGAAGGCAGCTCGCCGCAGCTCTGTCCAATAGCTCGGAGCTAAATGTCGTAGGCTTTCTTGACGATGACAGGCACCTGCATGGCAGTATCATGGCCGGGCTGCCGATCTACGATCCCGCCGACCTGCCGGCACTCGTTGCTACCGGCGAAACACGCGATGTATTGCTGGCGCTGCCGAATGCCACAAGGCAACGCCGCAACGAAATCCTGGAGGCGATTCGCAAGGCCCGCGTCACCGTCCGCACCATGCCCGACCTGACCGCCTTGGCGCAGGGACGTGTGGCCGTCTCAGACTTGCGTGAACTCGATATCGAGGATCTTCTTGGCCGCGATGTCATTGCGCCCGACCAGGCTTTGCTCGACCGCAACATCCGCGGAAAGGTCGTCATGGTGACCGGTGCTGGAGGCTCGATCGGCAGCGAGCTGTGCCGCCAGATCGTCAAGAACCGCCCCTCCAGCCTGCTGCTGGTAGAGCAGAACGAATTCGGCCTCTATCTCATTTTGGGCGAGCTGGAAAAGGCGGCGCTGGCGATCCAGGATGCCGAGATCCGCATCATCCCTTTTCTTGCCTCCGTTCGCGACGGGCCGCGTCTGGAGCAGATCATGACGGCGTGGAAGCCCAGCACCGTCTATCACGCTGCCGCCTACAAGCACGTGCCGCTCGTCGAATATAACCCTGCCGAGGGTATCAAGAACAACGTCACCGGGACCGTCGCCGCAGCCACGGCGGCGCAAAAGGCTGGCGTCGAGAATTTCGTCCTCATCAGCACGGACAAGGCGGTTCGTCCGACCAATATCATGGGCGCGAGCAAGCGACTGGCGGAGATGGTACTGCAGGCCCTCGACGCTGATCGCGTCACCAGCGGCACGACCACGAGTTTTTCGATGGTCCGCTTCGGCAACGTGCTGGGCTCATCGGGTTCCGTCGTGCCGCTGTTTCGCCAGCAGATCCGTGACGGTGGCCCGGTTACGCTCACCCATCCGGAGATCACCCGCTATTTCATGACAATCCCGGAAGCCTCGCAGCTGGTCATCCAGGCCGGCGCCATGGCCTCGGGCGGGGATGTCTTTCTGCTCGACATGGGAGAACCGGTCCGCATCGTCGATCTCGCCCGCCGTATGGTCGAGCTCTCCGGCTTCAGTGTTCTGGACGACGATAATCCCGAGGGCGATATCGAGTTGCGGATTACCGGCCTGCGTCCCGGCGAAAAACTCTTCGAGGAACTGCTGATCGGCGACAACCCGCAGCCGACGCCGCATCCGCGCATCATGCGGGCTCGCGAGGATTTTCTCAGGTGGCCGGAATTGTCCGAACGCCTGGCGGCGCTGGAGAAGGCTTTGGATGAAAATGACATTCCGCTCGCCCAGAGCATCCTGAAGATGCTGGTCTCCGGCTATGCCCCGAATGGAGATGTGGTGGACCTGGTGTTTCGCGAACGCGAGGGAGAGGCCGCCGCATAGACCTGCTCGCGGTCTTTTGTGTTTGCTTTGAGCGCCTGGAAGCTTCTAGCGGCTGATCCGCTGGCATCCCCATGTCGCATAGAACCACCGTCGCAGCTGGTCGTGAGCGCGGAACCAGTGGGTTGTCATGCGCAGCATGAAGTGTCGCTTGGCAGCCCTGTAATGCGACCTCTTGCCGATCGTCGTATCTCTTCGATGCGGACTGAATGTTACGAGATTGTCTTCTGTCGAAAACGTCTGGACACCAGTCGACCAGCCGCGTTCGAGAGCGACATCGTAGGGCAACAGAACCGTATTCAACCTTTTTACCAACTTCAACGCCGCTTCGCGCGTGACGATGTAGCAAGCAGCCGAGCCCTGGGGACCATGCAGGCAGCGGCCGACGACATCGCCGAGGGTGGTCATAGCGACTGGTCTGAAACCGACCTTTCGGTGATTTGCGAGCTTGATGACGCTGCCCTCGGTGCCAGGCACGGCCGCCACGGCCGCCATGGCCCGCGGGATAAGTGCCGCGTTGAGGTCGACATCATCCTCTATGATGATGGCCATCGCGTCGCCACTGGCAACGAAGGTTTCAAGAGCCAGCAGGTGGCTTCGATAACAGCCGTATTCGCCGGCGAGGATCGTGCGGCCGTTGTGATAACTGAAGGAGCGGGGATGAAAGCCGACCCGCTCCTCCGCGAGCACAGATTGGCCGTCTACGGCTGCGACCCGAACGAGGTTCAGGCCATGCTGGACAGCCTGGGTGCGGAGGCGATCCCAGCGCTCGATGCAGCGATCCAGATTGATAACGTAAATGAGGAGCGGAGACGCGGGGACTGCCCTGTTAATTCCGCGACAGGCATCCTTTCGCTCGACCCGTTCAAGCATTCACTCAACTCCCGACAGATCAGCACGACTAAGGTCGCAACATCCAAAGAAGACGTATAAGTCATAGTGCATAGTGACCCCGATTGCGAGTCCTGGCGTCGTCTCATAGTCGACGCCCCAACGAAAGCTGCCCCGACAGCGTGGGGCGACCGGAGTTGTCACCGCAGGGCACCGCAAAGCGGACCCCGCCGTCGAAAGCCTAATCCATAGCCGGCTGTCATCTGCGAACACCACTTAGGTTTGACGAAAGAACAGATTCGATCTGTCGGCTAACAGCCGACGTCGTCAAGCAGTCATCCGCATCCCCCTGCGTGTAAAGATGCCGGATGCAGCTTTGACAGGAAGCTATTTCCCAACTCATCTTGAATTTTAGTATATTTGAACTGTGAAAGCTCAAAGCCCCTGCTTAGCCTATAGTCGCCGGCGTCACGAAAGGCGACGGCTCAAGAAACGGCGACGTGCGCCACATGGGTAGGGACGGGACAATGAAACTCCACAAGGGACTGCTTGCCAGCTTGTTCGGCGCAATGACACTGGTTGCTGCCTTCGGAGCCAGTGCGGCCGACAAAAAAGTCGTCGTTGGCTATCAGACGGATGCCTTGCCGTCGTCGGTCGGCATCGCTAACGGCGCCTTTGCCAAGGCGACCGGCTATGACATCGATTTCCGTAAATTCAATTCTGGCGCCGATATCTTTGCCGCCATCGCCTCCGGTGACGTGCAGGTCGGCTATGTCGGTTCCAGCCCCTTTGCAGCGGCGACTTCGCGCGGCCTGGCCGTCAAGGCCTTCTACCTCTCGTCGATTTCGGGCATCGACGAAGCGCTTGTCGTGCGCAATGGCTCTGGGATCAATACGCTAGCGGATCTGAAAGGCAAGAAGCTGGCGGCCGCTCCGGTCTCGACTGACCACTACCAGCTTCTCGCTCTCATCAAGAGCCTCGGCCTGACCGAAAAGGACGTTCAGGTCTTCGCCATTCCCCAGCCGCAGATCGTTGCGGGTTTCGCGCGCGGTGATATCGATGGCGGCTTCGTTTGGGATCCAGCGCTGACTGAACTGAAAAAGAACGGCAAGGTGCTTATCACCTCCAAGGAGGTTGCCGACAAAGGAGCGCCGACCTTCTCCGCCTGGGTCGCCGCTACCGACTTCGCCGACAAGAACCCCGGTTTCCTGAAAAACTTTGCCGGCGTTATCAACGCCTCCTATGCTTCCTTCGCCAACGACAAGCCCGCTTGGGGGCCGGACAGCGACAACGCCAAGCTGCTGGCCAAGCAGCTCGGCGGCACGGCGGAACAGCAATCTGCCGCACTGAAGAACCTGACATTACTGACACCTGAAGTTCAGGCTTCCGATGCCTGGCTCGGCGGTGGTGAGAAGTCCGGTGCGGCCAAAATCCTCAAGGATACAGCAACGTTCCTTAAGGACCAGGGCAAGGTCTCGGACGTCCTGCCAAGCTACGCCGCCTTCGTCACGCCGGACGCCGTCGTCGCGCCGAGTAACTGATAGCAGCTGTCCCGCGCTGTCGTTATTCGCAGCGCGGGAAACGAATTGGATTTCACATATGCTGAAAGTCGAACGCGCCTCCGTCTATTTCAAAGCGCGGGATGGCCGCACTGTGCATGCTCTGGACCGGGTGTCTCTCGACATCCCCGACCAGGGTTTCGTCGTTGCACTGGGTGCTTCCGGCTGTGGCAAGTCGACCTTGCTGCATGCCATCGCCGGATTTCTGCCGCTGTCGGAAGGCAAGATAACGCTGGACGGCCGGCCGATCGAAAAGCCCGGTGCCGACCGTGGCGTCGTGTTTCAGAAAGATACGCTCCTGCCCTGGAAGTCGGTCCTCGACAATGTTGGCCTGGGGCTGAAATTTGCGGGCGCCGGAAAATTCGAGCGCCGCGAGAAATCGCAGGAGCTGCTGCAGCTGGTTGGTCTCGGCGAGTTCGGCAACGCCCTGCCTCATGAGCTCTCCGGTGGAATGCGCCAGCGCGTCGGCATCGCCCGGGCACTGGCGACGGAGCCGGATATCCTGCTCATGGACGAGCCGTTCGGCGCGCTCGACAGTCTGACGCGCGAGCAAATGCAGGAGCTTCTGGTGTCGATCTGGCACCGGACGCGAAAGCGCATCTTCTTCATCACCCATTCGATCGAGGAGGCGCTGTTCCTTGGCACAGAACTGATCGTCATGTCGCCGCGCCCAGGCCGGGTCGTCGCTAGATTCAGCCTCGATTTCGTCAAGGATCTTGCCAAAAGTGGCGATGCGCGGGCGATCAAGACATCGTCCAAATTTGCCGATCTGCGCGAAGAGATCCGCACCATCATCCACAGCACCGACGACGTCAGGAGCGCTGCCGAATGACCGAACTGACAGAAGCAGCGAGCATTCTCCATCCCGAGGCGGAGGCGACCCATCGCCTCGTCAAGATGCGCACCTTCGGCATAGGCGAGCGATCGACTGCACCGATCAGCATCATCACCGGTATTTTGCTCTTGGCCGCCTGGTGGGGCGTGGCGAAATCTGGGCTCGTCGCCCATCTCTTTCTGCCGACGCCGGAAGAAGTCGTGAAGCAGGCAGTCGCCGTCTACAATGACGGCTATGCTGGCGCATCACTCTGGGAGCATGTCTCGGCCAGCCTGTTTCGAATTCTCTCTGCCGCGTTCGTTGCCTGTCTTTTCGGCGTGCCCGTCGGGCTGGCCATGGGATTGAACCGCTGGGCCAAGGGCGTACTCGACACGCCCATCGAATTCTACTGGCCGCTGCCGCCACTCGCCTACCTGCCGCTGATGATCATCTGGCTCGGCATTGGCGAGACGTCTAAGATCACCCTGCTGGTTCTGGCGATGTTCGCGCCAATCTGCCTGTCTGCCCAGGCCGGTGTGCGGTCCCTACCGATCGAGCGGGTCAACGCTGCGCTGTCGCTGGGCGCCAGCCGCTGGAACCTGTTTTTCGACATCGTTTTGCCCTCGGCATTGCCGGAAATCCTGACGGGCATCCGCATCGCGCTCGGCGTCGGCTGGGGAACGCTTGTGGCGGCCGAATTGATCGCGGCAACCCGCGGAATTGGGTTCATGATCATGTCGGCCTCGCAATTTCTGGCAACGGATGTGGTATTCGTCGGCATCGGCATCATCGCCGCTTGCGCGTTTGCCTTTACGCTGGTGATGCGTGCCTTGGAGGCATGGCTCGTGCCCTGGAAAGGCAAGAGCTGACGCTCCTGTCAGTCGAAACCTCCGCGGAACAAAAGAGAGTAGGTCACCATCAGGAAGCTGGCTCAAGATGCGCGAGTTTCGCCCACTTGACGATCTCGTGCGGCTTTGCAATTCATTGGCAGAGGTCGCCGAAGAGGGCTATTTTTCCTGCATTGGGTGCCAGGATCGAAGTAGCGAGATACTGTTGCAATGAGGTCATTGCTGCTGCTCGATGAGCCGACCTCGGCGCTGAATGCGTCCGTCCAGGCCGGCATTCTCGACCTGCTCAACGATCTCGCGGTATCGCATGACATGACGCTGGTCAGCCATGATCCCGGCGTCATCGGACATATGACCAGGCCATAACGATGGAGAAGGGGCGCATCATCGGCGACGCCGACCACGCTGCGCTCGTCGCGCAGGCATCGGCCGTGCGTTAACGACGCCGCCGATAGCGCAGAGAAGACAAGCTGCCGTCCAGTTCGGAAATCTGCGCTAGCAGCTCGTCGGTGGTGCCGTCCTCGCAATCGTCACTTCCAAAGCAGCGGCGCGCCTCGTGCAGATTCAGCCTGTCTTCCAGACTGTCGCGGCAAGACCGAAGGCGACCGAAATAGCGCAGGACGCTCATAGCGTTCTCCATGTCAGACGTGGATGTCTCCGCGGAAACGGTTCTGTCAAATTAGTCTATCCAGCGAGTAGACTAAAGAAATGCAGCCCCGCTCCTGTCGCAATTCTTGAAAAAGATGACCACCGGGTGCCAACCCTCGGCTCTAGATCATCCGGCAACGACCCGCCGCTAAGGACGGATGCGCAGGACGGCGCGATGTGAGCGGCCGATGTCGAGATCCGCGGCGACGCCCCCATGCAGATCGATTGAGGAGACGCCCTCGCCACGCGTTTGCAGACGGCCCTGCTCCGCGCCATGGTCTGGCCCGACGAGTTCGATAATCGACGTGCCGATGGCGATGCGGATATCCTCGCCGGATCGCGTGACGGCATCGTCGCCCAACAGCGCGCGATAACGGCCGGCGCTCGCCGCAATGTCAGCGACATCGACACGAACGACGGCGATGCCCTCAGCGCGGTTGGCGTGCTTGCGGTGCTCGCCTAGAGGCACGCGCAAATCCCGCGCGGTGACATCGCCGCACCAGAAGGGCAGGTCGCGCGTTTCCGGCCGAACGATCTGCCAATCTAGCCTTACGCCATCCGGCCGCACGCGTCCGCCGGAGGCGGGCTCTGTTAAGCTGAGGCCCCGCGCCCGGGCGGCGGCGATACCCGCCTGCGTGTCGTCGGGAGCAAGGGCGAAGTCGACAAAGCCCTCGCCGGCCTCAGCAAGCAGCGTCCACCACGGATTGCCGGGATCGGGCCGATGATAGGCGATGACCTCGAAATAGGCGCCATCGGCAAACACCACCAGCGCATTATGCGATACGCCGCCATGATGCACGCCGCCGGGATAAACCGTGAAGCCGAGTAGCCGGTAATCCGCAACGGCCCGCGCCAGATCGTTGACGGCGATGACGATATGGTCGAGGGCAAAAGCCATGGCTTGGTTTCCTTTGCGGCAGGATCGTGGGAGAGGTCGGACGCGCAAGCCCCTTCAGGCCGCAGGCGTTGGCTCTCCGAGCGACAGCATCAAGCGGTTGGCCCAGTTGAAGAATGCTGCGCCATGGATGACGTCGGAAATTTCCAGATTGTCCAGCCCCTCGGTCCGCAAGCGCTCAATTTCGGCAGCTCCAAAAACGGAGGGCGTGGCCGTCAGCGCCACGGAGGCGGCGACGATGGCATTCCAGCGGCTGCCGAGATCGGCATCGGTGCCCTCATCGAGAAGCCGCTGCACATCCTCCGTTCGCCTGGAAAAATGCGAGGCAAAACGGGCATGCACCGAGGCGCAGAAGATGCAGCCATTGGAGCGCGATGCGGCGGCGGCGGATAGTTCGCGCTCGGCGCGCGGCAAGCCGGACCTGGTGTTGTAGAAAATGTCTTTGTCCGCCTTGGTGCGGGCGCCCAAGATGTCGGGATCACGGGCAAGCAGCATGAAATAACTTGATTTCGCGCGGGCCGCATCGACGAGGCCGGCCCAATGCCGTTCGGTCAGGTCGGCCTCTTCCAATGGCTGAAGCCAGGGTGTCCAGCCGATCTCGGCCTGGGTAAAGGCGTTCGGGCGATTGTCGATATCGGTGTGGATGATCGTCTCGGTCAAAGTTGTCTCCTACGTGTTCACGGTTGCCGTCGTGTTTGGAGCAGCCAGTCGCTTGGTGCCGGCAGCGGCCAAGGCGGTCAGACCGCCAACCACGCGGATCTGGAAGGCCAGGAAGGCGACGATCTGCGACAGTGTGACGATGGCCGTCGTGCTCCAGCCGGCATCCAGCAGCCTCTGCAACGCCGCGGGGCCGGCCTCGCGCGGCCGGAACACCAGCAGATGGCTGTGCTGCAGCGCTGCCGTCAGCGTCTTGCCAA
The DNA here is from genome assembly GCF_007000325.2 of Rhizobium rhododendri. Lineage (GTDB taxonomy): Bacteria > Pseudomonadota > Alphaproteobacteria > Rhizobiales > Rhizobiaceae > Rhizobium > Rhizobium rhododendri. The sequence continues at coordinate 339,924 of NZ_CP117268.1, read as the reverse complement.
GCGTCACGGCGTTGAATTCTGAGATGGCGAAGGCCGGCCCCGGCTTGTCCTCCGCCGAAAGCGGCCCGCTCGGGAAGCGTCCGTAAGGCCCTTGCGTCCGTCCCTTTTCAACCTCGGCCTTGATGGCGCCGAGAAGCGACGCGCCGCCAGGAATCTCGGCCAGGCCCGAGGCATAGAAGTCCGCCACCGCATCGGCTCGATGCAGCCCCGCGACGAAGGCGGCCACCGTCAGGCGCTCAGTCCGACTGACATCGCCCGGCTCGGTTGGCTCGAACAGCTCTAGATAGCTCTTCTGGGCATTGGCGCGTGTTTCAGGTCGCTCGCTGCGAATGCGATCAATCTTGGACCCGGAGCTTATTCTGGTCAGGAGGTCGATGACGTCAGGTGTTGACGATGTCATGGGAATACCTTTCTGTTGAAAACGCGATCACATGGTTGCCACACTGAGGCGCCCAAGCGGTCGAATCGACTGCCCGCTCCAGCCTAGCGCCGGCGCGACTTCGCTGGCGATCAGCTCGAGCGAGCGCAGGATATAGGCGTGTGGTGGATCGACGGAGTGCACCTGGAAGACAAGATCGGTGACGCGCGACAGCGCCGTGTCGGCCTTTAACGAGGCAATGACATCATCCGGCGTCCCGACATGCACGTCGAAGGCCTTGATCAGGCCGGCGGTCGTCCGGTCGGCGATGACATGGCCGCTAGCGACAAAGCGCTCGACGCTGCGCTGAAGGCCGATTTCCGCCAGATGCAACGCCTCTTGCCGGTCGTCGGCGACAAACAGGCTGCGAGAGCCGAGAATGCGGGGTGCACGCCCGGTCGGCAACGCCGCAAGATAGGCGTCGATGATCGGGTTCTGCAGGTCCCAGAGGGTTGCAGACGGTGCCTCCTCCGGTCGCGGTTGGGTGCGCGACAGCATCAGGCCGTCGCCATCGCGGCCGGCCCTCTCGCCGCCGCCGACAGAGAAGGTCGCCTGCCAGACGCGATCCCCGAGGGTCGGCGCCCCCGGATAGAGCCTGTTGCCCCCCGGCAACTCGCCGCCGCTCCAGGCATTGCGGATGGTGGCGAGGTGGCTTGCATAGACGGGTCCGCGTTCGGCGCTTTCAAGGCCAAAGGGCAAGAAAGCTTGCGGCGTGCCACCGGTGCCAAAGCCGACCTCCAGCCGACCACCTGACAAGAGATCGAGCACGGCGGTGTCTTCGGCCACCCGCACGGGATTTTCCATCGGCAGGGTGATGACGCCGGTGCCGAGCCGGATGCGCGAGGTCCGGGCGGCAATATCGGCGAGCAGAATGAGCGGCGCCGGCAGGCCGCCTTCCTCCCCGTTAAAGTGGTGTTGCGCCAACCAGGCGCTGTCGAAGCCGAATTTCTCGGCATGGATGATCTGTTCGCCGACAAGGCGATAGCGGGTTTGTGCGTCCGTCTGGTCGAGTACGCGGCTGAAGAAGCCAAGGCGCTTTGGCTGAGAGCAAGCGGTCATGGGATTATCCTGCACTGGTAAGGGCGGCGCGCGTCAACAGCTGGTAGCGCTTGCCCGGAATGGCTTCGAGCAGCTCGCGGGTGTAGGCGTTTTGCGGATTGCCGAAAACGTCTTCCACCGCGCCATCCTCGACCAGCCTGCCGTTGTTGAGCACGGAGACGGTGTCGGCGATTTGTCGGACGACAGAAAGATCGTGTGAGACGAACAGATAGGTGAGGCCGAGATTTTGCTGCAACTTTTCCAGCAGCGTCAGGATCTGTGCCTGGACGGTAACATCGAGGGCGGACACAGCTTCGTCGAGCACAAGAATCTGCGGATCGAGGACCAGCGCCCGGGCAATGGCAACGCGCTGCCGCTGGCCGCCGGACAAAGCCCGCGGCTGGCGCTGCAGCACATCGGCCGGCAGGCCGACCTCTTCCACCATCGCCGCAACTCTGTCGAGCCGCTCTGCCGGCGCGATCCGCTCGAAATTCAAAAGTGGCTCCTCGACGATCCGGCGGATCGTCTGGTGCGGATCGAGCGAGCCGAACGGGTTTTGATAGACGAGCTGGATTTTCTTGCGAAAAAGCCGCAGCGTCTCGCCCTTCAGCGAAGCGAGCTCCAACCCATCGATGACGATCCTACCCGTCGTCGGGCGCTGGAAGCCGGCGACGGCGCGGATGGTCGTGGTCTTGCCGGAGCCGGATTCGCCGACAATGGCATGGGTGGTGCCGCGCCGGACGCGGAACGAAATGTCGTTGACAGCCCGAAAACCCGCACCCCTGCCCTGTCCAAACTCCTGGACGAGGTTTTCGACGACGATGATGTCCTTCGAGAGATCGTTCGCCGGCTGCGTATCGTCTGTCTGCTGCGCGGCAATGGCCGCAAAGAGCCTTCGTCTGATGTTAAGAGACGGCGCATCCGCCAAGAGCTGACGGGTATAGCTGCTTTTCGGCTGCCGCAGAATTTGGGCGGTGCGGCCCTGCTCCTGGATGACGCCGTGCTGCAGGACGACCAGCCGGTCGGCGCGGTCGACGGCGACCCCGAGGTCATGGGTGACAAGCAGCACCGCCGTCCCCGATTCCTGCCGCAGCCTGTCGATCAGCTCGAGGATGTGCCGCTGCACTGTGACATCCAGCGCGCTGGTCGGCTCATCGGCAATGATCAGCGATGGCTTGAGAGCGATGGCGATGGCGATCAGCACCCGCTGCTTCATGCCGCCGGACAGTTCGTGGGGATATTGCCCGGCGCGAAGTTCGGGCTGATTGAGGCCGACCCGATGCAGCAGTTCGATGGCGAGCTTATAGGCCTGCGCACCCGAGGCCTTGCCGTGGATGGTGAGGATTTCTGCCACCTGTCGGCCTATTGTCTTGACCGGGTTGAGCGCATTGCCCGGGTCCTGAGGGATAAGGCTGACGACCGAACCGCGAATACCGTTCAATCGCTTCTGCGGCCATCGTGCAATGTCCTGGCCATTAAGGCGGACGCTGCCGCCTTCAAGCCGGCCGTTAGAGGGCAGCAGCCCGATGATAGCCTGCGCCGTGGAACTCTTGCCGGAACCGGACCCACCGACCAGCGCCACAACCTCGCCGGCGGCGACGGTAAAATCGATGCCATGAACAGCGGTGCGCCATCCGTTCCGGTCCTCGTAGCCGACCGTTAGGCCGGAGACGTCGAGGGCATGCAAGGCGGCGTTGTTAACTGTCTGAACGATGGTCATATCCGCGCCCTCCCAATGGCTTGGCTGACACGATTGACAGAGAGTACGACCAATACGACGACGATGCCGGGTGCGGCCGTCAGCCACCAGGCGGTCGCGATATAATTTCGCCCCTCGGCGATCAATAGCCCCCATTCGGGTGTCGGCGGCGGTGCGCCGAAACCGAGGAAGCCAAGCGTTGCCAGCTGCAGGATGGCCCAGCCGATCTGCAATGCCGTAAACCCGATGACGGATGTCAGGGAGTTCGGCAGGATATGGCGCCAGAGCACCTGTAGGAAAGTGCCGCCACTGCCGAAGGCGGCCTCGACATAGTCGCTGCGGCGGACGGTGACGACCTCCGAGCGCACCAGCCGGGCAAAGCTGGCGATTGAGGTGACGCCGACGGCGATGGCGGCGTTGGTCGTACCGAAGCCAAGTAGCGCGATGACGCTCAGCGAAAGCAGCAGCGCCGGGATCGACAGCAGCACATCGACGAAGCGCATGATGGTGGCATCAACCCAGCCGCTGAGCGAGCCGGCGAAAATACCCATCGTCGTGCCGACGACAAGCCCAATGGAGACGGCCGCAAGCGCGCCTGACAGCGAATTGATCGACCCATAGACGATGCGACCGTAGACGTCGCGGCCGAGCGAATCTGTGCCGAGCAGATGCAGCGCGCTCGGTGCCTTGAGCTGCTGGCCCGGCTGGCCGGCAAAGGGGTCGTAGATCGTGAACAGACCCGGCACAATGGCCCACAAAGTGACGACGGCAAGAACGATGATGCCAAGGATCAGGCCCGGTTGGAGACGACGGATCAACCCGCGAGAGCGTCGATGTTCGGGCAGCAGGACTGGTGCTGGCGCAGCTGCGCCAACGCCGGTTTCCGCTGTTTCGACGGTATGTCCGGCTACATCGAGAAGGCTCATCGGATCCCTCCAAAAGCAACTCTCAGCCTCGGGTCGAAGACTGGATACAAGAGGTCAACGACGAGGTTGATGACCACGAAGGCGGTGGCGGAGATAACGACGATCGCCTGCAGCACAGCGACATCCTGACTATTGACCGCCTGTTCCGTCAGGCTGCCGATGCCATTCAGCCCGAAGACGGTCTCGGTAACGACGGCGCCGGCCAAAAGTTCGCCGAACAGTACGCCAGCGACGGTCATGACGGGAAGCGCCGCGTTTTTGGCGACATGCCGCCAAAGCACCCAGGCATGCGACGCACCCTTGGCACGGGCCACCGAGACAAAGGGCCGCGTCAAGACCTCATCGATGTTTCGCAACAGGATTTGCGCCATCGGCGCCGAGATCGGCACGGCAAGTGTCAGCACCGGCAGGATCAGACCCTGCCAGGGGCCGGGGTTGATTACCGGGACGAGGTGGAAGCGAAACGAAAACAGGTGAATGAGCATGATCCCAAGCCAGAAGGCCGGTACAGAGATGAAAAGCGCCGGGATCGACTGGATGAGGGTGCGCAATCGTCCGAAGCCGGCGATGTTGGCGAGCACGGCGATGACCATGGCAAACAGCGTTGCGGTCGCAAAGCCGAGGCCGGCAAGCCACAGGGTGGCCGGTAGATTGGTGGCAAGCTCGGAGCTGACCGGAACGCCGGCCTTGAACGAATAGCCGAAATCGCCCGTCAGAAACTTGCTTATGGCGCGAAAATATTGCTGCAATATCGAGCCATCAGCAGCGTAGGCGGTACGGAGCTCCGCCAGCTGGTCGGGGCTGAGGCCATAGTCCGGATTCTGAAATTTGATCAGCACCGCATCTCCAGGCATCGCCTGCAGCAGCAAGAAGGAAACCGTGAAGCTTACCCAGAGTACCAGCACCGCCTGCCCTACTCTCAACATGATATATCTTGGCATGACAGACCTCATCAACTGCATTGGCCCGGACGTCTGGCCGGGCCAGATATGTTTCAGTGTTCGGCAAGCCAGGTGTCGTAGAAGCTTGGACGGCCGACGGATTCAAAGGCAATGCCGCGGACATAAGGCGCGCTGGCAAAGACTTGCGGCTCTTCGAAGATCGGGATGACATAGGCCTGGTCGAGCAGATATGCCTGCGCCGCCTTGGAGGCGGCAAAGCGTTGGGCGCTGTCGGTTCCCGACGCAACGCTTTCCAGGAGTCCGTTCAGCTTGGCATCGACGAAGGTCGCCTTGGCGTTGAGACCGCCCTTCTGCAGCAATGCATCGCGGTTGAGCAGGTAGAACTGGCTTTTGATCACATCGGGATCGGCGCGGCCGACTTCGGCAACCACCAGCGGCGTTTTATCGGGATTGACGGTGTCGACGACGACATTGCCCGAGGTGCCGGCCAGCACTTGCAGCTTGACACCGACCTTTGCCCACTGCTGCGCCACGAGCTGCAGCACAGCCTTGTTCTGCGGCTGCGGCAGGGATTCGTAGACGGCCAGCGTTAGTGGCTTGCTGTCCTTCTGGCGAACGCCGTCTCCCCCCTTCGCCCAACCAGCCTCATCGAGAAGTTTTTCCGACAGCGCCGGGTCGTAGGATAGCTTATCGGACAGATCCTCATAGGCCGCGGCGGATGACGAAATCACGGATTTGGCAGCCGGGTAGTTGGCAGAAAACAGGGTCTCGACGATCTCCTTGTTGTTGGTCGCATGCAGAAGCGCCTGGCGCACCCGCACGTCGGCCACCAGCGGGTTCTCCGGTCGCAAGGCAATGCTGTCGTTGACGCCGCGGGTCGGCGCGGCATAGATCGGGAAGCTCTGGTCGCTGACCTTCTTTTCGTCATAGGCTTGCAATTGGCGGATGAAATCCGCTTGCCCTGACAGCAGCGCGCCGATGCGAACGCTGTCTTCGCCGGTAATTATGTATTTGAGGCTATCGAGATAGGCGCGCCCCTGATGCACGAGCTTCTGAGGACCCCAGTTGTAATCGCCGCGTGCCGTCAGCGTCAGATCCTTGCCGATGGTCTCGGCTGCGACCGTGAAGGGGCCGGAACCGATGATTTTCGTGGCGTCGCCGAGTTGCTCGAAGGGCAGGCCTAGCGTCTTCAACGACACCAACCCGGAGCCGATCACAGAGGTCCCCTGCAGGAAGCCGGGCGCCGGTTTCTTGAAGACAAATTTTACCGTTTGCGGATCGATAACTTCGCTGTGGTCATAATTGTTGATGACTTCGGAAACCGGCTGCTTCAGTGCCTTGTTGCCATGTCCAAAAGTATCGAAGTTCCTGGCCACCGCGTCGGCATCGAGCGGCGTGCCGTCGGAGAAGGTCACGCCCTTGCGCAGCTTGAAGACATATTCGGTGGCATCGGTGTTTACAGTCCAGGAATCGGCTATCCACGGCTCGATCTCCAGCGTCTTTGGGTTCTGGTAGGTCAGCTTGTCAGTGATCTGGTTGAGGATGCCGCCGTTCGGGTAGAAGCCGCCGGCCGGCGGATAGAGATTGGTGTGGGCCTGCTGCTCGAGATAGACCAGCGTGCCACCTGGTACCGGTTTCGCGACATCCGCCGTAAAGGCAGTCGATGACAGCAGCGATGCGATGCCGGCGAATGTTGCGGCCATGAAGGTAGTCTTGTTGCGCATGGGAGAGCCCTTGATGTGAATTCCTCTCAAGGGTACGGCATGCGGCTGCAGGCGCAATATTCTCTATTAAATTAGTGTGCTATTTTTGTCGGTATATGCAAAACAACCGACGCGTAAGATCATCTTTCCTTGCAACTTGTCTCCGATCCCATCCGCAGACCCTGTCTCGCGGCTCGTTCGGTATACAACTGCGACATCGGCCAGCACTTGCCCGTGGCATTGTCGCCGTGAATGCGGCACGCGGCCTAGACATCAGTTGGCCTATCCCCACCGCTCGGGATGTCCACTGCCGTCGGCACAGCTATTCTCGAAAAATTATTCCTGTTGAGGCAGCCGAATGAGAGAAATCTGCGTCCCGCATCGGGGTGCCTTCTCTTACGATTGCGATAAGACAATTTTTTCGTCAAATCAAAAACAAGAGGCAGCCCCAGATGATGTCGACGATCAGAGCTACATTCTTGGGAGTTGCAGTCGCCGTCGGCATGGTCGCCGGGTCTGCAGGGGCGGCCCAGCTTTCAGAGATCCGCATCGACTGGGCTACCTACAATCCGGTAAGCCTGCTTCTCAAGAAGGAGGGCTTGCTGGAAAAGGAGTTCAAGAATGACGGCATCAAGATCACCTGGGTGCAGTCGGCCGGATCCAACAAGGCGTTGGAATTCCTTAATGCGAGCTCGATCGATTTCGGCTCGACAGCCGGCGCCGCGGCGCTGATTGCCCGTGTCAACGGCAATCCGGTCAAATCGATATATGTTTTTTCGCGGCCTGAGTGGACGGCTCTAGTCACCCGTGCAGACAGCCCGATCAAGTCTGTAGCCGACCTCAGGGGCAAATCCATCGCAGTCACGCGTGGCACCGATCCACACATATTCCTCGTGCGCGCGCTGGCAGATGCCGGGTTGACAGAAAAGGATGTCAAGCTTGTGCTGCTGCAACATGCCGACGGTAAGCTCGCCCTATTGCGTGGCGATGTTGACGCCTGGGCGGGCCTCGACCCCCTGATGGCATCGGCCGAGGTCGAAGAGGGCGCGAAGCTCTTTTTCCGCAAGCCCGAGAACAATACCTGGGGCGTGCTGAACACCACGGAGACGTTCGCTGCAGAGCATCCAGACATCGTGAAGCGCGTGATTGCGGTATACGAGCGGGCACGCCAAGATGCCCTAAAGCACCCTGAAGCGCTCAAGGCGGCGCTGGTCGAGGCAGCGAAGCTACCGGAAAACGTGATCGACAAGCAACTCGAGCGCACCGACCTCACCAAGCCGACCATCGGTACAGCCCAGAGGGAAACCGTTGTCGCGGCTGGAAAGGCATTACAGAAGGCCGGAGTCATACAGGCAGGGGCGGATGTCGAGAAGGTGGCAGGTGAACTAATCGATACGGACTTTGCCGTCACAGATACTCGGTAGGGTTACGGTTCACTCCATGACGGATGCAGCCGAAGTCAGGCAGACTATCGATAAGCAAGCCGCGAGCGCCCGCAAACGACGGGCGCTCGCGGCTTTTTCCGTGCGCATTGCCAAGGCAATTATCATTCCCGCTGGTCTACTCATTTTCTGGGAAGTGGCTGTCGATCTCGGCTGGATGGGTGGACGGTTGATGCCGCCGCCGTCGATGGTGATGAAGACAATCTGGGCACTGTTGCAGAGTGGCGAGTTGCTGACACATGTGTGGATCACGACGCTTCGCGTCCTGCTGGGATTCTGTATCGGAACCGTGGCTGGCACCATTGCCGGCGCGCTGACGGGCTATTTTCCGCTGGCTCGCCAGTTGCTCGATCCGACCCTGCAGGCGTTAAGGGCCATCCCCTCAGTCGCCTGGGTGCCCTTGTTCATCCTTTGGCTCGGTATCTTCGAGACATCAAAAATCGCGCTGATTGCCGTCGGCGTGTTCTTTCCTGTCTATCTTGGCTTTTCCGGCGCGCTGCAGTCGGTCGATCGCAAGATCGTTGAGGTCGGTCGCATCTTTCGGCTGTCAGGTTTTGCGATGGTCGGGCGCATTTTGCTGCCAGCGGTGTTTCCTGCCTACGTGATTGCATTGCGGGCTGGTCTTGGACTTGGCTGGATGTTCGTTGTCGCCGCAGAGTTCATGGGCGCTTCCGAAGGACTTGGCTACCTGCTCGTCGACGGCCAGCAATTGGGGAAACCGGCGCAGATCATGGCGGCTATTGTCTGTTTTGCAATTATCGGCAAGGCAACCGACAGCTTGCTGGTCTTGGCCACCGCCCCTTTGCTTCGCTGGCAGGACACTTTCAACCGGGGGCAGAGCTGATGTTGTCGTTGCAGGGTCTTTCAAAAACATTCGCCGGCGGCATGCACGCTCTTGAGGGAGTTTCACTGCGGGTGAGACCCGGCGAGATCGTCGCCGTGATCGGCGGCTCCGGCTGCGGCAAGAGCACGCTGCTGCGTCTAGTTAGCGGCCTTGATCACCCAAGCCGTGGCCGTGTGATGCTGGGCGCAGAAACGATTTTGGAACCGCACCCTCGCATCAATCTGATTTTCCAGGAGCCGAGGCTGCTGCCGTGGTTGACGGTGGCGGGCAATGTGGGCTTTGGATTGCCGAAACAAACCGCTATCAACCGGGTTGGCCTTGTAAATGAGGCGCTGGAGAAGGTCGGCCTCTCATCCTATGCGGCGCGGTGGTCGAAGGAGCTTTCGGGTGGTCAAGCGCAACGTGTGGCGATTGCGCGTGCCTTGGTGACCCGCCCAAAAGTCCTGCTTCTCGATGAGCCGTTTTCGGCCTTGGACGCATTTACCCGAATAGATCTGCAAGACCATCTTCTCGATATCTGGGATGATACGCGGCCGACGCTGATCCTCGTTACTCACGACATCGAGGAGGCAGTAGCGTTGGCAGACCGGGTCGTTGTCATGCGCCCACGTCCTGGTCAGATACTCGATGAGGTTGCGATCCAGCTGCCAAGAAAGCGAGACAGGACAGCCCCCGCCTTTGAAGCTAAAAGACGCGAAATCCTGGCGCTTCTGAATATGTCGTTACAATCTGCAGCGTGTCAGATGACCGCAAGTCGATCGTGATCAGTGTGTTACCAGTCGGACATCGCCGACGTCACCGAACCGGGCACGTCGGCAGTTCGGCCACTGACCTGCGACGGCGGGTGCGTGACTTCATACCTTCAAGCAGCTGATAACCGCCGCTCCATCGACCAAAGCCACTGGCCGTGTTGATGTGTCCGGCGTTACCGATATTCTTTATCTCTGCGCCCCAGCAACGGCCGACCAGCGTCAGGCGGTCGAGCGACATGTAGCGGTCGTTGAGGCTGCCAACGACTTTAGTGGGAAAAGGCAATTGCCCCATCGGCATGTCGCCGAAGAGGACTTTCCCGGGGTGAAGAGTGTGGGTCGGCTCTAGATCACAGGGCGCGACGAGCAGCGCGGCCTTGACCTGTCTGGCGGCGCCTCTCCCGGCGAGGTGTGCGGCGAGCAGGCAGCCAAGGCTGTGGGCAACGATATAAGCCTCGCCGACAGCATCGAGCGCCTCTTCCAGACGCAGCATCCAATCACTGAGCCTCGGATTGTTGAAATCATCCTGAACGACGCATAGGCTGTCAGGCTGGTCCCGCAACCAATGCTGCTGCCAGTGTGCCTCATCCGATCCGAATAGCCCCGGCAAGATTAGGACTGCGGTCATGACCTGATTTTCTCCCTCAAGAGGATTCTGGGACGCGAACAATCCCTGGTCCTGCTCGTTGAGCTCCCCTCAGACCAGTCCCGCGACAAATGCGAACAGGAACAGGAATGCGAAGACGACCGCCCCCGTCAGCGCAGCGCGCTAAGCTGCGCCTCAGATCGACCGGCTGAATAAGCTGCAAATGCCAAGTGTATCCAATGACATAGCTCATATATGGGCCTCAATACCACGGTGCAGGGCTGAATCCCCAATAGTACATCTCGTATTCACTGGTCGGGCGCTCGCGCTCGTGCTCTGGAAACACCTCAGGGGTGCGCAATTTCTGCCGCTGTCCACGCTCGAAAAGAGTGGCGAGACGCAGTGTCAAATGTCCAAAAAATTTTGGCTTCATGCTGATCCCCTTCTGTCTATTGAGCATTTGAATGATCCTATCGTCGACGTGGTATCTGCGGCTTGCGGGTGCCAGATACAGCCCGGTCGGCCGCCACATACCAATATTGTCGATAGAGTTAGTAGATTGAAGAAATGAACGCCTAACCTTGAACCTGAGCCCGAAAAATTCGCCTGCGCGCACTGTCTTCGGCGCAACGCTTCCGTATCCGCATCAATTCAAAGAAGCCGCCATTCGACAATTCGGCGCTGCGTCAGCGCCGGTCTATGCCATCGACAAGGACGGCATAACACAAGGTATTCTCGACGGCCTCAACAAGCCGCTTGCGCAGATGGTGACTCCGGCGCATTTCGACTGGAGCGACAGTGTTTCGGGCCTTGAATACGATCTCGACAGAGCCACGGCGCTGATCGCCGCAGCCGGCAAACCCCTAAAATTACACCTGACGACTGGCGCGTTCTTCGACCAACGCGTTGCTGAAGCTATCCTGCAGGAATTGCAGGACCTAGGTTTCGATGCCGATATGGTTCAGGTCGACACCCCGCCTTTCTGCAGCTTATCCAGAAGGGGACGGCAGATGGCCCCACCCTCGCCATCAGCGCGTTCTCCTGCGCATGCCGACGACGCCCTCTCCTCATTGTTCCACCCCGGCAGCAGCTGGACAGTCGCGAAAAGGCCGGAAATCGGCAGCCTGGTCAACAAGGCTGGCTCGTCCTCAGACGACAAGCGCCGCCTCGCCGACTCGCAAAAAAGTCTCGAACTGGATCGCCAAGGGCATCCCCACTGGGCCGCTTTACCAGATGGTGGCAATCTACAGCGCAGCGAGGCCCTTAAATTTCAAACCGACGCCGAACGAAAGCTTCTCGATCAACCGCATGAGTGGCGATGGTTGATTGGATTATAGCGGGCTTGAAGCGCTCGCTAGCCAATGTGTGGAAGGATTATAGTCAATGGAAAATAATTCGAGCTCACGGCTGACCAAGTGTCAGAGATGACCTCCGGCAGCGCAAAAGGAGAAAAAAACTCTACGAAGTACTCTATTAAAAATATATACTAACTATGCATTTGGAAAGCGGCCGATTAGATTCTCGTTCAGTAAAACGAGCAGCCGGAGCCGCCATGTCGCGTTCAATTCGCTTCAATGCCTTTGATATGAACTGCGTCGGACATCAGTCTCCCGGCCTATGGAAACACCCGCGTGATAGGTCCTGGAAATACAAAGACTTAGATTACTGGCAGGACTTGGCTAGAACACTTGAGCGGGGAATCTTCGATGGCATCTTCATTGCCGACGTGATCGGTTATTATGACGTTTATAAGGGTTCGAACTATCACGCCATTGAGCAGGCGGCACAGATTCCAGTCAACGATCCTCTGCAGTTGGCGGCACCCATCGCGCTTGCGACCGAACACCTGGGCATCGGCATCACCGCATCGACATCGTTCGAACATCCCTACACCTTCGCGCGCCGCCTCGCGACGGCCGATCACCACACTAAGGGGCGCATTGGCTGGAACATCGTGACCTCGTATCTTGAAAGCGGTGCGAAGAATATTGGCCAGCTTGGTCTGAAGGGGCATGACAACCGCTATGAAATCGCTGCCGAATATGTTGAGGTCCTATACAAGCTGTTCGAGGGCAGCTGGGAGGAAGGCGCAGTTCAGCGCGATGCGGTTCGCGGCATCTTCACCGACCCCAGCAAAGTGCACGAGATTGGCCACAAAGGCAAATACTTCGATGTCCCGGGCTATCATCTGAGCGAGCCCTCGCCGCAGCGTACGCCCGTCCTGTACCAGGCTGGCGCCTCAGGGCCGGGCAAGGCTTTCGCCGCAGCACACGCGGAATGCGTCTTCCTTGGCGCGCCGACCAAATCATTGCTCAAAGCCTATGTCGCCGAGATCCGCCAGCGGGCTGCCGATGCCGGTCGCGATCCACGCAAGGTACTGATCTACAATCTCTCAACGCTGATTATCGACGAGACGGACGAGAAGGCACGAAAGCGCTTCGAGGAATACCAGGCCCATAGCTCTTATGACGGTTCGCTGGTGTTCATGTCAGGCTGGAGCGGCATCGATTTTGGCCAGTACGCGCCGACCGATGCTTTGAAGAAGGTCGAAACCAATGCGATCGTTTCGATGGTCGAGCATTTCGCTGGCAAGGACAAGGCGTGGACCGTGGAGGAACTCGCCCGCTGGGGCGGCATCGGCGGTGTTGGGCCAGTCTTCGTGGGTTCGCCGTCGACTATCGCCGACATCCTGCAGGAGTGGTCGGAAGAGACCGATGTCGATGGCTACAATCTTGCCTACGCGGTAACGCCCGAAAGCTTCGAGCAGGCCGTCGATCTGCTCGTACCGGAATTGCAGAAGCGCGGGGTCTATCCAACCGCGTACCGGCCGGGAACGTTGCGGGAAAAACTGTTCGGCGAAGGTCCATATCTTGCCAAATCTCATCCCGCAGACGCATATCGCGACATCGAGGCTTTCAAGCGCCGCCAGACTGAACGGGCGGCAACGCAACAGCTTAGAACTGCGGGCTTGTAATGTCGGCGCTTCTGGAACTGCATCACGTCTCACTTTCCTTCAAGGGCGTTACTGCGATCAGCGCCCTTAGCTTCTCGGTGCAGCCGGGGGAAATCTGCGCCCTGATCGGGCCGAACGGCGCAGGTAAAAGTTCGCTGCTAAACGTGATCAACGGAGTCTATCATGCCGATTCAGGCGACGTCGTCTTTGACGGCCTGCGCTTCGAGGCAATCCGGCCGCAAAAGGCCGCGCGTCTCGGCATCGGGCGAACCTTTCAGCATAATGCTCTCTTTCGTAGGCTTTCGGTCCGCGAGAACGTGTTGGCCGGTCTTTCACGGCATGGCAAGGCAAGTTTTGTCGAGAACATCCTACGCATCGGGCGCGATTGGGAGGAGCGGCGGACATTCCTTGCCCGCGCCGAAAGTATACTAGCCTTCCTCGGCCTCGAGCGGCATGCCGAGACCATCGTCTCGACCCTGCCCTACGGCTTGCAGAAGCGGGTCGACCTTGGTCGTGCCCTCGTTGCTGATCCCAAACTTCTTCTCCTCGACGAGCCGATGGCCGGCATGAACCAAGAGGAAAAGCATGAGATGAGCAGGATCATTGCGGAGGTCAACCGGACCTTCGGGACGACCGTCGTGCTGATCGAGCACGATGTCGGCATCGTGCTCGACCTTGCTCATCATGTCGTCGTTCTAGACTACGGCCGCAAGATCGCCGACGGCCTTCCTGCTGAAGTGCGCGCCGATCCAGACGTCATCGCGGCCTATCTCGGCACGGTTCATTGAGGAGAGCGCATGTCCTTTTTCTTTGAAACCTTGGTCACCGGACTGTTTGCGGGGCTAATGTACGCGCTCGTCGCCATCGGTTTCGTGCTGATTTACAAGGCCTCCGGCGTGTTCAATTATGCCCAGGGATCGATGGTGTTCCTCGCCGCCCTTGCCTTTGTCACGCTTGTCGAACATGGGGTAAATTTCTGGATCGCATTCGTGCTGACGGTCGCGCTGATGATAGCTGCGGCTGTCCTGATTGAGGCGACGGTTCTGCGACCCTTGCGCAACCGTGATCCGTTGACGTTGTTCATGGCGACGCTTGGTCTGAGCTTCGTGGTTGACGGCGCCTCGCAGTTCTTTATGGGCACCGACGTCCATATGCTCGACATCGGTGTCGAGGATATCGCCGAGAGTTACGGCGGCATCCTCATCAGCCAGTTTGACATCGTCGCGTCGTTCATCGTCGTTGCATTGGTGGCAGTGCTGGCCTTGGTGTTCAATAAGACCCGCATGGGGATCTCGCTGCGGGCTGTCGCCGACGATACGCTGGCAGCGCAATCGATCGGCATCCGCTTGCCCGCTATTTGGCGGATCGTCTGGAGCGTTGCAGGAATCGTCGCCCTTGTCGCCGGCTTACTTTGGGGCGCACGCCAAGGGGTTCAGTATTCGCTGTCCCTCATTACGCTAAAGGCGCTACCGGTACTTATTATCGGCGGCTTTTCGTCAATCCCGGGAGCTATTGCGGGCGGTCTGATCGTCGGCGCCAGCGAGGCGCTGGCCGACATCTACATAGGCCCGCTAGTCAACGGCAGTGTCTCCTCCTGGTTCGCCTACATTCTCGCCATCGCCTTCCTCCTCGTTCGGCCCTCAGGCTTGTTCGGCGAGCGCGAAATCGAAAGGGTGTGATGATGACCGCATTTCAATATACAAGCCTTCCCACCAGTGGGCGTATTGCGCCCAATGCGCGATACCTCCTGATCGCCGCCGGCCTAGCCGTCGTTTTCGGACTCATACCGGCAATCGCCAATGACTATTGGTTGAGTTCCATCATCATCCCGACGGTCGTCATGGGACTTGCCGGCATCGGCCTCAATCTTCTGCAGGGCTATACAGGGCTGGTGTCGCTTGGCTCTGCCGCCTTCATGGCCATCGGCGCCTTTTCCGCGTACAATTTCATCCTGAGAGTTCCTGGCATGCCGCTGCCAGTCGTCCTCTTGGCCTCGGGGCTCGTTGCTGCACTTGCCGGCGTTGTCTTCGGCCTGCCTGCGTTGCGCATCAAGGGTTTCTATCTTAGCGCTTCAACGCTGGGTGCGCAGTTCCTTTTCGAATGGCTGTTCAGCAACTTCAGCTGGTTCTCCAACGACAGTCAGTCGCTGACTATTTCGGCGCCGCGTCTGACCCTGTTTAACTACGACCTGCAAACGCCGCTGGGCCGTTATTTGCTGGCCACCGGCGTCACGACCCTTTTGGTCGGTCTCGCCCTGCTCATCGTCCGGAGCCGCCTGGGGCGCGAATGGATGGCTATCCGCGACATGGAGACGGCGGCATCGGTGCTCGGGATCAAGGTCGCGCGGCGCAAGCTGCAAGCCTATGCTATCAGTTCCTTCTTTCTTGGCATCACCGGCATTCTCTGGGCATTCGCTTATCTCGGTACGTCGGACGCCCACACCTTCAGTCTCGACAAGTCCTTCCAGATCCTGTTCATCGTCCTGATCGGAGGCGTTGCGACCATCTTCGGCAACTTCCTCGGCGCCGCCTTCATTGTCCTGACGCCGATCCTGCTCGATCGCGTCGTCCTGGCAGCCCACCTGTCCTTCATCGGTGACCAAGGCGCCCTGACAAACCTGCAGCGCATCGTCTTTGGCGTCATCATCATCGTCCTGCTGATCAAGGAGCCGGACGGCCTGACGGCGCTCATTCGCCGCGCGGTCGGCATGTTTAGGGCAAAAAGGTCCGAATGAAGCCTGTTGGCGACAAGCGCAAATGGCGGTCGCCCCGATCAATCATTCTCATCGCTATCCTTCAACCACCGCATCAAGGGGTTACCATGTCTCTTTTTTCTAAGACAATCACGCTCAGCGCCACAGCATTGATCGCTTTATCAACTCTCGGCGCAGCCGCACACGCGGAAGAGGGAAGTGGCCAGCAGCTCTTCCCCCTGTTTTCCTACCGCACCGGGCCCTACGCGCCATCCGGCATTCCGCAGTGGGCCGGCTATCGGGATTATTTCAACTATATTAATGCGAACGGAGGGGTAAACGGCGTCAAGATCTTCGTTCAGGAATGTGAAACGGCGTATACGCTCGAACGCGCATTCGAATGCTACGAGCGCTATAAAAATGGATATGCCGGCGCTCCGGTTGCTGTGCTCTTCACCACATCGAGCGGCTTCGACGCCGCCGTCTCCGACAAGGCCCGCCAAGACAAGCTGCCGATCGTGTCGGTCGCCGGCGGTCGGGGCGATGCCGTCGATGGAAGCGTCTTTCCCTATCAGTTTCCGCTGCTATTCGACTACTGGACCGAGGCTTCAATCGTCGTCGAGCACATCGCCAATACGGTGGGCGGCTATGACAAGCTGAAGGGACTGAAGATTGCCACCCTTTACCACGACTCGGGTTATGGGCGTGAAACCATCCAGCCCATGGCGATCCTCTCCAAGAAATACGGCTTCGAAAATATCCAGATCCCCGTTCCGGACCCAGGCCAACAGCAGCAGGCGCAGTGGCAGCAGATCAAGCGCGCCGGCGTCGATTGGGTTTTCTTCCGAGCCTGGGGCGTGATGTCGCCGGTTGGCCTGAAGACTGCGGCCCGCGTCGGCTTCCCGGCCGACCACATCATAGGCGATATATGGACCGGATCGGAAGAAGACGCGCGTCCCGCCGGACCAGCCGCCAAAAATTATCTGGCGGTCTCCGTGTTCCCGTCTGGGACAGATTTCAAGGTCAGCCAGGAGATTAAGAAGAACATCATCGATGCCGGCAAGGGAGATCTGAGCGACGGCTCGAAGTTCGGTTCGGTCTATTACAATGCCGGCCTGCTGCAGGCGATCCTCTACACCGAGATCCTGCGGACGGGACAAGCCAAGTACGGAAACCGGCCTTTGACTTCAGCCGAAGGGCAGTGGGCCGTTGAACATCTCAACCTGACCGCCGAGCGTATCGAGGAACTCGGTGCCACGGGCCTCATAAGCCCAATCAAGGTGACGCCACAGGATCACGAGGGCAGTCCCGCTGCCAAGATCGTCCAGTGGGACGGCACGAGATGGACGGCAAAAACCGATTGGCTGAAAGGAGATCGACCGCTGTTCAAGGATGCCATCTACGCCAGGGCCGCAGCCTACGCGAAAGAAAAAAGCATCACGCCCCGTCCGTCCGACGCGGTCAACTAACACTAAAAGGATATGTAACATGGCCACACAGGCGGAAGGGTTTCTCGAAGTCAAGGAGATAGAGGCCGTCTACGGGCAGGCCGTTCTCGCCGTGCGGGATGTGTCGCTTTCGGTCGGGGAAGGCAAGATAGTTGCCCTCCTCGGCGCGAACGGCGCCGGTAAGACGACAACCCTGAAGGCAATCTCCAATCTCTTGGGCTCCGAGCGCGGTAAGGTAAGTCGTGGCAGCATCAGTTGGCGCGGCCAATCCGTTAGTACGTCGTCAGCTTCAAGGCTGGTGGGCAAAGGACTCGTTCAGGTTCTGGAGGGTCGCCATTGCTTCCCGCAACTGACAGTCGAAGAGAACATTCTCGCTGGCGGATTCGTCCGAAAACCGTCGCGCCGGGCGTTACTCGACGATCTCGAGCAGATCTATGCTTGGTTCCCGCGTCTTCGCGACAAGCGTCGAACAAAAGCTGGCCTGACCTCGGGCGGCGAGCAGCAGATGGTGGCAATCGGTCGAGCATTGATGACAAAGCCCAGCCTCGTACTGCTGGACGAGCCGTCAATGGGCCTGGCACCGATTATCGTCCAGGAGATATTCGAGATCATCCGGGCGCTGAACAGACAGTCTGGCGTCAGCTTCCTGCTGGCTGAGCAGAATGCCAATCTCGCGCTCAAATACGCCGACTACGGCTACATCTTGGAAAATGGGCGCATCGCCGTTTCGGGGACTGCAGCTGACTTGCGCGCTCGCGAGGATGTTCAGGATTTTTATCTTGGCGGCGCGGCAGCAGTCACAATTAACTGACGGTTCCTTTAGATCCAAAACTGACAAGGACTTCATGATGACCACCCAGATAGATCTTGCATGGGGTGCAGGCCCAACCGAACGCTATGAGGAACTGGCTTCGAGCTTCCGCCCTCTGTTCAACGATATTGCCAAAGGCGCGCTCGACCGCGAGTTGATGCGTACCTTGCCACAGGCCGAGATCGACCGGTTGAAGCAAGCGGGACTGGGCGCACTGCGCATACCGGTCGCCGAAGGCGGAATGGGTGCGAGCTTGCCGGAACTGGCCAACATACTGATCGAGCTTTCCAACGCCGATTCAAACATTACCCAAGCGCTGCGCGGGCATTTCGGATTTGTCGAGGATGTCGTTAACAAGGCGCCCGGCGGGTCTCGCCAGCGCTGGGTCGAACGCATTGTCCGAGGCGAGATAGCTGGCAATGCGTGGACGGAGGTCGGGGCCGCCAAGCAGGATGCCTTCTCGACGCGGGTCTCGCGCAAGGACGGCGGGCTCGTCGTTAACGGCACCAAATACTACACCACCGGATCCATCTTCGCCGACTGGATCGACGTCGGCGCGACAGGGCTGGAGGGAGAGGGCGTCTCGCTACAGGTTCGGCGTAACGATCCCGGCGTCAACGTTGTCGACGACTGGGACGGTTTTGGCCAGAAGCTGACGGCGAGCGGCACGACCGTCTTTACGGACGCGGTTGTCGATCCCGGTGACATTGTCGTCGACGACGACAAGTTCCGCTACGGCGCCGCCTTCTACCAGCTAGTCCATCTTGCCACTCTCGCAGGTATCGGCCGTTCGCTCGCTAACGAGGTGGCGCAGGCTGTAGCGGCGCGCACTCGCCATTATTCGAACAGCGCCGCGCCGCGCTCAAGCCAGGACCCACAGGTCCTGCAGGTAGTCGGTCGCTTGCGGTCCAACGCTTATGCCGCAAGTGCGATTGTGCTGCAGGTTGCCGCCGCCGTGGAGCGGGCCCATAAGGCCCATTTTGCCGGCGATCCAGAGGCCGAGGAGAGGGCCAATGCCATCGCCGAGCTGGAAACCTCGCAGGCCGTCACCGTCACAAGCAATCTCGTTCTCGAAGCCGCAACGATTGCCTTCGACGCGCTTGGGGCGTCCGCCACCCGGATTTCAGCCGGCCTCGACCGCCATTGGCGCAATGCCCGGACGCTGGCATCACATAATCCACGCATTTACAAAGATAGAATCGTTGGCGATTTCGCCGTGAACGGCACGCCGCCGCCTTATCAGTGGCGGATCGGATTGGCCCCGACCTGACCTGGCCAGAAGAAGCTTGAACTATGCAGTGTTCACGCTGACTGACGGATACATACTTGCCAGCCGCCATCGACATTGCACCCGCCACCATGCCGGCAATGGCGGCCACGAGTATATCCGAAGAAGCAGTGGAGGTGGACGCTACACCAACGATCAGGCTCGCCGTCGCGACGATACCGTCATTTGCGCCGAGAACCGCGGCGCGAAGCCAGCCGATGCGAGAGACAAGATGGTTTTCTACGTGCAATCGCTGAATGAGAACAGCCAATTCCGGATTGAGACAATTCAAGATTCAAAAAGACCGCATCCAGAGAGCTTATGAGGTCATAATACAGGAACAGGACGGAAAGAACGAGCTCGTTGCGCAGAATGTCCAGGACCTAGGCGTCTGTGTCCCCGAATAAGCGGCCAAGACCAAGGTCAGCCGAGCGTTAGTCCTCCAATCGGAAATCTCCTCGGCCCATAGCGCGTCATTTAGAGGGTGACGGGTGCCGAATTGAAGGTTAATCGGCTGCAGCGAGTCGTCGGCGCGCGCAAAGCCGCCAGCGGGCCGATGCCCGTTCCGACCCGATGAGAATGACCGGCTTGCGGTTGCATAGGGGCGAAAGGCCGGCTTTGGACGCACGAAATCGGCGAGGGGCTTTTACCGTCGAGCCGAAGTCCTCCCGTGACTGGGATGATCCAGATCATTTTGTTGCCGTTGCCGTCGTCGTTTGCAGGCCCTCTGCCGACTGCTCCGCCTTGCTTGCGAACAGTCGTTTTAGCAGGCCGACGAGGTCGTCCACGAAGGTGTAGACGGTCGGGATGATGAGCAAGCTGAGGAACGTAGATGTAATCAGGCCTCCTAGGACCACGATCGCCATCGGCTGGCGAAAGCTCGAATCGCCGCCACTCAGGCTCATGGCGGCCGGCATCATGCCTGCTCCCATGGCGATGGTTGTCATGATGATGGGCCGGGCTCGCTTGTGGCAGGCGTCGACCAGTGCCTCGAAGCGCGCCATGCCGTTTCGGCGGGACATGATCGCGTACTCGACGAGGAGAATCGAGTTCTTGGACACCACGCCCATCAGCAGGATCAGCCCGATAATGGCTGGCATGGAGAAGCTCGTTCCCGTGATGAGGAGCGGTGCCAATGCACCGCCGAGTGCGAGCGGAAGCGCCATCAGGATGGTGACGGGCTGGAAAAAGTCATGAAAGAGCAAAACAAGGACCGCATAGATGCAAAAGATCCCGATGCCCATTGAGGTCCCGAAGCTGGTGAAAAGCTCGGAACTGCGCTGCAACTCCCCCTGCTCCACCTGGTGAACACCCTGCGGAAGCTGGCGAAGTGCGGAGAGCGCCTGGGCCTCCTTGTTCACGTCCCCCAGGATGCGCCCGTTCAACTCGATGGACAGCGTGATGTTTCGGGCCCGATCGATCCGATCGAGTTCGGATGGACTGCCGCCGATCGAAATCGCGGCGATGCTTCCGAGCGCGACCTTGCCGTTCGCGCCGGCCACCTGCAGCTGCGATATGGCATCGATATCCTCGCGGGAGTTGGCATTGAAACGCACGCGGATTGGAATTTGGCGTTGCGGCAGATTGAGTTTGGCCAGTGCGCTGGAGTAATCGCCATTGGTGGACACCCGGACCGCCTCGGCGATCGTTTCCGATGTAATCCCCAGCGCCGCAGCCTTTGCGAAATCAGGCCTTATCTGGATTTCTGGGGCTTGCAGCGCTGCACTCGATGTGACCGCACCGATGCCCTTGAGTGTCCGGAGCTGTTCCTCGAGCGCACTTCCCGCCTGCTCCAGGCTGGTGGGATCATCACTGGCCAGCGTCAACTCGAGCTTGGTGCCATTACCGCCGGTCCCGACCTCGACGCGCACGCCGGCAAGAGAGGAGAGCGCGTTACGGATGTCGCTCTCGATCGCAGCCTGCTTTCTGCTGCGCTTCTTGATGTCGGTCAGGTTCACGACGAGGGTCGCCTTCGTCACATCCGCCGTTGTCGTGGAATCTATCCCGCTGCTGCTTGAGGAACTGCCGACGACGCTGAAGACCTGCGTGACATCGGTGAGTTTGGAGACGATGTCGCTCGCACGTCTCGATACGGCATCCGTCTGGTCCAGTGTGCTGCCGGGTTGAAGCGTCAGGGTGACCTGCGTTTGGGCGTCGTCCGAGGCGGGGAAAAAGCCGGTTTGCAGGAACGGGATGCTCGACAAGGACAGGACAAGGAAGATGCCGGTCACAAGCATCGTCATCTTGCGATGGTTGAGGCAGGTTTTGACCAGCGCAATATAGGCCCCCATGATCCGGCCGTCTGCCGCTTCAGCCTGACCCGGCTTCAACAGATAAGCGGCCATCATCGGCGTCAGAAAGCGGGCCACCAGAAGTGAGGATAGCACGGCGACGGAGGCAACGATCCCGAATTGCCGGAAAATCAGACCGGGAATGCCGCTCATGAAGGCCGTTGGTAGAAAAACCGCAACAAGGGTAAATGTGGTTGCGATGACCGCCAGACCGATTTCGTCGGCAGCTTCGATCGCCGCGTTCATCGGCGTCTTGCCCGCCTGGAGATGGCGGGAAATGTTCTCCACCTCGACGATAGCGTCATCGACCAGAATGCCGACCACCAGTGACAATGCTAAGAGTGTAACGGTATTGAGGCTGTAGTCGAAGAAATGCATCACCAAGAAGGTGGGGATGATGGAAAGCGGCAGGGCTATTGCGGACAGGCATGTTGCGCGGAAGTCCCGCAGGAATAGCCATACCACAATGACAGCGAGAATGGCGCCTTCGTAAAGCATCTCCATCGAGCCGTCATAATTTTCGATGACGGGATTGACTGTCGTATACGCATCGACGATCTCCACTTCGGGATGCTGCGACGCGAACGCCTTCATCTCCTTTTGAATATCTTCGACAACGGCCGTGTCCGAAAACCCATTGGATCGCTTGATCTGAACGGCAATCACCCGGTCTCCATTCAGATAGGCAAGGGACGAGCGCTCCGCAAAGCTGTCCGTCACTTTCCCAAGCTCGTCGAGCCGGACACTCTGTCCCGTCGAGAGGGGGATCGCCAACGTCGCTATATCCTCGACGGACGGAACGGCACCGAGCGTGCGAATGGTCTGACGCGAAGAGCCGATGTCGCCGCGACCGCCGGACTTGTCCGACTGCACAGATTTAACCCGTGCAGACACATCTGATGCGGTCACCCCGAGCGAGGTCATGGTGTTGGCATCGAGGTCGATATGGACCTCGCGATCAACCCCGCCCAGCCGATCGACCTCCCCTACCCCGCCGACCGACAGGAGCGCCTTGGTCATGTCGTTGTCGACGAACCAGGAGAGCTCGGTCTCGTTCAGTTGCTTCGAGCGCACGGCGTAGGCGACGAGGACGGATGATTGGACCGTAACCTTCGAGACCGTTGGCGAATCCATTTCCGACGGAAGATCGCTCTTGGCGCTGTCGACCGCGTTGCGCACTTCGTTCAGTGCGCTTTCGCTGTTTTTTTCGAGCTTGAACGAGACGCTGATGGCGACAGACCCGTCGGTGATCGTCGTCGTTATGTGATCGAGAAGGCTCAGGGTCGCGAGCTTGTCTTCGATCTTCCGTGCCACCTCCGTCTCGAGCTGGGTCGGCGCCGCGCCTTCCAGCGATGCGGCAATCTTGATGGTGGGAAGATCCATGTCCGGAAAATTCTGGACCTGCAGCTTGGAGAACGCCAGCAGCCCACAAACGGTCAACAATGCGAAAAGCAGGATTGGCGGGACAGGGTTGCGGATGGACCATGCGGAAATATTCATTGTGCCGCCCCGTCAACCTTCACGAGCGCGCCTTCCGACAGGAAAGCACCGCCAGACTGAACAATTGCCTCATCGCCCTTCAAGCCAGAAGAAATTTCGACCCGGTTGTCCCTGCGGCGACCGACATCGACGCGTGTCCGGTGAACCTTGTGCGCCTGATCGATTGTGAAAACGTAATTGATGCCGTCTTTGAAGACCAAGCTGGATTCCGCCACAGTCAGGGCGTCCTTGTTGCCGATATCGATTGTGCCCGACACATAGAGGCCCGACCTGGGCTGCGGCTCCTTGGGCAAGGCCACGTACACGATCGAGCGACCCGTATCGGTGCTGACTGTCGGCGCGATGAGCCTGACGGTACCCTTGAAAGTTGCGCCGTCGGGACGTCTGATCTCCGAGGTTTGCCCCTCTTTGATTTTCATAAGATATTGGGTCGGAATCTCAGCCTGCCACTCGATGCGTTGCTGACGCGTGAGACGAAACAACTCCGTTCCTGTGGATACCACGGCACCCAAGGACGCGGATCGCGACGTGATGATGCCGTCATCGACGGCGGCAATCGTGGTTTGCGCAAGTTTGATGCGCTGGCTTGTAAGCGTAGCCTGTTCGGAATCGAGGTCCGCCTGCGCACTTTGTTCTGTCGTGAGATATTCAACTTGCTTCTGATCGGAAAGTGCTCCCGAACCGCTCATTTGGCGGGCCCGGTCAGCATCCGCTTTCGCCTTTGTCAGGGATGCCTGCTTGGATACGACAGCGGCTTCCTCCTTGCGCAGATCCGCAATTACTGTCTCCTGGTTGAGCCGAACCAGAATGTCGCCCTTTTTTACAACGCTGCCGACGTCCGCCAGGACCTCGGTGATACGCAGCCCACTCGTTTCGGATTCAATGACGGCTTCATGCCACGGCTTGAGCCAGCCGGTCGCCGGCACGGTTTCGGGCCAGTCCTTGGTTTCCGGCTTGACCGCGACCACCGTCAATGCAGCTGCTCCCTCGGTCTTTGCCTGTTCTTCCGCCGAGACCTGTGCCACGCCTACCCAACAGGTGACGATGGCAGTCGCCAGCACCCGATGAACGAGACGGTTAGAGCGATGTCGGGAATTTTCAGTCGGTTCGATTTGGCGCGAATTTGTCATTGGGCGATTGGCTTTGCTCGTAGGTGCGGCGCTTCGACCAGATCGCGCGCGGCAGGCTGTGAAATGTCAATTGGGCCGGTCCAACCGCCCCCGAGGGCTTTGTTCAGCGAGACGTAGTAAGTGGCGATATCGGTCCTGGTCTCGATGAGGTTCTGTTGAGCGGAGTACAGCGAGCGCTCGGCGTCCAGCACATCGAACAGATCGCCTTCACCGGATGTCTTGAGCTTTTTGGAGAGATTGGCGGCCGTGCGATAGCCTTCGACAGCCTTGCCGAGGTCCACCGACCGGGCACGCGATCGATTGAGGGAAACGATGGCGTTTTGAACGTCCTCCAAAGCGGAGAGGACGGCTGACTGATAAGCGAACACGTATTGGTCGCGCTGCGCCTTGGCGACATCGACCGCTGCCTTCAACTGGCCACCCTTGAAGATTGGGATTGTAAGCGACGGCCCGAACGACCAGCCGATCGTGGATTTCTTTCCGAGCTCCGAGACGCTCGCGGCAGATGAATTGATGGATCCGGTCAGGCTCACCGAGGGATACCGGTTGGCCTCAGCCTCACCGATCTTTGCGGTCGCCTGGGCCAGTTGCCGTTCAGCCTGGCGGACGTCGGGTCGGGTGTTCAAGATGTCAGCGGGTATTCCGACCGATAGCCTCGGAGGAGGCGCTGGAAGCCTCGATTTCTTGCCAAGAAGGCCGTCAAGCAGGAGCGGGGACTTGCCGAGCAGCACACCCAACCTGTTGACGGACTTGGCATAGGAGATTTCATAGGTCGGGATATCGGCATGGGTGGAGGCAGCCTGCGCCTCGGCCTTGGAGACATCCACCATCGATGAGCCGCCCGCCCCATATTCCGTCCGTGTGAGCGATGCAGTCTGGCTCTGGGATTTGGAAGAATCGCGAGCCAGTTCGGTGAGCTGCTGGTATTCCCGTGCCTGAATGTAATAGGTGGCAACGTCCCCGATCAGGGTCACGAGCGTATCGCGCAATTCCTCGTCTGCCGCATCGACCCCGTATTTCGCGGCTTCCGCCGCGCGCTTGTTGCCTCCGAACAGATCGAGTTCCCAGCTTGCATCGAAGCCCGGCTGGTAATTGTTGTAGATCGTCGCCGGCGCGCCGGCGGCAGCGGCGGTGCGATTGCGCGTCGCAGATGCCGTACCCTCGAGCGATGGAAGCAGTGTGCCCACCTGCTCTCGATAGCTGGCACGCGCTTCGCGCACCTTGGCCTTTGCGGTGGCAACATCTAGGTTCGCGGCAACGGCCTGCGCGATGAGATCGTCCAGAATTGGGTCCTTTATTTGCTTCCACCACTCAGCCAACTGAGGCGGCTTATCGGCATGGACGGCCGCCTTCCCGCTCCAGCTTGCAGCCATAGGGAAGCTTGGCTTCTGGTAGTCCGGACCCACGACGCAGCCACTGAGCCCGCCGGCGACCAGAAGCAGCGCGCACAACTGGCGGGGCGCTCCGTTAAGGCCTGCCCAGAGACGATGATGTCGGGCAACATGGAAATGGCGGTTGGCCGGTAATGCGCCGTTGGACCTGGGAGGAGCATTTTCACGGACGCTCGGCCAGAGAAACCGGGCTTGGGCTATGGTCATCTTGGTCAAACTGGCTCCGAGGCAATTGCCGACGGATCTTCTGATAGCGACTGCGATGTTAAGCGCCGTTAAGGAAGTGTAAAGTTGTGTAAAACTTCTACCGGTTCGCCATCTTCTGTATATTCGTTTATCTCTGACAACGTGGAAGCCAAGATGCCGAAAGTTCTTCTCATCGACGATGATATCGAGCTGACGACGCTTCTCAGCGAATATCTCGTGGAAGAGGGATTCGACGTCGAAACATCGACTGACGCCCGGGTCGGCATCTCCGGTGCCGCCGACCAATCGGTCGACATCATCGTTCTCGACGTCATGATGCCGAGAATGAACGGCATCGATGCGTTGCAGCGTATCCGCCGCCTTGGCAATGTTCCCGTCCTGATGCTCACGGCGAAAGGGGACAACATCGACCGGATTTCCGGCCTTAACCTCGGCGCCGACGATTATGTCGCCAAGCCCTGCTCTCCGGGTGAGCTTGTCGCGCGCATCCGCGCCATCCTCCGGCGAGCCGGAGGCCGACTTGATGAACAGGATATTCTTCGTGTCGGCGACCTGATCCTGAATTCTGCGGGCCGAGCAGCGCAATGGCAGGGAAAGCCGCTAGAATTAACGGGTGCCGAATACAATATTCTCGACGTGTTGGCGCGCAACGCCGGACAGCTTGTACCGAAACAGGAAATCTCCCGGCGTGCATTCGGTCGACCGCTGACGCCGTTTGACCGGCGCATAGATGTGCACATCAGCAGCGTCCGTCAAAAGCTCGGTGTTCGTGCTGACGGCACCTCGTGGATCCGCGCGATCCGTGGGCAAGGATACCAGCTGGTGCAGGCACTCTGATGCGGAGGCTCTTCTGGAGAATTTTCGCGATTGTCTGGCTGACGATGGCGGCGTCGCTTGCGCTATTGTTCGTCATCAATTCCGTTTTCGGCGTAGTACCCCTCCCCGAGGAACTTCGCGATCAAAGAACAGGCCTGGCACTTGATACAGCCGCAGTGCTCTTGGCGAAAAACGGTGTTGGGATAACACAACAATACCTGACGGCAGTCGCCACGACACCCTCACCCGTTCATCTGAGCCTGGCGGTCATTGGAGATTCCATGGCATGTGCAACAAAGGTTACGGGTCAATTCGAGCGACGTATCCTCTATGGTGGCCAGTGCTATCAAGTGATCGCAGTCACAACAGAAATCGATTTTTTGGCGCGCAATCTGCCAAAGCTCGTCCCCTGGTCGTCGGCAATGCTCGCTGCTGCGGTTACGGCCTATTGGCTAGCCCAGTATCTGACACGACCGGTAGAGCAGTTGCGAGGCGGTCTTCGCGCACTTGCGCAGGGTCACTTCGATGTCAGGATTGGCGGCGACACCAATCTGAAAAGAGACGAGATTCAAGCGCTCGCCCATGACTTCGACGTGACAGCCGCCCGTCTTCAGGATTTCCAGGATATCCAGCGACGTCTTTTCCACGACGTGTCTCACGAGCTTCGGTCGCCCCTATCTCGACTTCAGGCGGCCGTGGGGCTGCTGAAGCAGAATCCCAGCCGGTTGCAGGCTATGGCCGAGCGCCTTGAGCGAGAGATCGCGCGGATGGACGACCTCGTCGGTGAAGTTTTGACGCTCGCGAGACTGACGGCGAGCGACAAACAGCCAATGGAGCGGCAGACTGTCGATCTGGTCGATTTTCTTCAGGAGATTGTCGATGACTGCGCTTTTGAAGGCGCCTCCCGCAACATCCACGTCACCTACGAAGGCGCGAAATCTTTCGTCACATCGGTAAATGGCGAGCTTATTTACAGGGCTATCGAAAACGTCGTGCGCAATGCAGTAAAATACGCGCCGCCGGATTCAAGGGTTGTCATTTGCGCAGAAAGAGCCGGCCAAAACTTCGTCATCACAGTCCTCGATGAAGGACCCGGCATAGCGAAAGACATCCTCGCCGCCATATTCCAGCCGTTCCGCCGTGGAAACGATGTGCCTGAAGGTACCCCCGGCTTCGGACTCGGATTGGCAATCACCAAACATGCTTTCGCCAGCCACAGCGGCCATGTGGAAGCGGAGCTTCCTGCCAAAGGCGGTCTGCTCATGCGGATGACACTTCCCGTTTGACCTGTCTTCTTGGAATGACAGCAGGCAACTGAGCACCGCGGTTATGCCGGAGTGCTCTGGTTGCGTCAATTCAGACGACGGGCCGCAGATCGCGAACCGTACTGACCGATTCCAGCAGTGCAGCAAGGTGCAGGATCGTCGTTTCTGCCTGCCACCTTGAAACCAACTGGATGCCGATCGGCATGCCGTCGTGGCTGGTACCAAACCGCATTGTCAAACCCGGCAGGCCAGTGACGTTCAGGGGCACGGTCGAGCCCTGGAGATAGGTCGCATCTACAGTCTGGCCGTTGATCAGGAACTCCGTAGTGCCATGTTTCTGGGCCGGGATTGGCTGCACAGGGGTGATCAGCGCATCGTAGCGCTGGAAATAGTCGGCAAAACCATCCCTCAGGCGCTCGGCCGCCTGCTCGGCTTCAATATAGTCCTTCATAATGGTGTCGGGCGCAGCAAGCATGGCTTTTGCCATCATGTACAATTCGTCCTGGCCGCGACGGGCCGTCGCCTCCGCGAAATCGGGCTTCATCTCCATCACGTGAAGGCGGTTGAACACATCGAGCGCAAAATCCTTCTCAAGCGCCGGAATACGAACCTGCTCAATGATCGCGCCCTGGCCTTCGAGCGCTTCGGCGGCGGCCTTAACGGTGGCGGCCACCTCCAAGTCGATCGGACCAAATCCAGGTTCGACCAGCCAGCCAACACGGATCGGACGATCTGGCGACGTCCCGACGCCCGTATCGAACTGGGCCGTGCTCGATGCAAAGCCATCCGCCCCGTCCGGCCCGACCATCAACGAATAGGCCAATGCGACGTCGCGAACGCTACGGGCCATCGGACCGACATGCCAGAAGCGGCAAGGTGCCCGCGGCCAGATCCCCGTCATGGGGATGCGGCCATGGGTTGCTTTCATCGATGTGATGCCGGTCTGCGCCGCCGGTCCACGGATGGAGATCGCCAGATCGGTGCCCAGACCCAGCGGCGACATGCCGGCGGCAATTGCAGCGGACTCGCCGCCACTCGACCCCCCAGGTGTGCGGTCGAGGTTCCAGGGGTTGTTCGAGCGGCCCGTAAGCAGGTTGTCGCTTTCGATCCAGTAGGAGAATTCCGGAAGATTGGTCTTTGCCAGGAGGATGCCGCCAGCCGCCTTCATTCGGGCAACACTTGTGGCGTCGGCATCTGGAGTGCGGCCCCTGAAGATGGGCGAACCGCGCTGCGTGAGGACACCTGCTGTGTCGATTGAATCCTTGACTGTGAATGGGACGCCATGGAGTGGGCCGAGCTTTTCGCCGGCGAGGACGGATGCCTCTGCTGACCTGGCAGCGTCGAGTGCGCCTTCTGCCAGCGAGACGATCGCATTGACCTTTGGGTTGACTGAAGCGATCCGATCCAGGTGCGCCTGGACGACTTCAACGGGCGAGATATCCCTGGTGCGGATAAGTTCGGCCAGTTTGGTGGCATCGAGATTGGTGAGAGTTGTGCTCATGTGAGGCTCCTTTGAGATTCGCTTGTATATCTACCTAACGTTTGGTAGTCAAAAGCTAGAGCGTAAAAATTGGTTGGTCAAGCCCCTTCCTGCCGCTAGAACGAAACCGGAAGCGAGGTAGACAATGAGTTCGGATTCTCGAGAGAAGATTTTGCTGGCAGCCAGAACAATGGCGCAGGCGCATGGTTACGGAGGACTGAGCGTCCGCGATCTGGCGGCGGATGTTGGCATCAAGGCCGCAAGCCTCTACTACCACTTCCCGAGCAAGGCGGATCTCGCGACCGCCGTGGCGAAGCGATACTGGGAAGACTCGGCCGAATACCTTGAGGGTCTGCTGGCAGAGACGCCGCACGATCCGGGCCGCTCCCTGCATCGATATCCTGAGACATTTCGTTGGGCGTTGCAGAACGACAACCGCATGTGCCTCTGCAGCTTCATGGGTGCCGAGTACGACGACTTGCCTGAGGCGCTAAAAAAAGAAGTGCAGACTTTCGCCGATGTCAACGTGGCGTGGCTGAGCAAAACCCTTTTTGCTGCAGGGATTGTCGGCCATGAAGAGAGCGAAGCACGAGCTCATGCCATCTTCGCCGCCGTGGCCGGCGCCCAGCTAATGGCAAGGAGTCGATCAGACATAACACTCTATGATGCCTTGATCGACGCCTATCGCATTGCCGGGCTCCTTCCGGCATAGTGACAACAGAGTGCCCGGCAGTGGGGTCCCCAAATGTCTTGCTAACGTCGTATCGCCCCCTGAAACCCGTGAGGTGCCGATGCGACGGTCAGCGGTCGCTCGAACAGGCGATCAAGCAGTTAGCCTGAACACGCAACCCATCAGATCCCATACCGCCGATCGAGCTCTTCGAGGCCAGATTGCACTTCATCGATCGCGATTGGCTCTGGCGTTCCTGGCAGTTGACGAAGGCCGGGCTTTGAGTCGATCGCATAGAAATCCGACGCCCACGCCGCGAGGATAGCGCGCTTGTCATCGACGGAAAGAGTCGGCGCTCTCACCACGTCGATCGGCCTCCGAAGCTTCATGCCCTGAATAAGAACCGACGGCCCCATCGCCATTGCATTGTTGGCGGCCTGCTGCAACATTGTGTGCATCATCGGTCTACCTCATCGTACCTGAGGATCCCGGTCACGCCGCTGGCGTGACGGGGCGATCACGTTTGTTTCGGGCGCCAGCAGATCGTGTTTCTCGGCAAAGGCGGCAAACAGTCCCCGCACGGTCTCTGCTTCGATCTCACCCCGCAACGCGGCATTGCATGCCTTGAGCACAACCGAATGGGCTGGGTCTCTAAGTGAGGCAGGCCATTCGATGAGATGCCGGTAGGCGTCCATCACGCCGCATACTTCCGTCGGAAAGCCAAGACCGACAAGAATGGAAACGGGCTGTCTGAACATATCGGATTTCATAGCTCTCTCCTTTCCAACCCCGAATGTTGATGGGCGCCGCTACAACTGCGCCCGGTTTAGCCAAGACGACAGAGTCAAGCAGCCTTGCGAGCTTCGATCTGCGCGTGAGCGGCAGAGGTCAAAGCGGCCTCGTTTTGGATTGAGATTGTGCGCGGCTTTAGGGCCTCTGGGATGTCGTGAATGAGATCGATCGACAGGACACCGTTGCTCAGATCTGCTCCGTTCACCCGGACATGATCGGCAAGCTCGAACCGGTGCTCGAACGGACGGGCGGAGATACCGCGATGCAGGCAGCAATCGGTGGATGCTTCCTGCTTCCTGCCAGTGACAGTCAGCAGCTTGGACTGTAAGCTGATGTCGAGGTCGTCCCGGGCAAAGCCAGCCACCGCGATCGATATCCGGTAGGTGTCGTCATCATTCTTGACTATGTCGAAGCGCGGCCAGTCGTTGGTCAAGCGGGCGCGCTCAGCGTTTTCCCGAAGGTTGAGCACCCGATCGAAGCCGACGCTCGAGCGGAACAGCGGTGCATAGTCGTAAGATGTTGCCATAGCCATATCCTCCTCTAAGCAGCATGGTTACGGAAGCGCCAAAAGGCAGCGTCGGACCGATGTCGGACCTGTCATCAGCGGCTGACCTCATTCGAATTGGTTTTTGCAATTTTTAGGTTCAAGGGCCATTGTGAAAAAATTCGCTCGCCTTGTCCCGGACAAGAACTTCTCGAATGACACGCAGCCTGAAACACGCGGCAACGACCGCGCCGATCGTCCTTGTGAAACGGTCGGTTGGTCCGATTGTCTGCCTCGCGGCTTAATGTACAGAGCGGCTGATAACACGATGCGGATAAGCTGCCTTGAATTGCGATATCATCGCAAAGGCCTGCTGCAAGACCCGCTCGGCAACCTCGGGCCTGTCACGAGCAAGTTCATCGGCATTGATGCGGATTGCTTCTGCCATATTGGCCGACAGTATCGCAAAACGTCCCTCGCCATACACCACAGCCTCCTGTGAGGCGGTCTCAAGCCAACGGGCAAAATCGACGATGATCTCCTCCCGCTCGGGGATGCTTGCGCTTTTGATGATATTGATGTTTTCTTCCATGCGGCCTCACTCCATACAAACGTGGACAAGTCGGCAGAGCTCATCAAGCCTCGGCCGCCCGATGAGCTAGGAAGTGAGGAAATCAGCTTCAAGCCTCAGTGGAGTTGGAATTCCCCGTCGACGCGCCGCCACTCATTGGGGCCGATCAGGCGCTGGTGGCTATAACGCACCGAATGCAGCGGCCCATCGAGGGAAGCCTGCCAGAAATCCAAGAACCTGCGCATTTCGGGAAAGTCAGGGGCGAGATCGTAATCCTGCCAGACGTAGGTCTGCAGGACGGATTCGAAATCCGGGATGCGATAGAGAATATGGGCGGTTGTCAGCCCATAGCCTTTCAGCTGGCGCTCCAGATCAGATGAAAAATTCATGCTTTCATCTCCGTTTTGTGACATCAGGAGGATGCCTCAACTGTCTGCGGTCATCAACCTTTCCAAACGAAAAAATGATATTATCATGCCTTTCCAGAGTGTTAGCAGCCGTCAAAACCGAGTGCTAATTTTTCTCCGATACCCTCTTGAAATCAAAAAAATAGGAAAATAGATTTTTTGCACGAAACGCTCAAAGAGGTTTCGTTCCCGCCCGACTGTGGCAATCCGGCCGGGCAACAACGTCAACATTGTTTGTCCATGGAGGAAAACATGTCGTTTAGACCGCTTCATGATCGCATTCTCGTCCGTCGCGTCGAATTTGAAGAGAAGACCAAGGGCGGCATCATCATCCCCGATACCGCCAAGGAAAAGCCGCAGGAAGGCGAAGTCATCGCCGTCGGGCCCGGCGCGCGGAATGAAGCCGGTCAGATCCAGGCGCTCGACGTCAAGGCCGGGGACCACATCCTGTTCGGCAAGTGGTCCGGCACCGAAATCAAGATCAACGGCGAAGACCTGCTGATCATGAAGGAAAGCGACGTCATGGGCGTTATCGAGGCCCAAGTCGAGCAGAAGAAGGCCGCCTGAGCCTGACCTGTCTAACCATCAGTCAAATAGCTGCCTATTGAGGAGTTAAAAAAATGGCTGCGAAAGAAGTCAAATTCAACACCGATGCCCGTGAACGCATGCTGCGTGGGGTCGACGTTCTGGCGAATGCCGTGAAAGTCACGCTCGGCCCGAAAGGTCGCAACGTTGTTATCGACAAGTCGTTCGGCGCACCGCGCATTACCAAAGACGGCGTATCTGTCGCCAAGGAAATTGAGCTTGAAGACAAGTTCGAAAACATGGGCGCACAGATGCTACGCGAAGTGGCGTCAAAGACCAACGATCTCGCCGGCGACGGCACCACCACCGCGACTGTTCTGGCCCAGGCGATCGTCAAGGAAGGTGCCAAGGCGGTGGCATCCGGCATGAACCCGATGGACCTAAAGCGGGGCATCGACATCGCCGTCGATGCGGTCGTCAATGAACTGAAAGCCAACGCTCGCAAGATCACCAGCAATTCCGAAATCGCCCAGGTCGGCACCATCTCCGCCAACGGCGACGAGGAGATCGGCCGGTATCTTGCTGAAGCAATGGAAAAAGTCGGTAATGAGGGCGTTATCACGGTCGAGGAAGCCAAAACGGCTGAAACCGAGCTGGAAGTCGTCGAAGGCATGCAGTTCGACCGCGGATATCTCAGCCCCTATTTCGTCACCAATCAGGACAAGATGCGGGTTGAGCTTGAGGATCCCTACATCCTCATCCACGAGAAAAAGCTTTCCAACCTGCAGGT